>CANTEW010000020.1 GCA_947652925.1 uncultured Lachnospiraceae bacterium
TTGCATCGGCCTGTTTGATCTTGCTGTTGTCGATCTGGGAATAGTGATCGGCGCTGCCGGCTTCCGAGAGGGACCATGCGCAAGAGCTGATCAGTCCAATGAGTACAACGGCGGTGACGCCTATCGCGATCTTAAGTTTTTTCTCCATGTTGTTTGACACTCCTTACCAGCCCTTTTTAGTGATCACTTTTTTGGGCTTTTTATTTGTTTTTGTGGATGCGCTCTTTTTCGTGGTCACTACAAAAACCACGGAGACCAGAAGGGCGGCTGATAGACTGGAAGCACAGACCAGCGGATCCCAATGTACAGCTTCATCATAGCTGCGGTATCCAACCAGCCCCATACTTGCGGTCACAGGGTAAAAATTGGCTAATGTCACGTTTCCTGCCGCGAACATCCCGCCATAGCCATAGACAAAGGCCACCACCGCGCCGATCAAATGTCCATTTGGGATACGGGCGGCAATGGCGATGACCGGAAGGACCGCGATATAGAGGAAGAGACAGTTTAATGTGATCTGTGCCGCAGCCCGAATGATCGCTGGCAGGTCGCCGCCGGGAAAACCCAGAAGGAAGGACGCGGCCACAGTGGACACTGTGCTGACGATCCCCAGAAACAGGGAGAGCAGCCCGCAGACGGTCAGCTTGCCGGACAGCAGAACGGGAAACGGCACAGGGACCGTCAGGATGCTCTTCAGCGTATCGTCCGTCTCCTCCCGGCTGATGCTATATCCGGTGATCAGAGCGATACACATGGGGAAGATCGTTGTGATATTGTTCTTCATGACCTGCTCCACGAAAAAGGGGAAGGTCCAGACGGTCCCGTCCAGGGCAGTGGTGGAGAAAACGGTGAGCAGAACGGAGAGCAGCATCAGGAGGACGCCCGCCCAGATCATATGATACCGTTTCAGCTTCCAAACTTCTGTTTTCATCAGTGCCAGCATCTCAATCGCCTCCTCTCTTTTTATACAGCCGGTCGATCAGCAAGATGGATAAGATGGCCATTACGCCCAAGATCAAGGCGGTCTGCATCGTTGTGGGGACCAGGTGCTGCAGTCCGCCCAAGGTACCCCTGACTCCATGCCGGACCATATCCCCTGCGCACCAGAGGTTTGTGAGGGGGATCGGCATCAGCCAACATACAAGCTTTGGCAGGACTTCAAAACAGCTCTCAGCGGTCAGGCTCAACACACTGTAAAAAATGCAGAGCAGGACGGAAAAAATATAGGTCCTGCTGAAAAAGACCACCAGTACCACCAGTGGCAGGGTCCCGGCCGTAACAAAAATCCCCATCTCCGCTGCCATCCACAGCTTATAGCCAAGTCCTCCTGTTTCAGCGATCAGGCTCCCGCAAACGATGGTGACAACGGCTGTGGACAAGCAGAAGATCAGTCCAAACAGGAACAGGATCATGATCTTAGCAAGGATCATCTGGGTGCTGGTCACCGGGATGATCCGCAGATTTTTGAAGGTGTCGTTGTCCCGCTCCATGAAGAACAGCATGGCGGCGATAACGCCGATCACGCAGGGCAGGAGCAGCTCCACCCCATAGCCCAGGACAAACTGGAAAAAGTCATCAAAGAGCTCAGTTTTCATGTTATATCGGGCCATCATGCGGGGTGTCAGCATCATCAGTGCCAGCGGGGGAGGAAACAGGAACGCAGAGAGGATCACAAAGAGAATGAATCTTTTTCGTTTCAGTTTCGTCAATTCACAGAAGATCAGTTTAAGCAATCCCCTCACCTCCAGTCACACGTTTGAAATGATCCTCCAAACTTTCCTCCACGGTCGCGGCTTCCGACACCTCCAGCCCTTGCTGCACAAAGGCAGAAACGATCTTCGCCACGGGAATCCTGGTGGGATCCATCCGCAGATCATGGCTGTCCTGTACAGTGAACTGATATTCGTGGAAGACACCTTTCAGGATCTCTGCCGCTCGTCCCGTGTCCGAGACTACAAAGTGGATATATTTGCCGCTTTTGGCCTCCAGATCCGCAAGGCTCTCCTCCTCCAACAGCACACCGTGGTCGATGATACCGATGTCATCCGCCAGCAGCGCCACCTCGGAGAGGATATGGCTGGAGATCAGGATGGTCTTGCCCCGCTCGTGGCACAGTGCCCGGATAAAAGAGCGTATCTCTGCGATGCCGATGGGGTCCAGGCCGTTGATGGGTTCGTCCAGGATCAGCAGTTCCGGGTCGTGCATGACCGCCAGGGCAATGGCTAACCTCTGCTTCATGCCCAGGGAATATTGGGAGAAGAGCTTTTTATCCCGGTAGGGCAGGCCCACCAGATCCAGGGCGCTTCTGATCGCGTCACGATTTTTCAGCCCCCGCAGTGCGGCGAAGATGCGCAGGTTCTCCGTTCCCGTCAGATTGGGATAAAAGCCGGGGGATTCGATCAGACTGCCGATGCGGGGCAGGAGCTTCTTTTCATTGCCCAGCAGAGTCTTGCCCCAGATCGCCACTTCCCCAGATGTGGGCTGGGTCAATCCCAGCAGCATCTTCATGGTAGTGGTCTTTCCGGCTCCGTTTCTGCCCAGTAGACCATAGATGCGGCCCTTCTGGACATGGATGCTCAGTTCCGCCACGCTCTTCTGTGCCCCATACTGCTTGGTCAGATGATCTGTTTCAATGACATATTCGTTCATAGCAGTTACCTCCTTTGTGGGAGCAGTATACAACATCATCCTTGAGCGATCCTTGAGGAAACCTTGAGATAACCTTGAGATTTCACTGACGGCATATACAATTTGAGGGTTCTGCGTTATAATAGGCATAGACAGGAGGTACTCCTATGTTAGATAAAGAGATCCTTGTCGTGGACGATGAAAAGGATCTGCGGACGATGATCCGTTCTATTTTTGATAACGCCGGATACACGCAGGTTTGGACGGTGGCTTCCGGAGAGGAGGCACTGGCGTTGATCGCGAAAAAAACACCTGGCATCATCATTTTGGATGTGATGATGCCGGGTATGGATGGTTTTGGACTGCTCCAGGAGATCCGGGCCGTCAGCAAAGTCCCCGTTCTCATGCTCACGGCCAAGGGAGAGGCTGAGGACCGCTTTGCCGGGTTCGAACTGGGGGCGGACGATTACCTTGTGAAGCCCTTTCTGCCGAAGGAATTGCTGCTGCGGGTCCAGGCGATCTTGAAACGGGCCTATCCTGAAAAAGACCGGATCGTTAAGCTGGATGCGGTACTGGTAGATCTGGACCGGGCGGAGGTCCTCAAAGAGGGACAACGGATACCCCTGACCGCGAAGGAGTACAGCATCTTTGAAAAGCTGGCGGAGAATGCGGGCCGGATCGTGACCATCGGCATCCTCTGCCAAACGCTGTGCGGGGAGATCTGGCAGGGGTATGAAACGACCCTGATGACCCATATCCGGCATTTGCGGGAGAAGATCGAAGAAAACCCATCAAAGCCCGTGTCACTCCTGACGGTAAAGGGCCTGGGATATAAGCTGAGGGTGAAGGAGCCAGAGAAATGAAACCTGTGGAACGCTTCTTTCGGAAATATTTTTTATCCATGGTGGGCATCATCGGACTGTTCCTGCTGCTCAATGCCGTCCTGTTTTTCTCTGTGCTGATCTGGAGCTGGCAGACCTCGGAGACGACGGACCTCCCCATGAGCGAGATCTGTGACAGTATCACTCTGGATAGGACAGGGCAGCTGGCAGCAGATGCGGGGCTGGCCAGTCTGCTGGAAGAAGGTCACGCCTGGGCTATGGTCCTGGATGATACAGGAACGGTCATTTTTCAGAGCGGACTGCCGGAGGAGTTGCCCCGGCAGTACACGACAGTGGATGTGGCAAGATTCAGCCGGTGGTACTTGGAGGATCATCCGGTCTACGTACAGGATCATCCCCAGGGACTTTTGGTCGTGGGCGGTGAAAAAGGGAGTCGGGCCAAGTATTGTTTTTCTGTCAATGAAAGCTATGTAAAGAAGCTGCTTGTCGGGCTGATCGCTGTCTTTCTGACAAATATCATCGTGGTGGTCCTGCTGATCTGGAAGGACACCCGGCACATTGAAAAGGCTGTCACGCCTATTTTGCGGGGGATCGAAACGGTTTCCTCCGGCAAGCCGGTCAGTCTCCCGGAGAAGGGGGAATTGGCGGAGATCAACCGCCAGCTCAACAAGGCGGGGGCGTTTATTGCAAAAAAGGACAGTGCACGCGCCGATTGGATCAGCGGTGTCTCCCATGATGTACGGACGCCTCTGTCTGTGATCTTGGGCTTTGCCAGCCAGTTGGAGGATGACCAAACACTTCCGGCCTCTGTTCGGGAGCAGGCGGCCCATATCCGCAGACAGGGGGAGAAGCTGCGGATCCTCATTTCCGATCTGAACCTCACATCAAGGCTGGAGTATTCCATGCAGCCCATTCGGATGGAGAAGGCCTATTTGGTGGAGCTGGCGCGGCAGACTGTCTGTGAGTTTCTGGACAGTGGTTTGGAGGAACGGTATACGATCGGATTTTGCGCCGATCAGAAAAGCGAGTCGGCATATATCATGGGCGACGAGGCTCTGCTGAAACGTGCGCTGGGCAATCTGATCCAGAACAGCATCGTCCATAACCCCCAGGGCTGCCGGATCGCGATCTCGGTCCGATGTGGGGAGTCTGGTATCATGATCCAGGTTGCGGACGACGGTGCGGGGGTATCTGCCAAGAAACTGAAGGAGCTGACCGCAGACAACCGCCATCTGGAGAACACAGATGAAAAACTGGACTTGCGGCATGGCTTGGGCGTTCTTCTGGTCCGGCAGATCGTGGGAGTCCACAAAGGGACCATAGCCATAGAAAGCGAGCCGCAGAAAGGGTTCAAAACAGTTCTGACATTTCCAGCATCCATTTTTTGAGAGAAGGACTGACTGGCAATGGAAAACAGGATACTCTATGTGACCAAAAAAGAGGCCGGAGCAGTCAAAGCGGCTGCCATACAAGATGAAGATACCTCTTTTGCTCCAGTGTGAGAGGATCCGGCTCTGGTGCTATCTATTATCACGATCACGAGTTTGGATACGGCGGGGACCCAGAGGGGCATGTGACCCATCTGGCGGGATCCATTACAGCATTTATCGAGCCTATGATCGAGGACGAGAGGGATGATCCGAGGATGAAGACTAAGAGTGAGCGGTCCAGATACATAGCCGGATCAGCGGCGCTCCTCCTGGTGATCTGTCTCTTTCGGAGCTGCAGTGATGCTCTGTTTATCGCAAGCCGGGAGGTCTATCTTTCACCCCAGGGGACAAACACCATCATCATTGAGTATGATCATGTGTGCCGCCCGTATGTCTATCAAAAAGCATGGTACGGGAAGCGGGAGATCTGGACTTACCCCGGCAGCGGCTTTATGGAGACCGTATCTTTTGATGTGGAATGGCTTTCAGAAGATCAGTTCCGGATGACCTACGATGATAAAAATGACAGATTTGACGAGGTATATATCATCACGATACCGGAATGAACAAAGGGAGGAAATACAGATGGAGCAGAAGATCTTTGGATTTATGAAAGAAAACGGCATCGCTGTCTTTGCAGCCGCGGATTGTATCAAATATTTGTAAAATTTAATGACGCAATGGTGTGGGTCAGGCAAAGCAATACTCTGATCTCTGGCCGGATGGAGTACTGGGTCTGGCACATATATCAGATCCCGTTTGGAAGGAAGGCGGCAGTATGAGCAAATTATTCTTATTGGAAGATGATCTGAGCCTGATCAATGGGCTTTCCTTTGCCTTTCAAAAGGCAGGCTATGACCTGGACATCGCCCGCACGCTCCAGGAGGCCGAAACCCTCTGGCAAGAGGGAAAATATGATCTGTTGGTCTTGGATGTCTCGCTCCCGGATGGCTCGGGCTTTGCGTTCTGTGAAAAGATCCGGCAAATATCACAGGTACCCATCATTTTTCTGACCGCCTCGGACGCGGAGACCAGTATTATCATGGGACTGGACATAGGCGGTGATGACTACATTACAAAACCCTTCAAGCTGGCGGTCCTCATGTCCAGGATCAACGCTCTGCTCCGCAGGAGCAAGCATTTTCGGCAGGCACCTGGAGAGTTGTGTTCCAATGGGCTCACCCTTCAACTGCTGGAGGGCCGGGCCTACAAGAACGGCATACCGATAGATCTGACCGCAGCAGAGTACAAGCTCCTGCGGCTTTTTATGGAACACCCGGACATCATCCTCTCCGCAGAACAGATCATGGGCAAGCTGTGGGACTGTGACGGAAACTTTGTGGATGGGAACACGCTGGCAGTTTATATCCGCCGTTTGCGGACAAAGATCGAGGATGATCCTACCAGGCCGACACGGATCGTCACCGTCCGCCGCATGGGATATAAATGGAACGCGGGAGGCGGGGCGGAATGAATCTACTTGTGCTGCTGCTCTTCTGCGCTCTGTGCGGCATGGCGGTCGCCCTGGGGATCGCTGTCCGTCGCCTGCGGCTGCAGGAGCGGCGGATGGAGGATGCAGCTCAGCAGATCGCGGACTATATTCTGGACCGGAGGAAGGGCGGTATTGAATGTAACGAGGAAGGGGCGATGTCCCACCTGTTCCATGAGGTCAATTCCCTGGTGACGATCGCGGACGCCCATGCCGACAGTGAGCGTCGGGCAAAAGAATTTCTGCGGGACACGATCTCTGACATCTCCCATCAGCTCAAAACACCCATCGCTGCGCTGGATATCTACAATGGCATCCTCCAGCAGGAGGCGGCGGACACCGATACAGTCCGGGAGTTTGCAGACCTCTCCGAGCAGGAACTTGACAGGATCGAGTCCATGGTGCAGAGCCTGTTGAAAATGGCCCGGCTGGATGCGGGTGCTATCATCTTGGAGCAGTCGCCGGAGAACATCTCGGGATTGCTGGAACATATCATAGGGCGGTATTCCTTTCGGGCCGAACAGGAGGGAAAAGAGCTTGTCCTGGAAGGGGATGGACAGAGCATCCTTCTTTGCGACAGGATATGGCTGTCGGAGGCTGTCGGGAATCTTATCAAGAATGCCCTGGACCACACAGCACGGGGGGACCGTATCCGGGTCCAATGGCAGCATTCCCCCTGTCTGACGCAGATCATAGTAGAGGACAGCGGCAGTGGTATCCATCCAGAGGATCTGTACCATATCTTCAAGCGTTTTTACCGCAGCCGCTTTTCCAAGGATACCCAGGGTGTGGGTCTCGGTCTACCGTTGGCTAAGTCGATCGTAGAGGCCCACCAGGGCAGCATTGAGGTCCACAGCGAGCTGGGATATGGGACTGTTTTCACGATCGATCTCCCGACTATGACAAAATTGTAATCTGCGATTTATCTGACAGTAAGGTTTGCGTGGTATGATGCCAATACAGTCCAAGAAAAGAAAGGAGCATCATGATCATGAACTTGTTGCGAGTAGCACATATCTGCAAAACTTATGGTGATAGCGAAGCGGCGGTACACGCCCTGAAAGATGTCAGTTTTTCCGTTCCAAAAGGGGAATTTGTCGCTATCGTTGGCGAATCCGGCTCTGGCAAGAGTACGTTGCTGAATATGATCGGCGCGCTGGATACCCCCACTTCCGGGAGGGTCTATATCAACGAAAAGGACACCTTCGCTATGAAAGAAAAGGAACTCACCGTCTTCCGCCGCCGGAATATCGGCTTTATCTTCCAGGCGTTCAACCTGATCCCGGAGCTGTCCGTGGAGCAGAACATGATCTTTCCCCTTCTGCTGGACCGTCAGCGGCCCAACAAGAGGTATCTGGATGATCTGTTGACCGTCCTGGGCTTGGAAGAGCGGCGGGATCATCTGCCCAGCCAGCTCTCCGGCGGCCAGCAGCAGCGGGTAGCCATTGGGCGGGCGCTGATCACACGGCCCTCTCTGGTCCTGGCCGACGAACCCACGGGAAATCTGGACTCCAAAAACAGCAGCGAGGTCCTGGCCCTGTTGAAAAAGACCGCCCGGCAGTATGAACAGACGGTCATTATGATCACCCACAACCCGGCTATCGCGCACACGGCAGACAGGGTCTTCCAGGTATCCGATGGCGTACTGACTGATCTTGGGGGGTGCCGGGCATGAAAAGTTATCTCAGCTTGATCCCTATTTCCGCCAAGGTACGGCGGCGGCAGAACCGCATGACTCTTCTGTGCATCATCTTCGCCGTATTCCTGGTGACGGCGATCTTCAGCATGGCGGATATGATGATCCGCATGGAGCAGAGCCGCCTTGCCGAAAAACACAGTCAGAAATTTACGTTCCAGGCCATCCTGGACACCTCCATGGGGCAAACTCTCTTTCTGATCGCCGGTGTGCTGTTCCTATTGATCTTGATCGCCGGTGTGCTGATGATCTCGGGCAGTATCAACAGCACTGTGGCCCAACGGACAAGGTTTTTCGGGATGATGCGCTGCATTGGCATGAGCCGCCAGCAGCTTGCCCGATCCGTGCGGCTGGAGGCCCTCAACTGGTGCAAAACAGCCATCCCCATCGGCGTGATCCTGGGCACGGTCAGTTCGTGGGTCCTCTGCGCCATCCTGCGGTTTGTAGTGCGGGAGGAGTTTACCACTATCCCCCTCTGCGGCGTCAGCCTTGTCGGGATCGCCAGCGGCGTGGTCATGGGAACAGTCACGGTGCTGATCGCTGCCCGAGCGCCGGCAGAGCAGGCTGCCAAGGTATCTCCCGTCGCGGCGGTCTCTGGAAATACGGGGAGTCCCGGTCAGGCGCGGCGGGCAGTCCGTACCAGCGCCCTGCCCATTGAGATCTCCCTGGGCGTACATCATGCGGTGTCGGCCAAAAAGGAACTCGTCCTGATGACCGGATCCTTTGCTCTGAGCATCATCCTGTTCCTCACTTTCTCCGTTCTGCTGGACTGGGTGGGCTATCTGCTGCCCCAGTCTGCCAGCGACGCCGATCTTACGATCTACGGGGAGTCGGGGGTGAACTGCGTCTCTCCGAAAATAGCGGAAGCTATTCGGGGGACGGATGGAGTAGAGAATGTTTTTGGCCGCCGGAGCGTTTTCGAAGTTCCGGCGGAACTGGGACAAGAGGGCCTGCCCCAGACGGTGGACTTGATCTCCTTTGATGATCTTGACTTGGAGGCGCTGAAAAAGGATGATATACTGAAAAAGGGCAGTGACCTCACAAACGTCTATGGAGACAACGGCTATGTCCTGGCGGTCTGCGACCCGGATGCTCCGCTCCACAAGGGAGATACCATTCAGATTGGCGGTGGAACGCTGACCGTAGCGGGACTGCTTAAATACGACCTGTTCAGTGGGGATGGTCTCTCTCACGGCAGAGTTTCTGTGATCGCGTCTAGCGAGACCTTTATCCGGCTGACTGGTATTGTCGATTACTCCCTTGTGATGATACAGGGCAAGGTGACGGATGAGGCGGTAGCCGCCATAAACGCTCTGCTGGACGAGGGTCTACGCCTCCGGGACCAGCGGGAGCAGCGCACATTCGGTACCTACGTTGCTTTCGTGATGTGTGTTTACAGTTTTTTAGTCATCATCGCCATGGTCACCGTACTGAACATTATGAACAGCATCTCTATGAGCGTATCGGCCAGGAGCAAGCAGTACGGGGCTATGCGGGCCGTGGGCATGGATGGCCGGCAAATGACCTGGATGATCTTTGCCGAAGCGTTCACCTATGCCCTGGCTGGTTGCGTGATCGGGTGTGCTGCGGGCCTGATCATCGGGAAAATACTGTTTAACATCCTGATCCAAGACCATTTCGCTTACGCCGTATGGACGCTGCCAGTCTCCCGGCTGCTGATCGTTGTCCTGTTTGTGATCCTGGCAACGATCGCCGCTGTCCACGTCCCTGCCAAGCGGATACGGAATATGGCGGTGACGGACACTATCAACGAGTTATGAGCAGACAGGGATACGCCAGTAGATAAAAGGTTGGAGTTTTCGAAAAGATCTCTTGTAACGATCTGGATCTTACCGTCGTCTCCGACGTCAGTGATGGGTTGGGCCAGCTCTGTGCATTTTTCGAAGCCATGCGTGGAGTTCTGGCCCGAAATTTCTCAGAGATGTGGCGGCAGATAGATAAATAGGCGGTACAATTGATACAGAAGTCAGCTTGTTGATACAATAGCTGCTACATATTTACATCTCTCATCCATTATAGTAAAATGTAACTATCAAGGATCACAGGAGGTCGCAGGCAGATGCAGAGCGAACAGCAAGTCAACAACGCCGTCGAGAAATATGCCGACATGATAAAACGTATCTGCTTTTATCACTTAAAAAACCAAGCAGACACTGAAGATGTCTTCCAGAATGTCTTTTTGCGCTATATGCTGCACGACGAGCCTTTTTTTGATGGGGAACATGAAAAGGCGTGGTTGATACGCGTGGCGATCAATGCCTGCAAAGACCATCTGAAAAGTTTTTTTCGGCGCAATACCATCCCCCTGGAACAGTTAAACGAGATAGTAGCGACAGTCCCGGAAGACCACAGGGATGTCCTGGAAGCCGTACTGTCCCTGCCAAGTAAATACAAGGACGCTATCTACCTGTATTATTATGAAGGATATACTGCGCCCGAGATAGGAAATCTCCTCGGCAAAAAAGAAAACACTGTATATTCCCTCCTCTCCAGAGGACGGGCGATCTTAAAAGAAAGACTGGGAGGTGATGGGATTGACAAATAAGATACAACAGGCATTTGACAACATCCAGGCTGATCCCCGGCTGGTAGAGGCCACCAAACGTGCTTTGGCCGCAAAGCGCACCAAAAAATCCCATAAAAAACCGGGCCTGATACTCGCCCTTGCCTGTATGACACTTTCTTTCATCGCAGGGATGCAGGCATATGCATGGATCCTGACGCCCGTTTCTTATGTGAGTATCGATGTAAACCCTTCCATGGAACTGGCTCTGAACAGGCTTGATCGGGTCGTATCCGCCTCTCCTTATAACGACGAAGGCGCTGAGATCCTAAATGGGCTGCAGTTGAGATGGAAAAAGTATACAGACGCGATCAAAACGATCATGGAGAGCAACACGATGAGTACGTACTTGGTGGATGATCCTGAACTCCTCTTCACTGTAGCTTCAGACAAGGACCGGGAGATCCCTTTAGAGACTGGCGTGACAGACGCCTCAAGAGAAACGGGACACAGCTGCCACAGCGTCTTTGCAGATATGGACACAGCTGCCCTGGCCCACGACAGCGGGCTTTCCCTTGGAAAATATAACGCCTATCTGCTGCTGTTACAATACGACGCTGACATAACGATCGACCAATGCAAAGATATGAGCATATCTGAGATCCGTGCATTGATCCAGAAATTCCAGCAGGAAGAGAGTCTGTCTCAGGAAGAAGATCTCCCTGAAGAAGATTTATTTGAGGAAGATCTGTTTCAGGAAGACCTTCCTCAAGAGGATCTGCTCCAAGAAGACTTATTTGAAGAAGATCTCTTCCAAGAGGATCTGTTTCAAGAGGATCTATCCCAAGAAGAGCCGCCCCAGCAGGAAACGCCTTCGTACACAGGCGAGGTGTACAACGTCCCTGCACATGATCAAAATGAGCATCACCACGGAGGGCATCATTGATCCCTCCGTCCCCCCTCCTCATGCATACAGGGATATTTCACGGAAAATGGGTATACCGGCTGTTTCATCATAAATATTGTGATCCTGTTTGTGATACTGACAGGCAGTGCCTTCGAAGATGCAACTAATAACTTATTATATATCCCCGGAATGACCAGCCTTCGTCCTTTCATCATCCCGCGATAAGCGATCCTCACTACTTTTTCCGCAAAGGCTTTCCCGATCCCGCTTGTTGTTCCTGTGATCAAAACGTTTTTCATTCCTTATCTCCGCTTATATCTTGAAACAGCCTACATTTGATCATTATGCGTCTGTATATACTCTGCTTGTACTTTATCAATAGTTTTTCCGCCAATACCAAAGTTTTTATCAGGCACTTCTTTAATTGTTGTTACAAAAAATCCCTGTGGTATCTTCATGATCTCAGAAGATATTTCTGTTAATTGTTTGATCAGTTCCTCTTTTTGTGTATCTGATAAAACACCACTTTCGACTGTGATATAGGGCATCATCCATTCCCTCCTGTTTTTTCTTGATTTTGTCCATGATCAAATAACTTCCATTCCTCGCTATATGACATATTTTTATAGCAAGGATCCTCTAAAAGTTTTTCATAAAAAGATAACTTTTTTTGCGTCAGATCAAGTGCGTTTTGTAAATTAGACATTTGATCTTTGATATCCTTCATATGGTTTTGTACCATAACAAAACGCTGTTCCAGAGTTTCGCCGCCCCGTATTAGCAATGAAACATATTTTTTGATAGACTGAATGGGGATATTTGCCATGCGCATACATTGCACCATTTTTATCCATTCAATATCTTCCTCTGTATATTGCCTGTATTTTTGGCTGTTTCTTGCTATTTGCGGCAATAGCTGCTCTTTTTCATAATACCTTAATGTTGACGTTGATAGACCTGTCATTTCTGCTGCCTCTTTTGCTGAATACATATAAATCCACCTCCCTGCTATCATAAACTATGAAGTGCGCTTCAAGTCAACAGATATATTCTATCATACTGATCTTTTTACTTGATCTTTTCATAAATAATTCAAGTTCTTTCAGAGGTTTAGATCGTCATAGCCCCTAAATACAATCTCTATAAGATAAATGACTTCCATTTTCCTGAACGTAACAGCTTTTCTCACAGGGATCTGCCAGCTCCTCACAAAGAGTTGGTCCATCCTGCTTTCAATTTTTATCTCGTCAGATCATCTCGGCAGCGCCATATTTCCTGTCAATTTGTTGACCATCTTTTTCGCCCCGCAAATGGCGATTTCAAAATGATCCAGTTCTGTTTCTGAAACATCCTTCATCTTTTCAATAAATTCATCTTAAGTCTTACACCCCTGCGCAAGATCTGAAAAATCCACTACAGTCAAGTCCGAAAACTCCGGCTCATACAGTTTTTCACGAATAGACTTGATCACTCCCACATTTCCCTTTAAGATCGGCACCGGAAATCCAATGATCCTCAGATGCCCATTGCCTGTCTTGTCATACATATCAGCGCCCACGACTTCCGACATCTGTTATCCCAACGTGATGCCCATGATCGCCGCCGCGTTCGTAATGATGCCAAGCGGCAGTTTCTCATCGATCACCATGTCACATTTTTCATTCTGTAGATCCATTTTTTGATCCTCTTTTCAGGAGGGTTTCACCTCCTGATTTTTCTGATGATCACTGTTCCCACTCCCCTTCCCGTTATATTCAGAAAGGAAAAGTTCCGTGACCGCTAGTGTATCAACAAGTTGATTTATGTATTAAAATGTGCCGGATATTTTGTCATTCTGCAAGGCGGAGGAATGAGGTGTAGCGGTGGCTACAGCGATTGACGGTGCTATGTGCCAGTGGCACATGTTCAGCACGGACTGGAACGAAGTGCAGACCAACACAGCAGATGGCAAAATAGGCGGTGAAATTGATACAGAAATCAGCTTGTTGATACACTGGTACTCCATCCCGTCAGAAATTGTAGTTTGACTTTGCCTGGTCTGTACCAGTGCTAGGCAAAATTTTGATGGCGATACGGTGGCATCGGTTAGAAATTTTAACAATGCAATGGTGCGGAGCAGACGGAGTCAAACTATGATGATTGATGATGAGCCAGAACAGAACGACGAGCAGCCAGAGAAGAAATGCACGGACAGGGAGCGTTAAATCCAGTTTGCACATTTGTACTGCTGATCTTGGTGTATTATAATAAGGACGATCAGAAAAGATCGGAGGTGAGGAAGAATGTTTGATGTGTTCAGATTTGAAACTTTTGTAGACGCCCACAGCAATGTCTTTAATGAATATCTAGGTTCTGTCGTGGCAAAGCTGTCCAGAGAAAACGAGGAATACTGTGCCGCACTGATCAAAGTGATGGAGCTTAGGAACAAACTTACAGACATGGAGATGCAGTCGGTCTATTTCCGTGGCTGCTATGACAGCGTGGGGTATCTGAAAAAGGCAGGGATCTTATAACGGACTGACCGAGGGAAAGACGGCATTGGCGTGGAGCTGATGCCGTCTTAGAGTATGATTATCATTGGCAAAAAAAATAAGGGAAGAAGGAAATTCCCTCTTCCCGATCATACAGGTTTAACTTATTGTTTGATCGACAAGAAGAAACATAAGGAGTCTGTATGATGAAAACAATGATGACCGAAAATGGAGTAACTTTCAAGGAGTTGGAGAAAAATATTTATCCATGGGTCTGTGAAATAGGCAGGCAGTTTACCGGTGAGTCCATGGAACGATATGACAGGATGTTAATGGAAGGCAGGGACAGGAAAAAAATACCGGCATAAAGGAACCCGCAGGACTACCATAAAAACAATGTATGGAGAGGTGACCTATCACAGGGCGGTATACGAAATCGTAGAAGAGGACGGCTTCAAGCGCTATGTTTATCTGCTGGATGAACCCTGCAGTTAGAGAATGTCGGATTAATTTCTATAAACATGGTGGAAATGATGGTAAAAGTGATCACAGAGTTGTCATACCGGGAGTGCGCAGCAAAGGTAAGTGAGATGACCGGGCAGGCTTAGATAACAGCTCCATCTTGACAAACTGCCGGGAGACAGGTATATTATTATCGGCAGATTTTATAGATAATGTGGTATCTTTGCCCGCTCTTTTACAGGGCGGTTTTTTATCATATAAACAGGGATGTCTCCTATTTGGGCAGATGTCCTTATGAAGAAAGGTGTCAGGAGGTATGTTCAGTGTATCAGAAAGTGGATACAGCTTTGGATTTTGTAGACAGAGAGAAAAATATCGAGAAGTTCTGGGAAGAGAGCCATATCTTTGAGAAGAGTATGGAACAGCGGGAGGGGAGTCCTCTGTATACGTTTTACGACGGACCGCCCACGGCCAACGGCAAGCCGCATATCGGGCATGTGCTGACCCGCGTGATCAAGGATATGATCCCCAGATACCGCACGATGAAAGGCTATATGGTCCCGCGGAAAGCCGGATGGGATACACATGGCCTCCCGGTGGAGCTGGAAGTGGAGCGCGCCCTGGGACTGGATGGGAAAGAGCAGATCGAGGAGTATGGTCTGGAGCCTTTTATCAAACACTGTAAGGAGAGCGTGTGGAAATACAAAGGCATGTGGGAGGATTTCTCCGGGACTGTAGGGTTCTGGGCAGATATGGACGATCCCTATGTGACGTATCACGATGATTTTATCGAGTCCGAGTGGTGGGCGTTAAAACAGATCTGGGAAAAAGGCCTGCTCTATAAAGGCTATAAGATCGTACCCTACTGTCCCCGCTGCGGGACGCCCCTGTCCAGCCACGAGGTGGCCCAGGGCTATAAAGATGTGAAAGAGCGTTCAGCGATCGTGCGGTTCCGTCTGAAAGATGAGGACGCATGTTTCCTGGCATGGACGACCACACCCTGGACGCTGCCTTCGAATGTGGGTCTCTGCGTAAATCCTGTGGAGTCCTATGTGAAGGCGAGAGCTGCGGACGGTCATGTATATTATATGGCAGAGGCACTGCTGGATACAGTGCTGGGCAAGCTGGCGGAAGAAGGAAAGCCCGCCTATGAGGTACTGGAGACTTACACAGGCAAAGATCTGGAATATAAAGAGTATGAACCGCTGTTCGACTTCGCAGACACGGAGAAGAAGGCTTTCTATGTGACGTGCGACTCTTACGTAACATTGACGGACGGTACGGGCGTCGTACACATCGCTCCGGCTTTTGGTGAGGACGATGCAAATGTGGGGCGCAAGTACGACCTGCCTTTCGTGCAGTTGGTGGACGAAGCCGGGAAGATGACCCAGGAGACGCCCTGGGCGGGCACGTTCTGCAAAGAAGCCGACCCGGCGATCCTGCAGGATCTGAAAAGCAGGGGCCTCCTCTTCGACGCGCCCAGATTCGAACACAGCTATCCCCACTGCTGGAGATGCGACACGCCTCTGATCTACTATGCACGTGAATCATGGTTCATCAAGATGACGGCGGTGAAAGAGGATCTGATCCGCAATAACAACACGATCAACTGGATCCCGGAGAACATCGGAAAAGGACGCTTCGGCGACTGGCTGGAAAATGTGCAGGACTGGGGGATCAGCCGGAACCGTTATTGGGGGACCCCCTTAAATATCTGGGAATGCTCCTGCGGTCATATGCATGCGGTCGGGAGCATAGAAGAATTAAAGGCCATGTCGGATGACTGTCCGGATGAGATCGAGCTGCACAGGCCATATATCGACAAAGTGACGATCCGCTGTCCAAAATGCGGCGGCAAGATGCACAGGGTGCCGGAAGTGATCGACTGCTGGTTTGACTCAGGGGCGATGCCTTTCGCACAGCATCACTATCCCTTTGAAAATAAGGAGATCTTCGAGCAGCAGTTCCCGGCGGACTTCATCTCAGAGGCGGTGGATCAGACGAGAGGGTGGTTCTATTCCCTGCTGGCCATCTCCACACTGATCTTCAATAAAGCGCCCTACCGCAATGTGATCGTTCTGGGCCACGTGCAGGATGAGAATGGACAGAAGATGAGCAAATCCAAGGGGAATGCGGTGGATCCTTTCCAGGCTCTGGAAGAGTTCGGCGCAGACGCCGTCCGCTGGTATTTCTATGTGAACAGCGCGCCCTGGCTGCCCAACCGTTTCCACGGCAAAGCCGTCACAGAGGGACAGCGCAAATTCATGGGGACACTGTGGAATACCTATGCGTTCTTTGTGTTATATGCAAATATCGACGGATTCGACGCGACAAAATATGATCTGGACCGGGACCGCCTCAATATCATGGACAGATGGCTCCTGTCCAAGCTGAACACATTGATCGCCGATGTGGACGATCACATGGAACATTACCGCATCCCGGAGAGCGCAAGGGCATTGCAGGCGTTTGTGGACGATATGAGCAACTGGTATGTAAGGCGCAGCAGAGAACGCTTCTGGGCCAAAGATATGCCCCAGGATAAGATCAACGCGTATATGACACTGTACACGGCATTAGTAGAAGTGTGCAAAACGGCGGCGCCGATGATCCCCTTCATGACAGAGGAAATCTACCAGAACCTGGTGCGCAGCATTGATAAAGACGCACCGGAGAGCATCCATCTGTGCAGTTATCCCCAGGCGGATACCAGCATGGTGGATAAAGAGCTGGAAAAGAAGATGGATGAACTCCTGCAGATCGTGGTGCTGGGCAGGGCCTGCCGCAATAGTTCCAACAGGAAGAACAGGCAGCCTCTCGCGGAGATGTTCGTGCGGGCGCCGGAGGCCCTGGATGGTATCTATGCAGAGATCATCGCCGAGGAGTTGAATGTGAAGAAGGTGACTTTTACCGATGATGTCTCCGGCTTTATCTCCTACAGTTTCAAACCCCAGCTCAAGACGGTAGGGCCGAGATACGGAAAACTGCTGAACAAGATCCGTGGATATCTGTCATCCCTGGATGGGACGAAAGCCATGGAAGAACTGAAGTCTCAGGGAAGCCTCCAGTTTGAGGTGGATGGGCAGCCAGTCTCCTTGGCAGAAGAGGACCTGCTGATCGAGACAGCCCAGATGGAGAGATACAGTTCGGATTCTTACGGGGATGTGACGGTGGTGCTGGATGTGGGACTGACAGACGAGCTGATCGAGGAGGGATTCATCCGGGAGATCATCAGCAAAGTCCAGACCATGCGGAAAGAAGCGGGATTTGAAGTAACAGATAAGATCCGTGTCTCCGCAGCGGGGAATGAACGGATCGTACGCCTTATGAAAGACCATGGAGATGAGATCTGCCCGGAGATCCTGGCAGAGAGCATGTTATTGGAGCAGACGGCCGGATATGAGAAAGAATGGAACATCAACTCTGAGAAAGTAACTTTAGGTGTGGAAAAGATCGTCAAATAAATGCGCAGGAGGTTTGAATGGTTAGCGAAAGATTCAACAAAGAAGTATTCAAAAAAGAGATCCGGGAAAATGTAAAGAGTCTATATAGGAAGACGCTGGAGGAGGCCACTCCCCAGCAAGTCTTCCAGGCGGTGTCCTATGCGGTGGAAGACGTGATCATGGACAACTGGATCAAGACACAGGAAGCGTATAACAAGCAAGATCCGAAGATCGTCTACTATATGTCCATGGAATTTCTCATGGGCCGTGCCCTGGGCAACAACCTTCTGAACCTGATGGGTATGAAGGATGTGAGAGAGGCGCTGGAAGAACTGGGGTTCGATCTGAATGTGATCGAAGATCAGGAGCCGGATCCCGCGCTGGGCAACGGCGGTCTGGGGCGTCTTGCCGCTTGTTTCCTGGATTCCCTGGCCACTTTGGGCTACTGCGCTTATGGCTGCGGGATCCGCTACCGCTATGGGATGTTCAAGCAGGCGATCAAAGACGGCTATCAGATAGAAGAGCCGGATAACTGGCTCAAAGACGGCTATCCTTTTGAATTGCGCCGTCCGGAATATGCATTGGAAGTACGCTTCGGCGGGCATGTGCGTGTAGAATACGATGAAAAGACCAAGAGTCAGAAATTTATCCAGGAGGGATATCAGTCTGTGCAGGCGATCCCTTATGATATGCCGATCGTGGGTTACAACAACGGCATCGTCAATACCCTCCGTATCTGGGACGCCCAGCCGATCGTGGATTTCCAGCTGGAATCCTTTGACAAAGGGGATTACAGAAAAGCAGTAGAGCAGGAGAACCTTGCCCGCAACATCGTGGAAGTACTCTATCCCAATGACAACCACTATGCAGGTAAAGAGCTGCGCCTGAAACAACAGTACTTCTTTATCTCGGCCAGTGTGCAGGCGGCGATCACAAAATATAAGAAAAACCATCCGGATATCCGTAGATTTTACGAAAAAGTCACGTTCCAGATGAACGATACACATCCCACAGTGGCTGTGGCAGAGTTGATGCGTATCCTGGTGGACGAAGAGGGGCTGGAATGGGATGAAGCATGGGAAGTCACCACGAAGACCTGCGCATACACCAACCATACCATTATGTCTGAAGCTCTGGAGAAATGGCCCATCGAGCTGTTCTCAAGGCTGCTGCCCAGGATCTACCAGATCATCGAGGAGATCAACCGCCGTTTCATCATCGAGATCGAGAAGAAGTATCCCGGGAACCATGAGAAGGTACGGAAGATGGCCATCATCTACGACGGCCAGGTCAAGATGGCGCATCTGGCGATCGCGGCGGGCTATTCCGTCAACGGTGTGGCAAGGCTGCACACAGAGATCCTCATGAAACAGGAGCTGAAGGATTTCTATGAGATGATGCCGGAGAAATTCAATAACAAGACGAACGGTATCACACAGAGGCGTTTCCTGCTCCACGGCAATCCTCTTCTGGCAGACTGGGTGACCAGCCATATCGGCGACGAGTGGATCACAGACCTGAGCCAGATCAGCAAGCTGAAGATCTACGCCGACGATGAGAAAGCCCAGCAGGAATTTTTGAACATCAAATACAAGAACAAAGTACGCCTGGCAAAATATATCAAAGAACACAACGGCGTGGAAGTGGATCCCCGCTCAATCTTCGACGTACAGGTAAAGAGGCTCCATGAATATAAACGCCAGCTGCTGAACATCCTCCATGTGATGTACCTCTATAACCAGCTGAAAGAGCATCCGGAGATGGAATTCTATCCCAGGACATTTATCTTTGGGGCAAAGGCTTCCGCCGCTTACCACAGGGCGAAACTGATCATCAAACTGATCAACTCTGTGGCTGACGTGGTCAATAACGACGCCTCCATCAAGGGCAAGATCAAAGTGGTGTTCATCGAGAATTACCGTGTGTCCAACGCAGAGATGATCTTCGCGGCGGCGGATGTTTCTGAGCAGATCTCAACAGCCAGCAAAGAGGCGTCCGGCACAGGCAATATGAAATTTATGCTAAACGGCGCCCTGACTTTGGGTACCATGGACGGGGCGAATGTGGAGATCGTGGAAGAAGTGGGTGAAGAGAATGCATTTATCTTCGGGCTGTCCTCGGATGAAGTCATCAACTATGAAAACCATGGCGGCTACGACCCCATGCGCTACTTTAATTCAGACAACGATATCCGCAAAGTACTGATGCAGCTCATCAACGGTGAGGTGGCGCCCAACGATCCGGAGATGTTCAGGGAGATCTACGAGTCTCTGCTGCACACGACCAAATATAACAAGGCTGATATGTATTTTATCCTGGCAGATTTCAAATCTTATGCAGAAGCCCAGAAACGGGTGGAAAAAGCGTATAGAGATGAAAAGGGATGGGCGCGCAGCGCGATACTCAATACGGCCAGCAGCGGCAAGTTCACATCCGACCGTACGATCCAGGAATACGTGGATCAGATCTGGCATCTGGATAAAGTGGTATTATAAAAAAATAGGGAAGATCCGTTTTCGATGGCTGTCGGCCGGCGGGGGCGGGTCTTTTTGCTGATGGCACCATCGTGTATGGAAAAGACTATCTTTGTCCCGATCGAGACAGATCTTCATTAATTTTATAGAAAATTTAGAGATGGGAGCCTTTTTTCTATGCTATAATGTCTATATTGTCAAACGTAAAAAAGTGTGGGAGCGGGGATGTTAATGAAACTGCAGAACAGGATCATCATAGGTTTTCTCATGGTCGTACTGGTACCAGTACTTTTATTGATGGCGACTTTATACGGATTTGGGCAGATCCAGGCGGGCCATGGAGGAGATGCGCAGATGCCGGAGTCTTCTTATGATATCTCCATAGAGGGATCCAACGAGAGTACAGCCAGGGTCCGGCTGATGACGAAAGATGTATTGTTCGTGGTCCTGGTGATCATGATCTTTACCAGTCTTACAGTAGGTTCCTGGATCTATCGGAGCGTGGCGGCGCCCCTGGTGAAATTAAAGCGGGCGACAAATAACATCAAGGAAGGCAATCTGGACTTTATCATGGAAGTGGATGGGGATGATGAGTTCGCTGAGCTCTGCCGGGATTTTGAAGAGATGCGCAAGCGGCTGAAAGAGTCCACGGAAGAGAAGATCGTCCTTGACAAAGAGAATAAAGAACTCATCAGTAATATATCCCATGATCTGAAGACGCCGATCACAGCTGTGAAAGGCTATGTGGAGGGGATCATGGACGGGGTGGCGGATACGCCGGAGAAGATGGACCGCTATATCCGCACGATCTATAATAAGACCACAGAGATGGATCATCTGATCAATGAACTGACATTCTATTCTAAGATAGACACCAACCGTATCCCCTATACATTCAGCAAGATCCGCGTAAATGATTATTTCGACGACTGTGTGGAGGAATTGGGGCTTGAATTGGAAGTGAAAGGGATCGAACTGGTCTACGCCAATTATGTGGACGAGGACGTGGTCATCATAGCGGATGGAGAGCAATTGGGGCGGGTGGTGAATAACATCATCAGCAATTCCACAAAATATATGAATAAAAGCCACGGGATCATCCAGCTCCGTGTAAAGGATGTGGGGGATTTTATCCAGGTGGAGATTGAGGACAATGGCAAAGGCATCGCCGCAAAAGATCTGGCGTATATCTTTGACCGTTTCTATCGGACGGATGTGTCCCGGAATTCGTCAAAGGGCGGGAGCGGGATCGGATTGTCCATCGTGAAGAAGATCATGGAAGACCATGGGGGAAAGGTGTGGGCCACCAGCAGGGAAGGCATTGGCACCATCATGTACTTTGTACTTAGAAAATACCAGGAGGTACCGGCAGATGAGTAAGATTTTGATCGTGGAAGATGAAGAGGCTATTGCGGATCTGGAGAAAGATTATCTGGAGCTGAGCGGGTTCGATGTGGAGATCGCCAACCGGGGGGATGTGGGGCTGCAGATGGCGCTGGAGAGAGATTTTGACCTGGTCATATTGGATCTGATGCTGCCGGAAGTGGACGGCTTTGAGATCTGCAAGCAGGTCAGGGATTCCAAGAATACCCCTATCATCATGGTGTCAGCCAAGAAAGACGATATCGATAAGATACGGGGCCTGGGCCTGGGGGCCGACGATTATATGACAAAACCCTTTAGCCCCAGCGAACTGGTGGCTCGAGTGAAAGCCCATCTGGAGCGCTATAACCGGCTGATCCGCAGCGGGGTCCCCCAGAATGATATCGTAGAGATACGGGGCATCAAGATCGATAAGACCGCCCGGCGCGTGTGGGTGAATGGGGAAGAGACGAATTTTACCACGAAAGAATTTGACCTGCTCACATTCCTGGCGCAGAATCCCAACCGCGTATTCACGAAAGAAGAGCTGTTCCGGGAGATATGGGATATGGAATCAGTGGGAGATATCGCCACGGTGACCGTGCATATCAAGAAGATCCGGGAGAAGATAGAGTTCAATACGGCCAAACCCCAGTATATCGAGACTATATGGGGCGTCGGGTACAGGTTCAAGGTGTGAAGATATGGATAGAGTGAAGAGAGTCCAGGATTCAGAGACAGAGCAGGTATATATCATACGTTCCAGACATACGAATCCCCAGGGCAGGCTCTTCGGCGGCTGTCTGATGCAGTGGATCGATGAGATGGCCGGGATCGTCAGCAGGAGGCATTCAGGCGGACTGGTCACGACGGCTACGATCGACAGTCTGGATTTCCAGGAAGGTGCTTATCAGAATGACATGATCGTACTTGTGGGAAGGCTGACTTATGTGGGACGCACGTCCATGGAAGTCCGTGTGGATACGTATATAGAAGACCTTAAGGGGAGACGCAGGAGCATCAACAAGGCCTATATCGTCATGGTGGCGGTGGATGGAGACGGGCATCCGGTGGAGGTGCCGGGACTGGAGATAAGATCAGAGGCAGAGAAAATGGAATGGTGCGGCGGAGAAAAGCGTTATCAGCTAAGGAAACAGAGGCGGATCGAAGGGTTTTGAGGTCAAGAGGAGGACATATGGCAAAAAAAGTATACGCAGTCAGGAACGGAAAGACTCCGGGGATCTATCAGACATGGGCACAGTGCAAGGAGCAGGTCCACGGATTTCCTGGCGCTGTGTTCAAGAGCTTCCCCACGCTTGCGCAGGCAGAGGCATATATGGGACTGCCGGGGGCGGCAGGAGAGGAAAAGAGTGGGGATGGGGAGCCAGACGGGAGCCAGACGGAAGCGGTCGCTTATGTGGACGGCAGTTATCAGGCGGACAGGAAACAGTTTTCCTGTGGTGTGGTGGTCTTTCATGATGGGAAGGAAGAGCATTTCTCTGAGTTATATGATGACCCGGAACTGGCGCAGATGCGCAACGTAGCCGGGGAGATCAAAGGTTCCCAGAAAGCTATCCAGTATTGTCTGGACCACCAGATCAAAAGTGTGACGATCTTTCATGATTATGAAGGGATCGCCAAATGGTGTACCGGAGAATGGCAGACAAAAAAAGAGGGGACAAGAGCGTATAAGGCTTTCTATGAACAAGCTAAGAAAGAGTTGGATATCCGTTTTGTAAAAGTCAAGGGTCATTCCGGGGATAAATATAACGACCTGGCCGATCAGCTGGCGAAGGAGGCATTTGGATAGGATGATCTGTAAGATAAGAAAATGGGAGCTGTCAGACGCGGCAGATCTGGCCGCAGCTCTCTCCAATAAAAAAATACAGGAAAATCTGAGGGATGGACTGCCGTATCCATACACTGAACAGGATGGGATGGACTATATCTCCGCAATGCTCGGCGCGGATGGGGACGGGACATTTGCTTTTGCCGTCACAGTGGATGGAAAAGTGGCGGGAAGTATCGGTGTCTTCCGTCAGGGGAATATACATAGACAGACGGCAGAACTGGGGTATCATATCGCTGAAAGGTATTGGGGGAAAGGGATCATGACGGAGGCTGTAAAACAGATCTGCAGATATGTTTTTGAAAAAAGTGATATCATACGTATCTATGCAGAGCCTTTTGCCCACAATGCAGCATCCTGCCGCGTGCTTGAAAAGGCTGGATTCCAATATGAAGGCACGTTGAGAGACAACGCTGTAAAAAATGGTAAAGTCATAGACATGAAGATGTATGCATTATTGAAGACAGAGAGGTAGATCTTTGCGGTGCAGTTAAAGGGGGCAGTCATGCACTTTGTGACAGTAAAAGGGATATTATCTCCGAAGAATGGGATGAATCTGTATCGCGGCTGTACCCATGGGTGTATCTACTGCGACTCAAGGAGCAGATGCTACCATATGGAACACGCTTTTGAAGATATCGAAGTCAAGGAAAATGCGGTGGATCTGTTAGAATATGCCCTTCTGCATAAAAGGAAAAAATGTATGATCGGTACGGGTTCTATGACAGACCCTTACATCCCTTTGGAACTGGAGATCAGGAATGTCAGAAAAGCGCTGCAGCTGATATACGACCATGGATCTGGATTTACGGTCATCACAAAATCAGACCGTATCTTACGGGATCTTGACCTTTTACAGAAAATAAATGAAAAGACAAAATGTGTTGTGCAGATGACCTTGACCACTCACGATGAAGAGCTGTGCAGAAAGATCGAGCCCCATGTGAGTACGACAAGAGAACGCTTTGAAGTCCTGAAAAAACTGCGCGACGCAGGGATACCTACAGTTGTATGGCTGACGCCCATATTGCCGTTCATCAACGATACAGAAGAAAATATTTCCGGTATCCTGGATATGTGCATAGAGGCAGGAGTCTATGGCGTTCTCTGTTTCGGCATGGGACTGACGCTCCGTGAAGGGAACAGGGAATATTTTTATGAGCAGCTGGACCGTCTTTTCCCTGGGTTAAAAGAAAGATATATGCGGATATATAGAGAGCGGTACGTGGTGGAGAGCCCGGACAGCGAGCACTTGATGAGAGTATTTTATCAAAAGTGCAGCGAGAGCGGGATCCTCCATGATAATGAGAAGATATTCCAGTATCTGCATACATTTGAGGAAAAGGACACAGTCCGGCAATTGAGTCTTTGGGATCTGGGGTTGGGATGAGATCTTCCTCTTGGGAGAGCGGGAACGCCATCCGGATGGAGCCAGATAATGGCCTTTGTCCAGATGGCGTCTTTGTTTTTGATCCTTAATTGGCTATGTCAAGGATAGCGTCCAGATCCAGGCATCTTTCAAGTTCCTCTGCAACCTGGTCCAGGGCGTTTTCCACGCGTTGTCCCTGTTCTATCCCGTCAGAAGGGGCCTGCAGGAGTCCCAGCCATTTTGCACGCTGCGCGGGATGGTCGAACAGGCGGTGGATATAACAGCCTGCCACATGGCCGTCCGCACTCAATGCGCCGTCGGTCTCCCCGTTTTCCAGGCGCAGTAAGGGGACGGCGTTTTCTTTCAGTTGAGTCTTGCCGCAGTGGATCTCATACCCATGGAAAGGGATACCGTCTTCCAGGCTCATCCCGGTGGTATCTGTCACGCGTTTGTCATTGTCCAGTGTGGTATGTATGGGGAGCAGTCCCAGACCGGGGATCGTCTTTGCCTCCCCTTCTATCCCTGTGGGGTCTTCAATGGTCTCTCCCAGCATCTGGTATCCCCCGCAGATGCCCAGTACATAGCCGCCCCGCCGGATATGGGCTTTCAGGTCGATATCCCATTCCTGCCGGCGGAAGGCTTCCAGGTCGCTGATGGTGGTCTTGCTCCCTGGGAGGATCACCATTTTTGCCCGGGCGGGAAGGGGCTGTCCGGGATAGACATAGACCAGCTCCACAGAGTCTTCTGCTGCCAACGCGTCGAAGTCGTCGAAGTTCGCGATATGGGGCAGCACAGGGACGGCGATGGTCATAGTCTGCGCGTCATGCTGTATGCGGTCGTCTTTTCGGATGGCGTCCTCGGCGGGGAGGCTCCTGGCGGCGGGGAGCCAGGGGACGATACCTAGGTTGCGCCATCCGGTCATCTGTTCGATGACTCTGGCCCCCTCATCAAATAGTCCGGGATCTCCCCGGAACAGATTGACGAGGAAGCCTTTGATCATCGCGGCGTCTTCTGGATCCAATACTACTTTTGTGCCCACCAGGGAGGCTATGACGCCGCCCTTGTTGATATCCCCGATCAAGACCACAGGCATGTCTGCGGCCCGGGCAAATCCCATGTTCACGATATCTCCGGAGCGCAGGTTGATCTCGGCGGGGCTGCCGCCGCCCTCGGCGACTACGATGTCGCACTGCTGCTCCAGTCTACGGTAAGATCTGAGCGCCGACTGGAGCAAGGGTCCTTTGTCTTTCAGAAAGTCAGCGGCTTGCAGGTCTCCTAGGACTTTTCCATTTACGATCACCTGGGACGTGCAGTCGGACTGGGGTTTGAGCAGTACAGGGTTCATGTCTGTGGAGGGCGCTGTCCGGCACGCCAGCGCCTGGAGAGCCTGGGCGCGCCCGATCTCGCCGCCGTCGGGGGTGGGCGCCGCGTTATTAGACATATTCTGGGCTTTGAATGGGCGCACGCCGAGCCCCCGGTTGCAAAAAGCCCTGCAGATGCCTGCGGCTAATATGGATTTACCAACATCAGAACCTGTTCCCTGGAGCATGATCCCACTCATTTTCTTCCTCCTATCAAGATCGATCTAATAGACTATCCAGCTTTGTAAGAACATTCTAGTACTCCATCCAGTCAGAAAATAGAGTTTTGCTCTGTCTGCTCTGTGCCAGTGCGTGTTTGAAAACCTCAAATATCCTTAAATTATAAATAATTTACAGATAATAGATGAGTACATTCCAAAAACAGCGTTTTAAGGGGGCCGGGTGAGATCCGTGATCCCCCGGCTCTTTTGATATTTTTCTCGTAGAAAAGTACACATCCAAAGACCTGAGCGGTTGTGGATCGTACTAAATGTTCGTATTATTTAATTTATTTACAGGATTTAGAGGGTTTTCAAACACGCTCTAATATCCAAAATTGTTTCCGGGTCATCCTACCTGAAATAAGATCATTTACATAGTTCCATATAGTTTCGCCTGCCATAGGCCCTTCCACAATGTCATAGGAGTGTGGATCTCCATTTCTGCATTGGGCGATAAGATCCAGCTATTTTCTTTTCATCATATCATGCGCCCTGTCAGTTGACAAGGGATAAAAATTGTGAGCGCCTTAATTATCTGTCAGACAATAGGTCAGATCTATGTTCCTCTGCGGCAGGTAGACCAGGTAAGGGATCAGCACGCTCAGGAGCAGCAGGGCAGGAGCTACAGTCAGCATGGGCCACAGGACGAAATGATACTCCATGAACCATATCCCCCCTGTCAATGTACGGACGGCGGTGAGGGAGAAAAGGCAGCCCAGGGTGAAGGCGGCGGCGATGGTGATCGCTGCATAATAGAGTCCCTCCAGTATGAGCATGCGGGTGAGCTGTCTCTTGGTCATACCGATGGCTTCCATCATTGCAAATTCTTTCTGGCGGGAGATGATGCTCGTCAGGATCGTATTGATGAAGTTCAAGATCCCGATCATGCCGATGACGAAAGAGAGTACGCCCCCGATCAGGATGAACAGATCTGTCATCTGTGAAAATTCCTCAAGGTAGGTCAGCTTAGACTCATAGGACATCAGAGGTTCCTGGATGTTGGTATATTGTTCCACAAATCGTAAGAAGTCTGCCTCTTTGCTGTCTTCCACATTGAGGGCGCAGCTCATCAGATATCTGTCAGATTCCATCTCCCGGAAGATGTCCGCGGTGGTGTAGTAGGTGAAGGGGATCCATATCCGGCAGCTGATCCCATAATAATTTACCTTGGCTACTGAGAGGATCTCAAATTGCCGTTTTGTTCCGTCCGGTCCTACAAGTTGGATCTTGTCGCCGGGCAAGTGCATCGAGGTCTCTTCCATGGGCAGGTCATTGTCGTCGGTCTGGACGCCGCTCAATATATATTTTCCGGTGGCTAATCTTTCACGGATCGTATCCAGGTCTGTCTCGCCTTTCCAAATCTCCAGCTCGCTCAAGGGGAGGTCCTCCAGGCCGTAGAGGAATGATCTGTTCCGATAGGCGCCGTATCCGTCTTTATCAAATAAGATCTTCTGGCCATGCATCATCTCGTAGACAGTCCCGTCCTCGTCTTGTTCTACATAGTCCGGGGCCTGGTATGTGGCCGCATCCAGTCCGATCCTGCCGGATCCGTAGATCCGTCCGCATTTTTCGAGACCATCCTGGTCCTCGCAGGCGGAGATAAAAGTTTCTGAGAGGGCTTCTGTATCGATGGTGTTGTCTGTGACACCCCGATAGTGATCCATACCGAAATAGCGAGCGTTCCCGATCAGGAAGTCGAAGGTGGAGAATTTTTTCAGGTATTTATCCATGTCAAAAGAATCTGTGACCGTGAAAACGCTGTTCAAGAGGATGATCGACAGGGAGAGGGAGAGGATCACCACAGCGGTGCGCCCTTTGTTCCTGGATATATTTGCAAGTGCCATCCGGGGGATCCGCCCGCCTTTTGTGCTTTTCTTTGATCTTGTCTTTGCTCCGGCGCGTTTTTTTCTATTTTCTGTGTTGTCTGTGTAACGGACTGCTTCCACCGGGGAGACTTTTGCCGCGATCCGAGATGGTCTGCCGATGGAGATAAATACGGTGACCACAGTAAAGATGATGGAACCGGCTATGATCAGCGGGTCAAAGGAGACATGTATCGTTTCCAGGCGAACGGTCGTGCGTTCCATGATAAAAGGCACAAGCCCTTTTCCGACGAGAAAGCCTGCCAGGATGCCGAAGGGGATCCCTATGGCGGATAGCAGGAAAGCCTGCCGCCGCAAGATCTTCTTTACCTGTCGTCCTGTGGTGCCCACGGTCTTCAGCAGGCCATAATAACGGATGTCTTTCATGACGGATATCTGGAATACGTTGTAGATGATCAGGTATCCGGTGAGGATGATGAGCAAAAGGCCGGCGGCCAACGCGCCTATAGCCATAGGGTCGTCCTCAGCACCGTCGGAGATGTATGCCCAATTCGCATTGCTGGCGATGTAGCCTTTCTGATCTTCATCCGTGGAATAGCCGCTGTCTGTGATCACTTTATCCAGCTTCTTCTGGATCCCCAGGGAATTCGCAAAGTTTATGTCCATGCGGATCGCTCCAGTGGCAGAATAATCCTCATTATACGTGTAGGTGAGTTCGTCGGCATATTCTGTCAGGTATGCGTCGGAGACAATGGCGAACCCCACGTTCATGGCCGGGTCGGAGCTTAGTACGCCGCTGACCAGGAAGGTGCGCCGGAATGTCTCTTCGTTCCCCTGGCGCAGCTGCATCTCAAGAGTCACTTCCTGTCCTGCTCTTGCCTCCAGACCCAGGAGCTGCAGGGACATATCGTCTATGAGGATCTCATTCGGTCTTTCGGGGGTCCTGCCGTCTATCACTTCCAGAAAACAGTGTTTGTAGTGATAGGCGGGCATGTACCAGGCTTCCACATGGCGTTTTAGGAATACAGGGTTTTTTATCCTTTCCGCCACCGGTATGCAGGGGGCGCATTCCCGGATAGAGGGATGCTCTTTCAATCTATCGTATTGTTCCCGTGTCAGGTTCTTCATGACCCCGTGGCTGTCGCCCCCAGATTGACGCATGGTGGCGAGCTGGAAATTCTCGACGGTGCCCAGCCCTAAAGTAAATAATGCGGTAAAGAGCATAGTGGTCAGGGCGATGGCCAGGGCTGCGATCATGTTCCTGGTCTTGTTGCTGCTGAAACTTTTGTCGGCCAGGCGGCGGATGACTTTTTTGTTCTTGACTTTACGCATGACGGATGCCCTCCTCTATATGTCTGATCTGGCCGTCGTTTTTGACACGGCCGTCCTCGATGCGGATGATCCGGTCTGCCAGCTGAGCGATCTCTTCGTTGTGGGTGATCATGACCACGGTCTGCTTAAAACGGTCGCTGGTCACCTTCAACAGGCTCAATACATCCTGGCTGGTAGCGGAGTCCAGATTGCCGGTGGGTTCGTCTGCCAGTAAGATCGCGGGTTTGGCGGCAAGGGCGCGGGCGATGGCTACCCGCTGTTGTTGGCCGCCGGATAACTGGGAGGGGAGGTTGTATTTCTTTTCTGCTAATCCCAGGACTTTTACGATCTCCTCCACATATACCTGGTCGGGTTGGTTTCCGTCCAGTTCTACGGGGAGTACGATGTTCTCATAGACGTTCAGGACCGGGACCAGATTGTAGCTCTGGAAGACGAATCCGATCTTGCGTCTGCGGAAGATCGTCAGTTCCTCGTCTTTTAACCGGGAGATATCCCGACCGTCCACGGTGACGGTCCCTTCTGTGGGGCGGTCGAGCCCCCCTAACATGTGCAGGAGAGTGGATTTTCCGCTCCCGGATGTCCCCACCACGGAGACAAAACTCCCCTGCTCTACACAAAGGCTCACCCCGTCCAAAGCTTTTACCATCGTGTCGCCTTTGCCGTAATATTTTTTCAGATCAGTGGTCTGTAAGATATCCATATGTGTCCTCCTTGTATCAGTATTTGAGATCGTTTGATCATAGATACATTATACAATAGGATCCTTTCCACATTCTTTCGGGAATCTAACAGAATTGTCACGATGTCATGGAAAAAGGCTGGACTCTTTATCAAAACGAGTCCAGCCTTTTCAGCTTTTCCTATGGAGCATACGGGATCCAAAGCCGTGGCTTTATATGTGCATAAAGTCTTCAAACACGCTCCATCCAGATAGATCATATGTAACTGCGGGTCATTTTTGGAAGACAAGGCCTTTGTATTTCCAGAGAGCCAGATATAGGACCATGCCAAATATGCCGCAGGATATGATCTCTCCGACTCCTACAGTCAGCATCATGAACGGGACTGGGAGCAGGATACCGTATCCATAGCGGAGTACAAAAGGAACGATGATCGTGTTGGCGATGATCGGGGGGAGCGGTGCGAGGAAACGGTTCTTGTCGCGGAGACGGTAAGTGAAGACAGCACCGACTAGTGTGGCCAAGCTCCCGCATATGATATCAGGGAGGATGGCTCCGCCCAGGATGTTGCCGATAAAGCAGCCGATAAATAGTCCCGGGACTGCGGCTGGTGTGAATACGGGGAGTATGGTGAGGGCTTCGGCGATCCTGATCTGGACTTCGCCGAAAGAAAATGGTGCGAACACATAAGTGAGTACCACGTAGACGGCAGAGATCATGGCTGCCTGTGTCATAGTAGAAATGTTTTGATCTTTCATGGTCTTGTTCTCCTTTAGTTTTGTTTTACGAGTGGAAGGTCTCGAACACTCGGCACATTTAAGGGCGGTGACCGCCCAGAAGCCCTCGGGAGTGATAGTTTTTGAGAGCTTCTTATAACGGAGAATAGTATAACATGGAAAGATGGTCAATGCAAGTGTCCTTATCCTGAATACCCGTATTTCTTTTTATTTCTGGCAAACATGAGAGCAGACAGGGCCAGCGCCATGGATTCCGCGACAGGTGTAGCCAGCCAGATGCCGTTGACGCCCAGGAGCAGGGGCAATACAGTCATAGTGATCAGCATAAATACGAAAGACCTTGAAAATGCCAGTATCGCAGAGACTACACCGTTGGACAGAGCAGTGAACATCCCGCTGGTAAAGATATTGAAGCCGATAAAAAACAAAGCGAGCGTGCAGATCCTGTTCCCGGTCACGGCCAGGTCATATACGGGATCATCCGGACTGGCGAATATGGATACCAGCGGCTTTGTCAGGAGGAAGGAGGCCGTTACTGTCAAGAGAGAGATGGCTGTGATCACTTTCAGGCTGATAGTGACCAGTTTTTTCAGTTTCGCAGGGTCCTGCTCTCCGTAGTGATAGCTGATCATGGGGGCTACGCCGTAGGAATAACCTGTGTACAGGGAACTGGTGAACATCAGTACATACATGATGATCGTGACCGCGGCAACACCGTCTTCGCCCACATAATGGAGCATCGTCCAGTTGAAGATCATGGTGATGATCCCTGTGACGAGTGCGGTAGCCATCTCGGAGCATCCGTTCGTGGCGGCATGGAGGAGGACTTTGGGCCGGGACCGGGGCCTTTTAAAATGCAGGAGGTTCTTCTTCTGGCTGAAGATGTATAAGCCCGCGATCGCTGTCACAGAATACCCCAGCCCCGTGGCGAGTGCCGCGCCTTGGATGCCCATACCGGATCTGGCGATAAATACATAGTCCAGCACCATGTTCAGAACGCCCCCTGTAACTGAACAGATCAGAGAGAGCGTTGCTTTTTCGCTGGCGATCATATATAGGGTAAAATTGTTCATCAGCAGGATGGGGATCGTGAACAGGAGGTAGCAGCTCAGGTACTCCACGCAGTATCCGACCACGTCCGGGGAAAGCCCCATCCTGGAAAAGATGGGGTCCATTGCCAGATACCCGAGGGAACACATGATAAAACCTACAGATACATTGACGATGATCAGGAATGTGAAGTCTTCCCTCGCTTCACTATCCATATGTTCCCCCATCTTTTTCATGATGACAGCACTGCCTCCTGTGGCCAGCATAGTGGAGACAGCAGTGATCAGCTGGATGATGGGCGCGGTCAGGTTGATCGCGGATAATGCATTTGTGCCGATCAGATTTGATACAAAGAATCCGTCCACCATTGTATAAAAGGACATAAATATCGTCATAACAATGGTGGGGACGGAAAATCTCAAGATATTTTTCAGGGTGACAGGTTTTGAATATACATTTTGCGCGTCCATAGATCTTCTCCTTTTGTCTTGTGATCGTTTCGTGTGTGTAGTATTATAGACCGTACAGTAACAGTACAGTCAAGGAAAGTTTAGGAGGGTCCACAATGGATGAAAAGAGCGCAATGCTCACGATCGGACAATTTGCGGCCGTGCATGGCATCAACAAAAAGACACTGATGTGGTACGATGAGATCGGGCTGTTTAAACCTGCGTCTATCGATCCAGCCAATGGATACCGCCGTTATGACCACCATCAGAGTTCTATATTGGAAACGATCCTGCTGCTCCGGGAGCTGGGGGTGTCTGTCGCGGAGATCCAGGATTTCATGGAGGACCGTTCTGCCGAGAATATGAAATGTCTGCTGGATGATAAGATCAAAGATCTGGATCTGCAGATCATGCACCTGAAAGCAGTGAGGAAAACATTATGTAAGCATCATCAAAACATGGTCACTCTGCTGACCATGGATCTGTCGGAGATCAGTATCGTGGACAAAGAAGAATGTTGTCTGGTGACTGTGGATATAGACAGAGATGTCACATTTGAAGAAGAGGTGGCATTGATCACAGCCGAGACTGCCAGATACAAACTTGGGCGCCTGCATGATGCCTCTTATGGCTCCATGATCCCTGTCGCCAGCCTGCAGAAGGGCGATTTTGATGACTATACGAGATTATTCATCGAGATCCCTTTCCTCAGACAGAAGACAGGCCTGCATATACAGCCCAAAGGGAGATACTTAAGGGCATTCCATAAAGGTGAGTGGGACGGGATGAGCGCACGTTATCAGGAGATCTTGAAGCATGCCCGCAGGGAGGGGCTGACGTTGACGGGGTATTCTTATGAAAAAGGGGTCAACGAGACAGTCATTGACAGGATCGAGGATCATATCGTGCAGATCGAGATCCCAATCTTAGGATAAGGCTCTGATACCTGCATGTATTGTATACTGCCAGTTGATCTTCTGCGTGAAAAGTATCGCGACGTTCTATTGTGGCAGGGTCAGGTCCTGTGTTATGATCATGAAAGAAGAGAGATATATTTACAGAGGGGTCATTCATGGATGGATTGAACTTATCGAGCAATATCACCCGGCTGCGCCATGAGCGTAAGCTCACCCAGGAGGAACTGGCGGATTTTGTCGGAGTGACCAAAGCATCTGTCTCCAAATGGGAAAATGCCCAGAGTATGCCGGATATCCTGCTGCTCCCTCAGCTGGCTGCCTTTTTCGATGTGACCATCGATGAACTGGTGGGGTATGAGCCGCAGCTTTCCGATAAGCAGATCCGGCATTTATATGCCCAGCTGACGAAGGATCTGGCGGCACGCCCCCTCCATGAGGTCTTGGGGAGGGTACGGTCTTTGGCGCATCGTTATTATTCGTGTTATCCTTTTTTGTTACAGCTTGTTGTCCTCTATTGGAATCATTTTATGCTGGCGGAGAGTGAGGGGGAGGGCAGGCAGATCTTGGAGGAGGCAGTCACATGGTGCGATAGGATCTTGGAGGATTGCACAGATGTGGGCGTGTGCAGTGATGCAGCGTCCTTGAAAGCGGGGCTCAAGCTCCAGTTGGGCAGGGCTGCGGAGGCGATCGACCTGCTGGAGCCGCTGATGGATCCAAGCCGCATTTCCGGGCATAACAGTGCTATATTGATCCAGGCTTACCGGGTAGTCGGAGAGATCGACAGAGCGAAGATGCATGCCCAGGCAGAGGTGTATCTGGGACTGGTGGGACTGGTAGGAGATGGGATACAGCTTATGTCCCTGTATGAAAATGATATGGAACGGTGTGCAGAGACTATACGGCGAACGGGGCATGTGATAGAGATCTATCAGCTGGAGAGGCTCCATCCGGATCTTGCGGCAAGATTTTATTACCAGACTGCAGTTGTCTATGGACTCAATGGAAAGGGTCAGGAGGCTCTCGGAGCGCTCCAGTCTTTTGAAAGATGCGTCAGGAGGCTTCTGGATGCGGAGGAGATCAGGCTGCACGGGGATGGGTATTTCGATCGGCTAGATGCGTGGATCGACCGGATGCCGCTGGGGAGCATGGCTCCGCGGGATAAGAGCTTTATCCGGCAAAATATACAGGAGGCTCTGCGCCATCCGGCGTTCCAAGAGCTGAGAGAGACGGAAGGATTTCAGAGGATCATGCATTTACAGGGATGAGAGGAGGACGGCATGCTCCAGATCGAGCATTTGACAAAACATTATAAAGGCAGCAGTAAAGGGATCACTGACTTGAGCCTGCACATCGCGCCTGGGGATATCTACGGGTTTATCGGGCATAACGGTGCGGGGAAGACAACGACTCTGAAATGTGTGGCGGGCATCCAGGATATGGATGCAGGGACGGTCAGGATCCATGGGGTAGATATGCGGGAAGACCCTATTGAGTGTAAACGGCAGTTTGCCTATATCCCGGATAACCCGGATATCTACAGTTATCTCACAGGCATCCAGTATCTGGATCTGATCGCAGATGTGTTCCGGGTGGGGGCGAGAGAGAGGGAGGAGCGGATCAAAAAGTATGGGGATGCGTTTGGGATCACACCCTCGCTGGGGGATCTGATCTCCACTTATTCCCATGGTATGAAACAGAAACTGGCCTTGATCTCAGCCTTGGTCCATTGCCCGAGACTGCTGCTCTTGGATGAACCGTTTGTGGGACTGGATCCAAAAGCGTCTGTGATCTTGAAAGAGATCATGAGGGGTATCTGTGCGGAAGGCGGCGCGATCTTTTTTTCCACTCATGTGCTGGATGTGGCGGAGCGTCTATGCAATAAAGTGGCGATCATCAAGGCGGGGAAGCTGGTCGCTTCCGGCAGTATGGAGGAGATCATGGAACGGGGGAACACTTTAGAAGCGATCTTCATGGAGGTAGTAGAGGATGCGGGCGAGGATCAATGTGTTGGTGAGAGCGGAGCTTTGTAATATCTATGGGTGGAATGTCTTTCGATCTTCGAGAGATAAGAAGGTGAAGAAGAGGGCGTGGTCTATGCTGGCAGTATGGGCGGTACTCTTGGGTCTGCTGGTCTTTTATATGGGCGGTCTGTCCTATAGCCTGCTCTTTTTGGGCATGGGGGATGTGGTGCCGGCCTATCTGACGGTGATCGCCAGTCTGCTGGTATTTTTCTTTGGTATCCTCAAGGCCGGGAGCGTTATCTTTCGGCGAGAGGGATATGACATCCTGTGTGCCCTGCCTGTGTCGAAAACGGCGATCGTGGCCAGCCGCTTTGTCCGCATGTATGTGGAGGATCTGCTGATAGTGCTGGTCGTGCTGCTGCCGGGGATCATTGTGTATGTGTGGGAGGTGCGTCCGGGTCTGGGCTCTTATCTGGCGGTGGTCCCCTGGGCAGTGTCTGTCCCGTTTATCCCCATGGCTGGCGCGATCATGATCGGGACGCTGATCACGGGCATATCCTCCAGGATGCGTTATAAAAGTGTAGTGGCGGCGGGGTTGTCTGTCCTGGCGGTCCTTGGTGTTGTGTATCTGTCCTCCCGGATAGCGGCCATGGGAGATGGGAGCGGTGAGGATCTGCTCAGAGAGTTATCTGTCCATACCTCTGCATTATTAGAAAAGTTATATCCGCCGGCAGTCTGGGTCAGTGCGGCTGTCGTCAAGGGCCAGTTATGGAAGAGTATCCTATGGGCGGGGTGTTCTCTTGCCGTCTTTGCGGCGGTGGCGGCGGTTGTCTCCCGGTGTTTTCATTGGATCTGCCAGAACCTCTATACAAGTCCGGCGGAACATTCTTATGAGATGGAAAGACTGGAACAGAGCCCGGTGCTGGCCGCTCTGTGCCGACGGGAGCTCAGACGTTATCTTGCCTCCAGTGTATATGTGTCCAACACCATCATCGGGCCTGTCATGGGGTGCGTCATGGCGGGAGGCCTGCTGGCTGTGGGTGCGGAGACGATCACAGAAAATCCGCTGCTCCCAGTGGATGTGGAAGGGGCTATCCCTTTTCTGCTGGCCGGAGTGTTCTGTATGATGACGCCTGCCGCTACCTCTATATCCATGGAGGGGAAAGATATATGGATACTCAAGAGCCTTCCCTTAACGACAAAAGCCGTCCTGGATGCGAAAATCCTGATGAACCTATTGCTGTTCCTGCCATTTTATATCCTGGCTGAGATCTTGCTGTTCCTGGCGTTGAGGCCAGGGGGCTTGGGCGGGGTCTGGCTGGTGCTGATCCCGGCGGCGATCATCCTCTTTTCCTGCGTGTATGGCATCACGATCGATCTGCATTTTCCTGTGCTGGACTGGGAAGATGAGGTGCGTGTGGTGAAACAGAGTGCATCGGCGCTCCTTGGGGGGATGGGAGGGTTTCTCTTGGCGTTCCTCTGTGTAGTGGGCGCTTTATGGATCCCGGCGGAGTACCGGGATGTCTATAGCGGGTGCGTGTGTGCGGTGATCCTCTTGACCGCAGGGATCTTATACCGTTATATTATCTAGCATCAACGTTGTCTATCCACAAGGTCCTGTGCGATCAGGTTGTCTAATATGTCTCCCCATATATCTGCGCGTGTCCCTGCACGGAAATGGCTGTGTACACTCTGCCATGGGCCATAGCGTTCCGGCAGATCACGCCATGGATCCCTGTGTCCAGCCAATACAGGATCGCATTGACTTGTTATTTTTTTATGGTATCATTTAGAGTGTGACCAAACAAGTCGGCTTGAGGAGGACTGTTTATGGCATTTCCACAGGAAAAGACCTATTCGATCGAGGATATATACGCCCTGCCGGACGGTCAGCGTGCAGAGCTGGTCGATGGACAGATCTATATGATGGCCCCGCAAAGTACAGAGCATCAAGAGATATCAGGAAGTCTTTATCATAAGATACGCAGTTATATCGAAAATAGAAATGGCGGATGCAAGATCTATGCAGCTCCATTCGCGGTGTTCCTGTGCGGTGATGATAAAACTTATGTAGAACCGGATCTCTCAGTCATATGTGATAAAGATAAAATAGATCATCGGGGCTGTAAAGGCGCACCGGACTGGGTGATCGAGATCACTTCCCCCAGCACAGAGCGGATAGACTAAGGGATCAAGCTTTTTAAATATCGTTCGGCCGGAGTACGTGAATACTGGATCGTCAACCCTGCAAAATGTATCGTGGATGTTTTTGATCTTAAATATGATGAGGCATCGGATCTGTATAGTTTTGATGATGCCATTCCCGTAGGTATCTTTGGAGATCTGGCGATCAAGATCGCTGATCTGCTGTAAAGATCTGGGATATCGATCCCTGTCATATCGTGAGTAGAGAGCTGAGTCTGATCGTTGGAGGAGAGATCCGTGATCCCCGGCATTTTTGGTGCTTTTCTCGTGGAAAAGTGTACAGAAAAGATCTGAGCGATCATCACCAAGGGGGATCTTCAGCTTAGATGAGGAGTCAAAGAACACAAGGATCTGGATTTAGGAGGGATATTTATGGATTGTTTTAAAAAGTATATAAACAAGGGACTATTGAGGTGATCGAGATCTGGGTGGATACAGAAACAGGTGTAAATTATGTGTTTCACAAAAGTGGAAATGCAGCAGGTTTTACACCCCTACTCGATCAAGAAGGAAAACCGATCGTAACATTGTAGATCTCTGTCCGTTATCTGGGAGTGACCATATCCATCTGCAGGTGTGTGTCTGTGCCGCCATATTTGTCAGCCAGTAAGTTGTCGCAGTATCTAAAAGGGAACATTTCACGGAAGTGGCCTGGTTTGTTGGAACAAGGACATTATCACGGACTGCTGGAGGCTCTTAAGATGGTCAAAAAGATCCAAATATAAGATATACGATACACGATGATCATGCGATCATATAAGGTTGGAGCAGGGCTTGGTATCAGTATTTTGGCAGTACCGTCGTGATATTTTAGTGGTTATGGGGCGGGGGATCAGGCATAAATACAAGTCTGCTGATCTCCTTTCTGTCTGAGAGATTAGTTTATCAATTTGTCCCAAATGAGGGAGGCGTAGCGGGCTACGCTGACAGGATGCGGGGCAGATCGTCCGCAAAGCGGGGCGTGCGGTTGGCGTGGATGATCTTTAAGACACGCTTTAACATTTTCCAATATGTTACCGTTTTTATTTTGGGGATCACGATCATTGATCGATCTTTATTTCTAAAGATCTAACAAACTTATGACCTCTGGATATGAAAATCTTGCTTGTTCCATTTTATTTGAAGGGATATCTATCACATATCCTTTTGCTTCTCTGAGATCGGCTTTACGGATATCACATCTAAAGAATTGGGTAGCTTCTGATCGGCAATCCCTAAAATTGCTTTCTTGCCACATTCTTCAAATGCACTTTCCTGTATTATATTTCCTGAAAAATCAAATTTTCGGAAAGGCATTTCGATGAGTGAGTTATATTTCATGTAACAGCTTTCCAATTTTTCAATAGGATGTGCATATTTCCCAGCGGGCAGGAGTCCATTCCAACAATGTATCCCAATAAGCTCACATTGTTCAAAGATGGCATTTTTGACTTCTGAATGTTTGGAAGTTAAATTGATGATGTTACACTTGTAAAATCTGCAGTTTACAAAAACACAGCCTATGATCATACAATCTTCAAATGAACAGTTTTCAAAAGTGCAGTCAATAAATTTGCTTTGTTCTTATGTTATATTTTGATATTTTTGTTCTCTTATAACCTGTTCTTCGTAGTGATCTTCCTGCATATGATCGTATCCTCCGAATGTGTTTGAAAAATGCTCTGATCATTTTTATATTTGTTTTCTAAATATTCTATATATTTTTCAAAGACCGTGATAAAGTTTGTTGAATATTCTTTCTGGATTTTTTCCATAGAGCGTTGTACTGCCTCTTTCATTATGTGTGTAACTTTATCTGAAAAGATCTGTCCGTTTTCAGTAAGAGAAATAAGTTTCTCTTTGGAGCCGCTTTGGGGCAGCAGGACGATATATCCTGACTTGACACATTCTTTTATGATGGTGTTAAGGGTTGTTCTGGGAATATGCCAATCATCACATATCTGTCTTTGAGAATGTTGCTTTTTGTCACTTAGAATGTCAAGTAATAGCAAAGTATTTTCTTTTATCCCCATTTTTTGGCGATTTCATGATAGAACCCTATGCACCTGTTGGTTGTGAGCATTAAACGATATACTTCATTACGGCAGTCATTCATTAGGCTCTCCTTTTTCAATACGGATCCGTATTAAATGATGATACAGATCCGTATTGATGTCAAGAGCAGATCATGATCTGCTCATGGCTTCGATCTGTCCCGTTATCTGTTCCCTGCTTGATCTGCGGTATGTTTTGATATACAATGCGGCGGCAAGGATAGGTGAAAATATATCTGCTACGGGCTGTGCCCATACAAGCCCGATCAGACCAAGGACTGCCTTTAGGATAAACAGGGCAGGAATGTAGATGATGCCCTGTCTGCTCAAACTGATAATGAGTGAAGCGGTGGCCGCTCCCATAGCCTGTATGCCATTGACAAGGACATAAAACAGACCAAACAGAAAACTTGTTGTCAATAAAATGCGTGAAAACTGGACGGCATGATCAAAAGCAGTCGTATCAGTCAAAAATACGCTGACTATCTGATCGACAGACAGATAACAGAGGATTGTCAGAGAAGCACCCAGGATCAACGCGGATATGGCTGAAAACTTAAAAACATCTTTGAACCTTTTCCACAATCTTGCCCCTACGCAATAGCCGAGCAAAGGTTGTATCCCCTGTCCTAAACCCATACATATCATGCCGGTAATGACAGTTACTTTCATGGCAACCCCCATACCGGCGATCGCCATATCCCCATATCCTGCCATTTGACTGTTGATGACGATCTGTGAAATGCTCATTAACAAAGAGCCTAATGCTGCGGGAATACCGATCGCAAGGACGCTGCTGCAAACTTTATTTTTTATATAAAACTTTTTGAAACTGATACTAAGGCTTGATCTTCCCCGGAGAAAGTAACAGATATAATATCCTGCGCCTATCACGTTACCGATCACGGTAGCGATCGCCGCACCTGCTATGTCCCAACCGAATCCTAAGATCATGACCGGGTCGAGAATGACATTAAAAAGGTTTCCAAGAAGCTGTCCCATACAGGCAGCCCCCGATCTTCCCTCTGCACGGATGACATTTGTATAACAGTTTGAGATCAGTACAAAAGGTCCGCTGCACGCAACTATGGTCAGATATGTTTTTGTCAGATCCCTTGTGTCGGGACTTGCCCCGATCAGTGACAGGATAGGGTCCATAAAGATCAAAGATAATGCCGCCATAACGACTCCTACGATGATACAGCCCCACATACAGAAAGAGCAGACTTTTTTTGCGTAGTCCTCTTTCCCCTCACCCAATGCACGGGAAATAACAGATGTGCCGCCAATGCCGAAAACCGTACCTACCGCCATATATATAAGAAATACAGGAGTTGCGAGCGAAACAGCCGCAACCTGCAGAGCGTCATGTGTCTGCCCGATACAGGCAGACGTTACATTTTCCTTACTGTGCGGTATATTTCTTCTAACAAAGATAACAGGCTTTCTCTTTCTGCGGCTGAAAGATTTTCCAAAAGCATTTTTTCAGTATGATCTATTTCCTGCTTTGCCTCTATGCAGAATTTCTCTCCAAGAGGGGTTATTTCCACATACTTTATCCGCTTGTCATCCATGTCCCCGGAAACGGAAACAAGATTTTTCTGCTCTAAGCGGAAGATCAATCCGGCGGTGGTGGATTGAGCAAGTGACAGGCGCTTTTCCAGTTCCTTAAAAGTAAGTTTTTTTGCAGGCGCTTTTTGGATCTCGACTAAAGCAGTCATTTGGGAAAGGGTAAGGTCTTTTGCTTTCAGTTGGTTGTTCACTATTTTCTCCAGAGCGTTGTGTATTTGACGTATCAACATTCCGCAGGTATTTGCTCCACTCAATTCCAACCCTCCAATCTGTAAAATAGCGTAACACATCTTTATGAGAATATCAATAGTATGCGATTGGATTTCTTGAAAGGATCCTAGAAGGTTTTCAAACATGCTCAAATGAGGAAAGATGAAAACCTTCGTGCGGAAAACAAGATCTATGATGAAAATAAGGGCCTTTTGTATGCAGAGCAAGGCGGATACCACCTATCAGAGCGTGCATCACCTCCCAAAGAAGAAAAATCGATAAGTCTATGGAGAGTGAGATGATCTATCCATAAGTGGCAGGTGCTGCTCCTGCGATATGCGGGAGTGCCGCTCAAACTTGAGCAAAGGCAGTTCGGGGAATTGAAAAATCTTATGATCTCGTGTATACTTGGAGAAAGAGATCTGACTAAGAGATCAGGGATCAGACAACTTGGGATCTGCGTAGTGGAATGTACCGTTCATCCAGCGAAATATGAGCGGTACAGTAGGTGCTTGCATGACGGGCTTAGAAGTGAAAATAGAGTTTATGGAAAGGTAGCTATATATGGGAAGAAATACAAAACACAGACCAGATAATCTGTGCATTGCGATATTCACGCTTTGTCTGTCTGTAAGGTCCATAGAATATTTTCTGATCGAGACAGATAAAACGGTCATTGGAGAAAATGTACTCCATAAAGTAGTTGGGATCATCATATTGGCGTTGGTATTGAAAAAGGCAGGTCTTTCATGGAGTGATATTGGATTTCAAAGAAACGGTTTTGTAAGCGGTATTTTGAAAGGTTTGTTATTGGGGGGCGTTTGCTTTACCATTTCGTATTGGTTAGAATTGACGATCTTAGCTCTGCAAGGTGATCCTGCACATTTAGAAATATATATCAGCAGTTTTTCTTTAACTGGCTCTCAAATAAAAAATACTGATCTCCTTTTCTTTGTGTTATGCGTACTATTCAATGTTATCAATGTATGGATGGAGGAAGGCGTTTTTCGCGGATTGTTCATTAAGGTATTTTCAGAGACAAAGCCATTTATGCAAGCGAATTTTATTGCCGCATTTTTATTCGGGATCTGGCACATTATAATGCCGATCAGAAACTGGATAAATGGCGAAATGTCATTTGCGGCAATGGTCTTGCTGGGTATCGGTTATATTATCCTTGCTGGGATCATGGGGATCAAATGGGGGCTTCTTTACCGCATAACAGGAAATATATGGGTAGGGCTTGGCGATCATTTATTAAATAATACTGTTGCTACAAATATGTTGCATGTTGTTTCTCTAAAGGGCGCAGACGGATCATGGTCGCACAGATCATCTCCTTTGCTTTTGTATTGATGATCTATCATTATACCAACAGAAAAGGAAATAGATAGATTTCAGTAAGTTGGACTGGAAGATGTGGGGTTTTACATAGACATGGAGTATAAAATTCGAGAGATCAGAAAAAATGAATACCTAATATTATCTGATCTTCTATATGAAGCGATCTTTATTCCAGAGGGGATGGATAAGCCGCTAAGATCTATCATAGAACAGCCAGAGTTACAAGTATATATTGAAGATTTTGGTAAAGCAGATGATCAGTGCTTGGTTGTGGAAATAAAAGAGCAGATCGTGGGTGCAGCATGGGTGCGTATCATGAACGATTACGGGCATATTGATGATAAAACGCCCTCATTTGCCATATCACTGTTTGAGGGATACAGGAATTTGGGCATTGGCACAGCACTTATGGGAGCTATGTTGCAATTTCTAAGAGCGAAAGGATATAAGCAGGTATCTCTATCTGTGCAGAAAGCGAATTATGCAGTGGATATGTATAGAAAAGCAGGATTTGAGGTGGTCGACGAGAATGAAGAAGAATACATAATGATCTGCAGATTATGATCAAGTAGTGTTTTTTGGATACTGCATTTCTTAGAGTGTGTCTTAAAGATCATTCACGCCAACTGCACGCCCCACTTTGCGTTCGATCTGCCCTGCATTCTGTCAGCGTAGCCCGCTACGCCTCCCTCATTTGGGAAAAATTCCCCACAGACCGTGACGCACGGTTGACATAAAACATTTTTAAGACACGCTCTAATGTATCAACAAGCTGATCTCTGTATCGATTGTGCCGCCTATTTTGCAATCTGCCGCGTTGATCTACACTTCGTTCCGGTCCGTGCTGAACATGTGCCACTAGGAACATAGCACCGTTGATCGCCGTAGCCATCGCTACGCCTCATTCCTTCGCCTTGCAGAGTGACAAAATATCCGGCACACTTTATTACAGAGATCAGCTTGTCGATACAGTGGTTAGAGAGATGAGTGGATACAGCCAAACAGCTTATACAGGAGGTTTCTGTGATCGATCATATATCTCAAAAACCCTTGAAAATACTGGGATTGTAATTATCTGACCGTGACGCAAATATTGATGACACTTTTAATGATATGTTTTCACTTTTACCATTTGCCATGCCACGATCATACCACATGAGGGTGTAAAAAAAGTGTTAATAACCAAAAAAGAGGAACAGGCACATACACCCATCCCTCTTAAAAAGCCTTATATCATGCGGTCTTCTTCTTGATCGAAGTACCTCTTGATCATCAAGTTACGCAATCTTTGTATAATTGATCACTAAAATCTCCTGCGTAGGCTGTTTGGTTGTATTTACTAACCTCTCCCAATTTCTCTTCTGTACTGGGGCAATGGATAAAATTCATTTTCTGATATACTTTTCGCAAATCGTCCTCTTTTTGCGGCCATTTCAAATGAATCTTATCTAAAAACTCATTTTCAATATAATCTGAAATGTATATATCATGCCCCATCAGCAACAATCGTTCTATCAATTGTTTTGGCGTACCGCCGAATATCAGAGAAGAGATCAATACATTGGTATCAAGCATTATTTTCATATGGATAGTCTCTCTCTGCGAAAATCCGCCATATCTTTCAACATATCATTTAACATAATGGCTTTTGGCGGCATATCATCACACTCCCTTACTAAAATTTATATTTATTATACCTATCTGCATAGCAAAGAACAAGACTAAAATACGTTTTATAGTTATAAGTAAAGAGGATCATAAGACATTCAATTTTCTCTGTATGTTACGATTTTTTGCCGCTGACCGGAATGCCTTTTCCATTGCGGGCATAAGTTCAGGAGGATCTTCATCAAATACAATCTCTCTGCCGCTTCTTCTATCTGTTCAATCTGTTCCTCTGTTGGTTTTTGGTTTCTATCCAAAGTAACTGTCCATATCATACTTAATGTTCCCTTTCGATATTTCAGTATAAAATATTTTCTAGCTCTTTTTGTAATTTTGGTAAATCATCTGTTATGGTATCCCATACGATTTTTAATTTGATACCATCATAGCCATGGACGATACGGTTTCTCATTCCATATATCTGTTTCCACGGGATTGATGAAAGCTGTCTCTTTATATCATCACTGAGAGAAGTCTTTGCCAGTTCTCCAATCTGCATCAGATTAAAAACATAAGCCTCCACACGCATAGCATCCTTTTGGAAATCTTCAAAAACTGTACAACATCCGCAATAAGAAAGGATGGCCGTTATATGTTTATATATTTTGGTCAAAATCTGTCTGTCTTTATCATCCATAAATAAGAACTCCATTTTTTTGATCTCATTGTCTATCTCGGAATCTGGAATGATTTCTGAACGGTCAATCAAATCAACAGATTTATCCAGAGAAGTGACCACATCTTCCAAAAGATCATAAAAAGCAAGACCGTGAAGTCCACTATCCACCAGTATATCAATGTCGCTTTTTTCTTGCGGTGTACCCTTTGCATAAGAACCAAACAAGATAGCACGCTGGACGTTATAGTTTTGGAATATGGGAGATAAAATATCTTTTATCTGTTCTATCGTATAGATTGTATCTATACCTTTAAGTTATGACTATATGTCTGTCGAAACCATCCGTAAAATGGCATAAAAAAGAACGGTACAGCCCGCTCTAACACTTGCTATCTCGCTATTTCATACTATTCAAGTTGGCTCTCAAAATGTCTACACCCTCTTTGGGATTACCCAGATAATACTTCTGTGTGACATTGCT
>CANTEW010000021.1 GCA_947652925.1 uncultured Lachnospiraceae bacterium
TCCTGTTCTTATGTGATATCGGGGATCACGATCGTGTATTTCAATGTGATGCGCAGTGTGGAGCGGGTGGTGATCGCCACGGTGACCTATGGCGTGTCCCTGGTGATCAATGTGGTCTGCAATGCCGTCTTTATCTTCGGGCTTTTGGGGCTGCCCGCTATGGGGATCCAGGGGGCGGCTCTGGGCACGCTGATCGCCCGGATCTTCGAGATATGTGTGGTGATCATCTATGGATGGAGATTTAACGATACGGTGCGCTTCCACTGGAAGGATCTCTTTGCCAAGGACCCGTTGCTGCACAGGGATTTCCTGAGATATTCCATGCCTGTGATGTTCAATGAGCTGGCCTGGGGCGCTGGTATGGCGGCGGTCACAGCGATCGTGGGTCATCTGGGCAGCGCGGCGGTGGCGGCCCATTCGGTCACCCAGGTCAGCCGTCAGCTGGCCATGGTGGTGAGCATGGGCGTGGCGGCGTCTGCGGCGATCGTCTGCGGCAAAGCCATAGGCGAGCAGAAAGAGGAACTGGCTAAGGTCTATGCGGCCCGTTTTACCAGGCTGTCGGTGATCCTGGGGCTGGCGGGGGGCGTCTTGATCTTAGTGATCTCCCCGGTGGCCAGGGCTCTGCTGAACCTGTCTGACCAGGCCAGGTCTTATCTGGGGTTCATGATGTTCGTGATGGCGGTCTTTGCACTGCTCCAGTCTATGAACTGCGTGTGGATCGTGGGTGTCTTCCGTTCCGGCGGCGATACCAAGTATGGGCTTTATCTGGATGGGTTCTCTCTGTGGGGCGGGTCGATCCTCTTAGGTTCGGTATGTGCATTCGTCCTGCATATCCCCATGCCCTGGCTGTATGTGATCCTCTGCTGTGACGAACTGCTGAAGCTGCCCTTTTCGATCAGACGGTATAGATCCTATCGCTGGCTCAGGAACGTGACCAGATAAAGGGTTTTGTATTGTATATTTTGTCAGATAGACAGAGGATATGACAAATGTCATAGAAAAAACATTACAAAATATAGGTGATTTTTATTCCTTTTTGAGTTAAAATAGAAAACGTAAAGTAAACAGTCAGATCCATATTTTTTAAAAAGGGAGGAAGTAAGGATATGAAGAGAAGATTATTGGCAGCTTTACTCTGCTTGACTATGGCAGGGACATTACTGGTGGGATGCGGTGGAGGTTCAGACAGCGGCTCTACAGATAATAAAGAGACAGAGGCTGCTGAAGACACCACAGATGATGCGGCAGATGCAGAAGAAGACACAGATGCGGCTGACGATACGGCAGATGATGCAGAGGAAGATGCCGATACTGGAAATGCAGGCGGACCTTATACGTTCGGTTACACATGTATGGATGGGACAAACCCATTCTTCGTGACGATCGAGGATGCGATCCGCGCGGCAGTTGAAGAAAAAGGAGACAAACTGATCTCTACGGACCCGGCAAATGATGTCTCTCTGCAGATCACACAGATCGAAGATATGATCGCACAGGGGATGGACGGTATCTTCCTGAACCCTGCTGAGGCAGAAGGTATCCTTCCGGCACTGGATGCGCTGAAAGAAGCAGATGTACCGATCATCAACTTTGATACAGAAGTCGCGGATCTGTCTTATGTAGCTACTTATACAGGATCAGATAACTACAATGCAGGTAAAGTATGCGGCGAAGACCTTGTAAAGAAATGTCCGGACGGCGGCCCGATCATCGTATTGGATTCCCCGACCATGAACTCTGTCGTTGACAGGACGAACGGTTTCCTGGATGCGATCGAGGGCAAAGGATTTGATATCGTCGCACAGCAGGATGCGAAAGGTAATCTGGAAGTATCTATGGGTATCGCAGAAGATCTTCTGCAGGCTCATAGTGACGTAGTGGCGATCTTCGGCGGCAATGACCCGACAGCACTGGGCGCATTGGCAGCAGCAAATGCAGCAGGGCTGACCGACTGTAAGATCTATGGCGTGGATGGTTCTCCTGACATCAAGTCAGAATTGGCTTCCGGCGAATCTCTGATCGAGGGCAGCGGGGCACAGTCACCTGTATCCATCGCTGAATCTTCTGTGGATCTGATGTACAAGATCATGGCTGGAGAAAAAGTAGACGAGAGATATCCTGTCGAGACATTCTTGATCACTGCTGACAATGTAGCTGATTACGGCACAGATGGATGGCAGTAAGCGCAGGCGCAAAAAGACCGATCTTTTATGAGATGATAAATTAACGTGGTGAAAGGAACTGCCTCAAAAGCCGCATAGATAGACAGGCTTTTGGGGCAGGTTCCATGTTTGGCGTGATCACAATAAAAACTTAAGTGGGTGATGATTTGAGTGAACAGGTTTTGTTAAAAATGGAGCATATACATAAAAGATTCCCCGGTGTGTATGCGTTAAATGATGTCAGCTATGAATTGAGAGCCGGCGAAGTCCATGCACTCTTGGGTGAGAATGGGGCTGGAAAATCCACATTGATCAAAGTGCTGGGCGGTATCTATCATCCGGAGGAAGGGGATATCTATATCGATGGAAAGAAGGTGACCATTGCCGGGGTACGGGATGCCCAGGAGAATGGGATCGCCATCATACATCAGGAGCTGGTGCTGGTGCCCCATATGACAGTCGCCGAGAATATCTTTCTTGGCAGGGAACATGGCAGCGGTGTCCTGATCGACCGTAAGAAAATGACTGAAGAGGCACAGGCTCTGCTCGATGCCCAGGAGATCAATATAGAGGCGGATAAGCTGATCAAAGATCTGACGATCGCACAGCAGCAGATGGTGGAGATCGTCAAGGCTATCTCCTATGATTCGAAGATCTTGGTCATGGATGAACCCACATCTTCGATCTCAGACAAAGAGGTGGCATTCCTCTTCCAGACCATGCGCAAACTGACGGCAAAAGGCGTGGGGATCGTGTATATCTCCCATAAGATGAGCGAGCTGGAAGAGATCTGTGACCGGGTGACCATCATGCGGGACGGCCAATATGTGGGGACGAAAGTTGTCAAAGAGACGACGAAAGACGATTTGATCGCCATGATGGTAGGCCGGGAACTGACGAATTATTATACCAGGGATTACCAGGAGCCGGGGGAGACGCTGCTCAAATGTGAGCATATCTCTGATGGGAAGATGGTCCAGGATGCCAGCTTTGAGCTGAAGAAGGGCGAGATCATCGGATTTGCCGGACTGGTGGGAGCCGGGCGGAGCGAGACGATGAAGTGTATCTTCGGGCTGACCAAAGGCTCCAAGGGGGACGTGTATGTAAAAGGACAGAAGGTAAATGTCCAAAGCCCCATAGACGCTTTAAAATACGGCATAGCCCTGGTCCCGGAGGACCGGAAGCTGGAAGGCCTGTATCATGTACAGAGCGTGCGCTTCAATTCCACCATAGAAGTATTGGAACAGTTCATCCATGGTATATCTGTAGACAGTAAGAAGGAAGTGGATATCACACAGAAATACATTGATATGATGAGCACCAAGACCCCTACCCAGGAACAGGCCATAGGGAACCTGTCCGGCGGGAACCAGCAGAAGGTGATGATCGGACGCTGGCTGGCCACCAGCCCGGATATACTGATCTTGGACGAACCCACCCGCGGTGTGGACGTGGGGGCAAAATCCGAGATCTACGCGATCATGAACCAGCTGGTCAAGGAGGGCATGTCTATCATCATGATCTCATCAGAGCTGCCGGAGATCATCAATATGAGCGACCGGGTCTACGTGATGGCAGAGGGCCGGGTGGCGGGCTGTCTGGATCATTCGGAAGTGACGCAGGAATCGATCATGCAGTTGGCAGCAAATTAGGTATATAGGATCAAGGAGGGGAAAAAATGGCTCAGGGAGCAACAAAAAAAGCCAGCTCCAACAAAGCGGTGGCTTTTTTGAAAGAAAATATGGGTATCATCGGCGCCCTGTTGGTGCTGTGTGTGTTCTTAGCCGTATTTCCGGCTACAAGCGGATCTTTTTTGACTTCAAAGAATATCTTCAACGTATTGCGTCAGATCTCGACCAATATGTTCCTTGCCTGCGGCATGACGATGGTCATCATCCTGGGCGGCATCGACCTTTCGGTGGGTTCGATCATCGCTCTGTCCGGTGTGTTGGCGGCAGGCTGTGTATCACGCTATGACCTGCCCATCGCGGTGGCCCTGATCGTAGGTGTATTGATCGGGCTGGTGATCGGGGTCTTTAATGGTTTTGTGATCAGTTCAACGACCATCCCGCCTTTTATCGTGACCCTTGCGACCATGAACATCGCCCGGGGTCTGGCAAAAGTCTATACAGGCGGTTCTCCGGTGCGTGTCGTGACGAAAGAATGGCAGTTCATTGGGGCTGGATATGTAGGGTTTGTCCCGGTCCCGGTCATCCTGATGCTGATCGTGCTGGTGATCACGGCTCTGATCATGAATAAGACGAAGATGGGGCGCCATATCTATGCAGTGGGTGGAAATGCCCAGGCAGCTGTATTTTCAGGTATCAAAGTATCAAGGGTAAAATTCTTCGTCCATGCATTCTCCGGCGTGATGGCCGGACTGGCGGGCATCGTCCTGGCTTCCCGTATGTATTCCGGACAGCCGACGGCAGGTGAGGGCGCAGAGATGGACGCGATCGCAGCGGTCGTCGTGGGCGGTACATCCATGGCCGGCGGTTCCGGTAAGATCGGAGGGACCATCATCGGCGCGCTGATCATCGGTATCCTGAACAATGGACTGAACCTGCTCAATGTGAACTCATTCTGGCAGGACGTGGTAAAAGGTATCGTTATCCTGTTGGCCGTATTCATTGACTATGTAAAAAATACAAAAGAAAAAGCATGAGTGATAGAAAGGATGGCAGAGCCTGAGCAGAGGGCGCTGCCATCCTTTTTGTCAGAGCCCGTCTGAAAAAAAGTTGATGATCTGGGCGGAGTATGGTATGATCTGCATAGAAGGGCGACAGGAGGTATGCGGAAGATCTATCAGAAAGGCTTAGTTGAGAAAAAGAGAGTATTGATATGTATGTCAGTCCTGTTCCTGCTGGCGGCTGTCGTCGTCGGCTGCATCTTCTATGGCGGGGGACGCCGGGGGGAGAAGGCAGACAGCCATAGACCGCTGAAATTCGGCGCCACTTACATGACGATGAACAATCCCTACTTTACAGCTTTGAATGAGAGCATCCGGGAAGTGGTGGAGGCGAACGGGGATATCCTGCTCACCCGCGACCCGGCGCAGGACCAGATACGGCAGAATGCCCAGATCCAGGAGATGTTGGATGAAGGAGTGGCCGGGATCTTTGTCAATCCGGTGGATTGGAAAGAGATCACGCCGGCGCTGCAGGCATGCCAGGAGGCAGGGGTACCTGTCTTCAATGTGGATACAGATGTGGAGGAACCCCAGTATGTAGCTACGGTGATCCAGTCGGACAACTATCAGGCGGGGGTACAGTGTGCCAGAGATATGATGTCAAAATGCGACCACGCCCGGATCGTGATCATGGATCATTATAACATACGCTCTACCCTGCAGCGTGTGCAGGGATTTCTGGATACGATCCAAGGGTATCCCCAGTATGAAGTGGTGGCGGAGAGATCCACGACTTCCGAGTTGGAAGTGGCTATGGAAGTCATGAAGCAGATACTGGATACGGATCTTAAATTCGATGTGGTGCTGGGCGGCAACGATCCTACGGCGCTGGGGGCATTGGCGGCGCTCCAGATGCGCCATGTGGAGGATCAGGTCATGATCTACGGGATCGACGGATCACCGGACAGTAAGGCGATGATCCAGCAGGGGTATATGGAGGGCACCAGCGCCCAGCAGCCGATCCAGATGGGGCGGATCAGCGCTCAGGCAGCCTACGACTATCTGGACGGGAAAGAGATCGAGAAGGATATCGTGGTGGAAGTGACACTGATCACCAGAGAGAACCTGGATGGATTTGATATTGACGGGTGGCAGTAGTGTGTCGTGCAGGAAAGGGTTCGGTGACCGTGGTATGAGAGCAAAAAGGATCGAGATCTCTCTGGTGAACTATCTGATGTTGATCCTGAACTGGGTGATGGTGGTGGCGGTGACGGGATTTATCGCAGTGACCACAGAGAACATAAGGGAGTCTTATATCGCAAGGGACTTTATCGCCAAAGTGGAGGCGATCCCCTGGAGGCCGGAGACGATCCTGGCAGTGTGCGTGCTGTTGATGTTCGGGCTGACTTTATCTTTTGTGATGCGGGATATCATCCATTTCAGGGACAGCAGGCTGCAAGTCGGTTCTCTGGTCTTTGACCTTATAGTCAGCATTGGGATCGTTTATCTGTTGAATTTTAATTATAACGGGATCTTGTTGTGGGTGTTCGCCAATGTGATCTTCTATACGAAGAAGAGTTCCGGGCAGTTCTTGTTCATGCTCCTGGCGGTGCTGAGTTTTGTGGGGACAGATTATGGACTGGCTTCTGTGAACGCTCCATTATATGATATCCAAGATTACATCAGCTACTATGATGCCGGCCAGCAGTCTTATATATTTGTGTTCTATAATGTGCTGACTTCTCTGAATATGGTCCTTTTTATCATTTTCTGCGTGTTCGTCATACAGGAGCAGAGAGGGACGATAGAGGAAGTCAACGAATTATATGGAAAGCTCTCCGCGGCGAATGAAGAGCTGCAGCAGGCAAATGTGCAGCTGCAGAAATATGCAGATATGAAAGAGAAAATGGGGCAGACAAAAGAAAGGAACCGTCTGGCCCGTGAGATCCATGATACGCTGGGACATACCCTGACGGGGATCTCAGCGGGTATCGATGCATGCATCGCTACGATCGACATAGCGCCGGATAAGACAAAGAGTCAGCTGGAAGTGATCTCCGGAGTGACTCGAGAGGGGATCCAGGAGATCCGGCGGTCGGTGAGCCAGCTCCGTCCGGATGCACTGGAAAGGCTCAGTCTTGAGTATGCGATCCGGAAGATGGTGGAGGATACAAATACCCTGACGAGAACGAAAGTCTCTTTCGCCTGCCAGATCCAGCCGCTGCGTTTTTGCGAGGATGAGGAAAACGCCATCTATCGCGTGGTCCAGGAGAGCCTGACCAATGCTATGCGCCATGGGAGGGCGACACAGGTAGAGATCCGTATGTGGCGGGAGGAGGGCGATATCCGGTTATCCATACAGGATAACGGCGTGGGATGCAAAGAGATCCAGCCGGGATTCGGCACAGAACATATCCGGGAGCGGATCGCTCTGCTCAATGGTACAGTGGTGTTTGATGGCAGCCATGGTTTTCTCGTGGATGTGACCATTCCGATCAGATGGGGGGACAGCGTATGATCAAAGTATTGATAGCAGATGACCAGGAGTTGATCCGGCAGAGCCTGCAGATCGTACTGGACAGCAGGGAGGACCTGCATGTGACAGATGCAGTGGCAAACGGACAGGAAGTGGTGGGGAGCGTGCGCAGGGAGAAGCCGGATGTGATCCTCATGGATATCCGTATGCCTAAGATGGACGGAGTGCAGTGTACCAAGATCATCAAGGATCAATGTCCGGATATCAAGATCATCATACTGACGACGTTCGATGATGATGAGTATGTGTACAATGCCTTAAAATATGGGGCCAGCGGATATCTGCTGAAGGGCGTGTCCATGGATGGGCTGGTAGAAGCCATCGAGACTGTCTACAGCGGCAGGGCTATGATCAACCCGGATATAGCGGCGAAGGTACTCAGGCTCTTCTCACAGATGGCCCAGTCGGATTATTGCATCCCTATCAGCGATAAACAGGTGGGGACGCTGACCAAGACAGAGTGGAAGATCATCGCACAGGTGGAGAAGGGGTCTTCCAACAGGGAGATCGCGGAGGCTCTGAGCCTTTCAGATGGGACCGTACGCAATTATCTGAGTACCATACTCAATAAGCTGGATCTGCGGGACCGGACACAGCTGGCGATCTGGGCTGTCCAGAGACAGGCGGGGAAACATCTGGAGTGTATCTGAGACAGGATCTAAAGGAGGGATATGGTGAGAGGGAAAAGGTGGCAGGCCGCTGCTGTCATTTTTCTTGCGGCGGGCCTTGTCCTTGCCATTGGCCTGGGCGGCAGGAGCGGCGATACAGTCCTGGAATTTGGCATGTTTGCCGGGAGCAACTGGGGCGTAGCCAATGCAGACAGCTGTATCATCATAGATAAAGCCATAGAAAAATATGAAAGAGCACATCCGGGTGTACGGATCCACTATTACAGCGGGATCCCGAAAGATGATTATCCAGAATGGCTGGCCAGGAAGATCCTGGGCGGGGAGACACCGGATGTCTTTATGGTACTCTCCAACGATCTTGACAAAATGGTCTCTTTGGGGGTACTGGCGGATCTGGGACCCTGGATGGACAAAGACCAGGATTTTTCCAAGTCCGCTTTTTTCCAGACGGCCCTGGCCGCCGGCGTGCGTGACCATCAGCAGTATGCGCTGCCTTATGAGACGGTTCCCACATTGATGTTTGTGAATAAGACGCTCCTCAATCAGGCGGGATTCGGCGTGCCGGATAATGACTGGGATTGGGACAGGCTCATGGATATCTGTAAAAAGATCACGAAAGATACGGACGGGGACGGCAGGGTGGACCGGTTCGGCACGTATAATTACGGATGGATGGAGGCGGCATATTCCAACGGTGGGAAACTGTTTGATGAGGACGGGACGAAGTGTTATATCCATTCTGAGCAGGTCGCCCAGGCGGTCCGGTATGTGAATGGATTGAGCGATCTGAACCAGGGGCAGAAAGTGACCCAGGAAGACTTTGACGGCGGCCATGTGGCCTTTATGCCGCTGTCATTTGCGGAATACAGGACATATAAATCTTATCCGTATAAGATCAAAAAATACAGCACATTCCAATGGGATTGTATCACCCTCCCGGCCGGTCCCCAGGGGGACAATATCTCAGAGGTGGACAGCCTGCTGATCGGGATCAGCAGCCATAGCCGTAAGAAACAGCTGGCCTGGGAGTTTTTGAAGATGCTCACGTATGACGAGGAGATCCAGATGGAGATCTTCCGCTACTCCCAGGGGGCTTCGGTGCTGCGTTCTGTGACGGGGTCTGAGCAGATGGAGGAGATCGTGAGGCGGGATATGGAGGCCAGTGACAGGGTCATAGACCATATGCTGCTCAGTACCGTTATCGAGAAAGGGAGGGCTGTGCCCAGATTTTCCAGGTACGGGGAAGCTCTCGCACTGGCTGAGAGCGAAGTCCTGAAGATATATGAGGGAGAGAAGAATGTGGACAGCTCCCTGAAGATCGCCCGGCGGACGATCGATCACTTCTTGGCGCGATAGGGATCACACAGGATCTTGTCCTACATCTCATCGCACACTTGGAAGATATAAAATTTCAGATAATAAGACTGATCCGCTGCCCAGAGGATCGGATGGTCGCAGGCCTGTGTCCTGTATTCTACCTGGCGCAGGCGGCGGTGCGCTCCCCGGGCGGCTTCGCGGAGTGTCTTTGTGAACAGATCCGGATCCATGAAATGGGAGCAGGAGCAGGTGGCGAGAAAGCCGCCGTTTTTCACCAGTCTCATGCCGCGCAGGTTGATCTCCCGGTATCCTTTGACTGCGTTTTTGATGGAGTGGCGGGATTTGGTGAAGGCGGGTGGATCTAAGATGACCACATCGTAGGATCTGCCCTGTCTCTCCAGTTCAGGCAGGAGTCTAAATACGTCGGCACATTGGAAACGCACCCGGTCTTCTACGCCGTTCAAACGGGCATTTTCTTCTGCCTGCATGCAGCCGGTCTCTGAGGAATCAATGCCCAGGACGCTCTTAGCGCCTGCCACGGCGGCATTTAAGGCAAAGGATCCGGTATGGGTGAAGCAGTCGAGTACATCTTTGTCTTTACAGAGACGCTGGATGGCAAAGCGGTTGTATTTCTGGTCGAGAAAGAAGCCGGTCTTCTGTCCGTTTTCCACATCCACCAGATAGCGGACACCGTTTTCTGTGATCTCTACTTTCGTGTCGAAAGGTTCCCCGATAAAGCCTTTGACACGCTCCATCCCCTCCTGTGTGCGGACTTTCGCGTCGCTGCGCTCATAGACGCCGCGGATATGGATGCCGTCTTCTTCCAGGACTTTTTTCAGGATATCCAGGATGGCGGGTTTTAGACGGTCGATGCCCAGGGCGAGGGACTCCACGACCAGTATGTCGGAGAATCTGTCTACCACCAGCCCGGGCAGGAAGTCCGCTTCGCCGAATATGAGCCGGCAGCAGCTTGTATCGCAGACGGTTTTCCGGTATCCCCAGGCGTCCCGTACGCGCCGGGTGAGGAAGGCTCCGTCGATGATATTTTCTTTTTTGCGGGTCATGAGGCGTACCCGGATCTTGGAATGTATATTGATAAAACCATAGCCCATAAAATATCCGTCATGATCCAGGACGGTCACCATATCTCCGTTTTCAAAGTCCTCAGCTTTGGCCACTGAGCCAATCTCGTTGTCATATATCCACAGTCCGCCCGCCTTGATGGTGCGGCCTTCCCCTTTTTTCAATGTTACGGTCGTTTTGTACATAAAGTGCCTCCTACTCAAAAAAATCGCTGTGTTTGATGGTATGTCCCGGTTCGGCTATCAGGAATTGTATGTCCCATTTTCCACGCACGAGTTTTTCCAGGAGTAAGTTACTGCCTTCAACATAATCCAGCACGGCATGTATCAGATCGGCGTTATCCTGGGCTTTTTGGGCATATCTTTCAGAATAGCAGTCGTTAAGCCCGGTATCGATGATATCCAGATGGGTATAGTTGTCAAAGTACATGTGGAAGAGTGTTTCCTGGCTGATGCCTTCATAGCTGGTCTGGTTTTCCTGGAACATTTTTTCAAAAGAAAGATCTTCCGGATCTTGTTCCATCATATACAGATGGCCTGTTTCTTTGGGATTGGGGTCATAGATACCGTCCTTTTGCAGCATCAGTGATACACAGTCGTCTACGCGGGGGATCACAAAACGCCTGGAAAATGAGATATGGTCGAATGCTCCTCCGCAAAATCCCATGGCGACCAGGACGTTTTTTATTGTATCCGGCAATCTTTTTTCAGCGTCTATGATGCATTTTTTCATATTTTCCGGTTCCAGATGGTTTTCTTTATCCAGAAAAATGATCTGGTAGGATGTCCCGGCCCGTTCTTGGGCGGCGTATATATATGATCTGAGAGAACTGCAGGCGAAGATCACAGTGTCCATATGATCCATGATCATCCCTCCTTCTTTTTTTGTCCAGTATATCACGGTTCTTAGCGGTCTAGCAAGTGTCAGTCCGACTGTGTGAAAGGACGCGCTTGATTGACTCAGGTATACGTGATAAGATGTAGATATGCAGGAAGTGCGGAAAGGGAGGGATGTCGGCATGTATCTTATCGGGATCGATCTGGGGACTACGGGGGTGAAGGCGGTGGTCTTTACAGAGGATGGTCAGATCGCCGCGATGGAGTATGAGGCATATCATCAGGAAGCGGTAAAGGGAAAAAGGGAGCTGCGGGCGGAAGCTCTCTGGGCCAGCAGCCAGAGGGTGCTGGCGGCAGCCATGGGGCGCTGTCCCAGCCAGGAGGAAGGGGCTGTGTGCGTCTCCTCGTTTGGTGAAGGCTTCGTATGCCTGGATGGAGCGGGGCGGGAGATCAGTCCGGTCATGCTCCTGACAGACGACAGGGGGCGGGAGGAGTTTGACCGGCTGGTCCGTGGGGCGGATGCCGGACAGATCGCCCGGATCACCGGGCTGAGGCCCCATCGGTCCTATTCTCTGTCGAAGATCTTATATCTGCGGCATCATCATCCGGAGATCTATGGAAAGACCAGGCATATCCTGCTGATGGGTGACTATCTGTATCACAGGCTGGGAGGGATATATGTCACGGACTATTCCATGGCGTCCCGGACCATGTTGTTTGATGTACATAAGAAGCGGTGGGACCCCTGGCTTTTGGAGCGGGCGGGAGTGGGAGAAAAGCTCCTGAGCCGTCCGGTACAGGGCGGTACGGTGGTCGGGGAGGTCTCGGCGGAGGTGGCGGGCAGGCTCCATCTGCCCAGGAAGACATTGTTGGTCATGGGAGGCCATGACCAGCCTGTGGCGGCGGTGGTCAGCCGGGGGAAGACTGCTTATACAATGTGTTCTATGGGTACGTCTGAATGTATCACCCCGATCTTGAGGGAAACTCTGGCGGAAGATCATATCCTCGCCTGGGGGCATCCCAATGAACCGTTTATGGAAGCCGGGGTTTACAATACGTTGGCTTATAATGTGACTTCCGGACTGCTGACGGAATGGGCTACGAAGGTATTTTCGGCGCGGGAGCGGCAGGAAGGTCTGCAGGCATATCAGATCCTGGAACAGGAGATGCCCGCGTATCCCACCCGTATCCTGGTGCTGCCCTATCTCCATGGGAGCGGCACGCCTTACCTGGATGCCCAGGCCCGTCTGTCTCTTCTGGGGATAGACGAGGCAGACTGCAGGGGTGATATCTACCGGGGGATCCTGGAGGGATTGTGTATGGATCAGAAACTGAACGTGGAGAGACTCGGCGCGGACAGATCAAAGGGAGCGGGTCTGCTGGTCACGGGAGGATCCAGCAGGTCCCGGGCCTGGCTCCAGATCAAGGCAGACGTGCTGGACTGTCCCATCCACCGACTGGAAGGCGCCCAGGCCGGGGCTTTGGGCTGTGCGGTCCTCTGCGCGGCCGCGGCGGGCGTGTATGGATCCCAGGAAGAGGCGGCCGGGGCCATGGTGCAGGTGGGAGAGGAGATAAGGCCAAGGAGGGCGGAGAGCCAATTCTACCAGGAGAAATACAAGATCTATCGGACACTTTATGAAGACTGCAGGAGGGCGAATGCCTATGCAACAGGGGATGAAGGAGGAAATACAGTATGTTAGTGACAATGAAGAGTATCTTGGACTTTGCGGAAGCCAACAACGCAGCCATCGGGGCGTTTAACGTGACCACGTTAGAGGGGATCCTTGGCACGCTGGAGGCGGCAGAAGAGCTGGGGCATCCGGTGATCATACAGTTTGCCCAGGTACATGAATCCCTGATCCCGGTGAAAGTGCTGGGACCCATCATGGTGATGCTGGCGGAGCAGGCTTCCGTGCCGGTCTGCGTACATCTGGACCATGGCGAAGACCTGGATTATATCAAGAGAGCGATGGACATGGGCTTCACCTCCGTGATGTATGACGGCTCTGTGTTGGACTTTGAGAAAAATGTGGCGAATACCTGTATGGCTGTGGAGATCGCTGCCAGCTACGGTGTGTCCGTGGAAGGGGAGATCGGATCCATGGGCAGGGAAGAGTTCGGCAGCGTGGGCGCCGAAGGCGAGGCAGTGGCGTCCCTGTATACGGATCCGGACGAGGCAAAAAGATTTGTGGAGCATACAGGGGTGGATGCACTGGCCTGCTCTTTTGGGACCGTACATGGTCTGTATCTGACAGAGCCGAAACTGGACTTTGATATCATCAGTGCCATCCGGGAGAAGGCGGAGATACCGGTGGTCATGCACGGGGGATCTGGAGTGAGTGCAGAAGATTTCCGCCGGTGTATCCAGAGAGGTGTGCGCAAGATCAATTACTACACCTATGCGGCCAAAGCAGGCGGGCAGGCGGTAAGAGAACGGTGCGAGGCAGAAGACGACATCGTGTATTTCCATGATGTGGCCACATGGGGAAAAGAAGCGATGAAAGCGGATGTCATGGAAGCCATGAAGGTGTTTGCCGCTGAGTACTAGTACTCCATCCGGCCAGAGATCATAGTTTGATTCCGTCTGCTCCGCACCATTGCGTCGTTAAAATTTCTAACCGATGCCACCGCATCGCCGTCAAAATTTTGCCTAGCACTGGTGCAGACCAGGCAAAGTCAAACTATAATTTCTGACTGGATGGAGTGCTAGATCTGTTTCTATATAGGTCGCCTGGATAAATAGTGTATATATCCCATATTCTGTGTAACTTGCAAGTTGTTTTTACCCATGAAATGTGTTATTGTAGGGGGCAGGAACAAAAATCGCGTTACGCAGGAAAGAAGGTGATACTGTGGTTGAGTTAGATCAGATGAAAACGATCCTGAATTCTTACACAGGGCCATTGGTAGAAGTGAGGGATTCACTTTGACCTGGCTCGCAAAGAGGAAAGGATCGAAGAGTTAGAACGAGAGATGGAGGCTCCTGATTTCTGGGACGATCCCCAGCGTTCCCAGGAGATGATGCGGGATCTGAAATATATGAAGAGCGACCTGGAGACATACCAGGGGCTGGAGGGTCAGATGGAAGATATGGAGACCCTGCTGGAGATGGGGTATGAGGAACAAGATCCCGATGTGATCCCGGAACTCCAGGAGATGCTGGAGGATTTCCAGGCCTCTTTTGAGATGATCCGTATGAAGACGCTGTTATCCGGAGAATATGACCAGGATAACGCCATCGTCACGCTCCATGCAGGTGCGGGCGGGACAGAAGCCTGTGACTGGGCCAGCATGCTCTACCGGATGTTCACCCGCTGGGGGGAGAGCAAAGGGTTTGCCATGGAGATGCTGGATTATCTAGATGGGGACGAGGCGGGCATCAAGTCTGTGACCTTTGAGGTAAAAGGTGAGAATGCTTACGGATACTTGAAGTCAGAAAAAGGTGTGCACCGTCTGGTGCGCATATCGCCTTTTAACGCGGCGGGAAAACGCCAGACTTCTTTTGTATCCTGCGATGTGATGCCGGATATCGAGGAGGATCTTGATATTGAGATCAAAGATGATGAGCTGAGGATAGACACGTACCGTTCCAGCGGTGCGGGCGGACAGCATATCAATAAGACTTCATCAGCGATCCGCATCACCCATCTGCCCACGGGTATCGTGGTACAGTGTCAGAACGAGCGCTCCCAGCATATGAATAAGGATAAAGCGATGCAGATGCTGAAAGCCAAGTTGTATCTGTTAAAACAACAGGAAAACGAAGCAAAGATGTCCGGTATCCGGGGGGAAGTCTCGGAGATCGGATGGGGGAGCCAGATCCGGTCTTACGTCATGCAGCCCTACACGATGGTGAAAGATCATCGGACAGGGTATGAAGTGGGCAATGTGGATGCTGTCCTGGATGGCGAGCTGGATCCGTTCATCAATGAATACCTAAAATTTATGGCTACGGGTCGTCCGTCATAAATACGGGAGAAGGGCGCTGCTGCGGAGATACGTTCTCTGCGGCGGCGTCTCTTTTGTGGAAAAGGGTCTTGCGTAAAGGGTGAGAGTGTGCTAATATATCTCTCGTCAACAAACAGATGTGTTTCATGTACAGACAAAGGAATGTGCGGCAAATGGAAAATTCACAGAAACGCCAGAAATATTATGTAGTACGGGAGAAAGCTGTCCCGGAGGTATTGATACTGGTTGTGGAAGCCAAAAGGCTGCTGGATTCCGGCAGGGCAGAGACGGTGCAGGAAGCCACTGATATGGTGGGGATCAGCAGGAGTTCTTTTTATAAATACAAAGATGATATCTTTCCCTTCCATGCGGAGACGAAAGGGAAGACCATCACTTTTATCATACAGATGGATGATAAACCAGGGATATTGTCAGACGTGCTGACGACGATCGCACATTTTCACGGAAATATCCTGACTATCCACCAGAGCATCCCCATCAACGGCGTCGCTATGCTCACGCTCAGCGTAGATATCCTCCCAGCCAGCGGGGACGCAGCCTCGATGGTGGAGGACATCGAGCAGAGGCCCGGGATCCATTATCTGAAGATATTGGGAAGCGAATAAAGGATGAAAGGGGCATACAGATGAAATATGTAGTGATCTTAGGCGACGGTATGGCAGATGAGCCAGTAGGAGTTCTGGGCGGCCAGACGCCGCTGGCGTATGCAAAGACCCCTGCCATGGACAGTCTGGCAGCAAAAGGGGAGATCGGACTGGTACATACCATACCGGAAGGGATGCACCCCGGCAGTGATACGGCCAATCTGTCTGTCCTGGGGTATGATCCCCGGCAGTATTATACAGGGCGTTCGCCCCTGGAAGCTCTGAGCATCGGCGTGGATATGGAAGAGGGAGACGTGGCGCTCAGATGCAATCTGGTCACTCTGACAGAAGAGGATATGCCTTATGAGCAGCAGACCATCCTGGATCACAGTTCCGGGGAGATCAGTACGGGAGATGCCCAGGTACTGCTGGAGGCGGTGGCAAGAGAACTGGCAGACGAGGACCACCAATTTTACACAGGGACAGGATACAGGCACTGTCTCATATGGAAAAATGGATCCGTGACAGAACTTACGGCGCCCCATGATGTGCTTGGGCAGAAGATCAGCCCATATCTGCCAGGAGAAGAGAGATTACTGCAGATGCAGGAGCGCAGTTATGAGATCTTAAAAGAACACCCTCTGAATAAAGAGCGGAGGGAAAAAGGTCTGGCTCCAGCCAACAGTTTCTGGTTCTGGGGTGCAGGGACCAAGCCGGCCCTGTCTTCTTTTGCAGATACTAATCACAAAAGAGGCGCGATGATCTCAGCGGTGGATCTGCTGAAAGGGATCGCTGTGGGTGCCGGTATGGACAACATAACGGTAGAAGGCGCCAACGGGGGTCTGGAGACAGACTATGAAGGAAAAGCCCAGGCAGCAGTCAGGGCTTTGACAGAGGGCGGCTATGACTTTGTCTATGTCCATGTGGAAGCGCCGGATGAGATGGGGCACCAGGGAAGTGCTGAGAAGAAGGTCAGAGCGATCGAATATCTGGATCAGCGCGTGATCCGTCTGGTGGAAAAGGGGCTTTCGCAGGCCGGGGTGGATCATCGCATGCTGATCATGCCGGATCATCCCACGCCCATCCGCCTGCGGACGCATACAGCTTCTCCGGTGCCGTATCTGCTCTATGACAGTACAGCACCTCAGACGGGGGGATGGAGATATCAGGAAGACCAGGCAGAGCAGAGCGGGAATGTGATCCGTCATGGATGGGATCTGATGAGGCGTTTGTTTCAGGAAGATTAAGAAGAAGGAGAGCAGCATGTTAGTTGTAAAAAAATTCGGCGGCACGTCTGTTGCCAATAAAGAGAGGATCTTCAATGTGGCAAGGCGCTGCATCGAAGACTATAAAAAAGGAAATGATGTGGTGGTCGTATTATCCGCGATGGGGAAATACACCGATGAACTGATCGAGATGGCCCAGGATATCGCGCCCAGGCCTCCGAAACGGGAGATGGATATGCTCTTTACCATCGGTGAGCAGATGTCTGTAGCGCTGATGGCGATGGCGCTGAACAGTCTGGGAGTACCGGCGATATCCCTGAATGCTTTCCAGGTGACCATGCATACCACCAGCGCCTATGGGAATGCCCGTCTGAAGAGGATCGATACAGACCGGCTCAACAGAGAACTGGAAGATGGGAAGATCGTAGTGGTGACCGGATTCCAGGGGATCAACAAATACGACGATTACACCACGCTGGGGCGCGGCGGGTCTGATACCACAGCGGTGGCTCTGGCGGCTGCGCTGCGTGCGGATGCCTGTGAGATCTATACAGATGTGGACGGCGTTTACACGGCGGATCCCAGGCTGGTGCCCACGGCAAAGAAATTAAAAGAGATCACCTATGAGGAGATGCTGGATCTGTCCACGCTGGGGGCGGGCGTCCTGCATAACCGTTCAGTCGAGATGGCTAAGAAATATGGAGTGACATTGGTAGTACGTTCCAGTATGAACGAGGTAGAAGGAACTGTGGTGAAGGAGGATGTAGAAGTGGAAAGAATGCTGGTGAGTGGGGTTGCGTTGGATAAAAAGGCAGACCGGATAGCCGTGATCGGACTAAAAGATGAGCCAGGTATCGCGTTCAAAGTATTTGACTGCCTGGCGAAGAAGAATATCAATGTGGATGTGATCTTACAGTCCATCGGGCGCGAGGGCACAAAGGATATCTCATTTACGATCGACGACGGGGATATCGAGGAGGCGATGGCGGTCCTGAAAGCGAATAAAGCCCGCCTGTCTTTCCAGCGGCTGGAATGCGAGACAAAGATCGCTAAGCTGTCTATCGTGGGCGCAGGTATGATGAGTAACCCAGGCGTGGCTGCGAAGATGTTCGAGACTTTGTATAATGCCAATATCAACATCAATATGATCTCCACTTCTGAGATCAGGATCACCGTGCTGATCCAGGAGTCAGACGGAGAACGGGCGATCCAGGCTGTACACGATGCCTTTGGCCTGGCGGAGTGATCGGCGGTCACAGCGCCAGATGGAATGTGCAGAGCAGGAGATTTTTTAATACCCAGTTGACGAGGATGAGCGCCACGGCTATATAGAGGTAGATCTTCCGGAAAGCCATACCGGAGGTGATGCCTTTTATAGAAAAACCTTTCCGTTCTGCCAGGAGCGCCAGCAGGTTGCGCAGTGCGTAGACTGTGTACACAGCTGTCCCGTACAGGACGACAGGATGATAGATCAGGGATCGTAAAAAATGCCCGTGCAGCAGCGCGATGCAGGCCCGGGTGCCGCCGCATCCCGGGCAGTACAGTCCTGTGAGCCTGAAAAAAAGACAGGGCGGGAGGGTGATGTGCGCCCCTTTGATGAAGATGAGCAGTCCGCCAAAGGCAGCGGATAGGATCAGGCTGGCCAGGAAGAGTTTTCTTTGTTCGGGGTTTGTCATTGTATTCATGCGTCTACTATATCATATGGATATCCAGTCGTCCAGAGGAGGCGCCGGGATGGGCATTCTGCGCATAAGGGATATAGTTGTTGAGACAGCCGCGATTCGGCGTGAGAGTCTGGACTGAGAGATCCTTTGTTAAAAGATGGGATAAAGGAGAGTAAGAGTTTGGGAAAGATGTACGGGAGTTTTGCATCTGTTTATGATATGTTCATGGATGATGTCCCTTATGATCGATGGGCGGAATATGTATGCGGCCTGTTGCGGGAACAGGGGATCGCAGACGGGCTGCTCCTGGAGCTTGGCTGCGGTACGGGCAGCATGACGCAGCGTCTGGCGGAGGCGGGGTACGATATGATCGGGGTGGATTCTTCAGCCGAGATGCTGCAGGCCGCCGTGGAGAAGCGGGACAAGAGCGGCCTGGACATCCTGTACCTGCTCCAGGATATGCGGGAGTTTGAACTGTACGGTACTGTGCGCGGGGTGGTCTGTGTCTGCGATCCCCTGAATTATATCACGGAGACGGAAGGTCTCCTCCAGGTGTTTAGATCGGTCAATGCTTATCTCGATCCAGGCGGTGCATTTATCTTTGACCTGAACACGGTCTATAAATATGAGAAAGTCATGGGAGACTGTACCATTGCGGAAGACCGGGAGGAGGCCAGCTTTATCTGGGAGAACAGCTATGATGCCGGGGAGAAGATCAACACCTATCAGCTGGCTGTCTTTATACGGGAAGAGGACGGGCGTTATTCGAAACATGAAGAGACGCATATCCAGCGGGCTTATGGGATAGAGGAGGTGAAAGACCTCCTTGAAAGAGCGGGCATGGAGCTTGTGGCGGTCTATGACGCGTTCACCCGCCAGCCGCCCAGACGGGAGAGCGAGCGGATCTATGTCCTTGCCAGAAGATCGGGAAAGATCGGGTATTGACATGTGGACGAGATCCACGTACAATAGGAGAATATGGAAGTAACGGTAGTTATCGGATGGCCAGCCATGGGTTGGGCATCCGATTTTTTCACGGATAAGGAGGTCAAAGATGGAAGAAGCTGTACAGAAAGAAAATAAGATGGGGGTCCTTCCGATCCCACGGCTGCTCTTTAGTATGTCGCTGCCCATGATGTTGTCCATGTTGATACAGGCATTGTATAATGTGGTGGACAGTGTCTTCGTGGCGCAGATCAATGAGAATGCCTTGACTGCAGTATCCCTGGTGTTCCCCATACAAAACCTGATGATCGCTATCGCGGCGGGCGCCTGCGTAGGCGTGAACGCCCTGCTCTCGCGGAATCTTGGTGAAAAGGACTTTGAGAGCGCCAATGCAGCGGCCAAGAACGGGATTTTCCTGGCGCTCGTTTGTTATCTGCTCTTTGCGGTGCTGTCTACCAGTCTGGCGGATCTGTTCCTGCGGGTACAGACGACAGATGTACAGATCCGCACATATGGGACAACTTATATGCGGATCATATCCGTATGTTGTATCGGGGTCTATATGCAGCTTATGATGGAGCGTCTGCTCCAGTCCACAGGACGGACGGTCATGACGATGATCACCCAGAGTATCGGCGCACTGATCAATCTGGTCATGGATCCTATCCTGATCTTCGGTCTGTTCGGTCTGCCAAAGATGGGCGTGGCCGGGGCTGCTCTTGCAACGATCTTCGGACAGGTCGTGGCCATGTGCCTGGCATGGTTCATGAATGTAAAATGGAATACAGAGATCGATATCAATATGAAAGGATTCCGTCCCAGTAAGAAGATCCTCGGGAGGATCCTGGCAGTGGGCATCCCGACGACGATCGTACAGGCGATCGGTTCGGTGATGACTTTTGGGTTTAATAAGATCTTATTGATGTTTACCCCTACAGCTACGGCAGTTTTTGGTGTATACTTTAAATTGAACAGTTTTATCTTCATGCCGGTGTTCGGACTGAACAATGGGATGGTGCCGATCATCGCCTATAATTACGGCGCCCGCAACAGGAAGCGTATCGTGGAGACGATACGGCTTAGCGTGATCACAGCCGTCTGCCTGATGCTGATCGGCCTGACGATCTTCATGACTGTCCCAGGTACGCTGCTCAGTTTCTTTAACGCGTCGGAGGAGATGCTGTCTATCGGGATCCCGGCACTGCGGACCATATGCTGGAGCTTTTTATTTGCTGGATACTGTATCATCATCGGTTCGGTGTTCCAGGCGCTGGGCAACGGGATCTACAGCCTGTGGGTGTCTCTGGCCAGGCAGCTTTTCGTACTCTTGCCGTCTGCCTACATACTGGCGCGTGTGTTTGGACTGGATCGTGTGTGGTGGTCTTTCCCGATCGCGGAGCTGGTCTCTGTTGTGCTGACGACTATTTTATTCAGACGGATCTATCGGCAGAAGATCGCACAGATGTAGAAAGGATATGTTGTGATGGACAGAGAGAAGATAGAGGGGCGGGACCATGTGGTGAGGGGCACCGCTGCAGGCGGGCAGATCCGTGCCTTTGCCGCGGATGCGAGAGAGTTGACGGAGACGGCCAGGCAAGCACATGATACAAGTCCGGTGGCCACGGCCGCCCTGGGGCGGATGCTGACAGCCGGTGTGATGATGGGCGTGATGATGAAAGGGGAGAAGGATCTTCTGACCCTGCAGATCCGATCCCAGGGCCCGCTGCAGGGGATCACAGTGACTGCGGATCCCCATGGGAATGTGAAAGGCTATGTGGGAAACCCGCATGTATGTATCCCGGCCAACGCACAGGGCAAACTGGACGTAGCCGGGGCTGTGGGAGAGGGCAGCCTGCAGGTGATCAAAGACCTGGGGTTGAAAGAACCTTATCTAGGCCAGACAGAACTCCAGACCGGGGAGATCGCCGAAGACCTGACGTATTATTTTGCAGCCAGCGAGCAGATCCCTTCTTCTGTGGGTCTGGGTGTGCTGATGGATAAGAACAATACAGTACGCCAGGCGGGGGGGTTTATCATCCAGCTGATGCCGGACACCCAGGAAGAGGTGATCGCCCGGTTAGAAAAAAATATCCGTGGCCTCAAGCCAGTGACCACCATGCTGGAGTCCGGCCTCACACCAAGACAGATGCTGGAGACAGTACTCGATGGGTTTGATGTGGAGGTCTTAGGGACCGCGCCCTGCAGGTTTTACTGCAACTGTGACCGGCAGCGGGTGGAGAAAGCCCTGATCAGTATCGGGGAAAAAGAGATCGAGGATATGATCCGGGAAGGGAAAGACGTGGAGCTGAACTGCCATTTCTGCAATAGCCATTATATATTTACGCCGGAAGACCTGAGAAGGTTGGTGGATCGGTCAGATATCTTTGGAGGGGTGAGGTGTATGTCAAAAGCAAAAGTATTACATGATCTGTATGAGCAGTGCAGATCTATTGAGTTTGATGAATCATATGATCTGTTGAAAGAAGCACGAGATAAAGAAGAAGAAGATTTCTTTCGTGTTGTTACAGATTTTATATTGCGGCAGAAACAGAAAGCAGTGGTCAGGGAAAAGAGATCTTGACATTAAAAAGTTATATTATATTTGCTGGTTGTAATGGTGTGGGAAAAACCACATTACGTCAGACAAACCAGAGATTTTCGAGGATCCCAGAAGTCAATATGGATAAGATGGCCCGGGAACTGGGTTCCTGGAAAGATCCAAGAGTGTTAATGGAAGCTGGGAAGATGTCTGTCCGTAAAATAAAAGCATATTTTTCACAGGGGATAACATTTTCGCAGGAGACAACACTATGTGGAAATACGATCTTAAATAATATAGAAAAGGCAAAAGAACAGGGATATACCATCGTAATGTATTATGTTGGAGTCTCTTCTGTCGAGATCGCGAAAAAAAGGATACAGCAACGGGTAGAGAATGGCGGACATGGCATACCCTCGGCAGATGTGGAAAAACGTTATGTAGAGTCTCTTAAAAAATTGAAGATCGTGTGTCCCCTATGTGACATTTTGGAATTATATGATAATTCGGATGTTTTTTTGAGAGTGGCCAGAGTGGAAAATGGTGTTTGTGTAGAAAGAGTCCCGGATCGTCCTCTGTGGGTCAGAGATGTATTGGGAGAGTTGTCATAGCTGTTTTTAACAACAGGAGGTGGATATGGAACAGGGATTTATAAAAGCAGGCGCGGGAACGCCGAAAGTGCGGGTCGCGGATTGTGCATACAATGCCGGTCAGATCATACAGGTGATCCGGCAGATGGGAGAGGAACAGGCGAAGATCATCGTACTGCCGGAGCTTTGCATCACAGCGTATACCTGCGGGGATCTGTTTTGGCAGGAGAGGCTGCTGGAGGAGGCAAAAGGGCAGCTCCTGCGGATCGCCCGGGAGACGAGGGATGTGGAGGCGCTGGTCTTTGTGGGCTTTCCGCTGGAATATGAGAGCAAGCTCTATAATGTGGCGGCTGTGCTGGATCAGGGCAGCATACTGGGGATGGTGCCGAAAGTCCATATCCCCAATTACAATGAATTTTATGAGGCGCGGTATTTTACCTCGGGGCGTGATGTGGAAGGTGTTATAGAGCTGGGAGGCCATGAGATACCTTTTTCACCCGATCAGATCTTCGTCTGTGAACAGATGCCGAAGCTGAAAGTGGGGGTGGAGATCTGCGAGGATCTGTGGGCGGCGGATCCGCCCAGTAATAGGCTGGCCCTCCAGGGGGCGAATGTGATCGTAAATCTGTCTGCCAGTGATGAACTGGCGGGAAAAGCGGATTACCGCAGGGATCTGGTGCGGGGCCAGTCGGCCCGGTCACTGTGCGCATATATCTATTCTTCTGCCGGGGAAGGGGAATCCACCCAGGATGTGGTCTACAGCGGACACAGCCTGATCGGGGAAAACGGTGTGATCCTTGCTGAGAGCAGGCGATTCCAGAATGATATCATTTATGCCGACCTGGATATCTTCCGTCTGGAAGGGGAGCGCAGGCGCATGTCCACGTTCCAGCCGGAGGGCAGGTATCACGAGAAGGTCCCTTTTAGTCTGCGTCTGCAGGAAACAGTGCTGGACAGGGTATTTTCCCCGGATCCTTTTGTGCCGGAGGACCGTGGCGACCGCAGCCAGCGGTGTGATGAGATCTTGGATATCCAGGCCATGGGATTGAAACAGCGGCTGGAGCATACAGGATGCCGCTGGGCAGTGCTGGGCTTGTCCGGGGGATTGGATTCTACGCTCGCCCTGCTGGTGACGGCGCGGGCTTTTGACAGATGTAAGATACCCAGGGAGAACATCATGACAGTGACCATGCCCTGTTTTGGCACCACAGACCGCACGTATCAGAATGCCTGCAACTTGAGCCGATGTATGGGTACGACTTTGAGGGAAGTGGATATCAAGGAAGCGGTGACCATCCATTTCCGGGATATCGGGCAGGATCCCGGGAAACATGATTTGACGTATGAGAACAGCCAGGCGCGGGAGCGGACGCAGGTCCTGATGGATCTGGCCAATCAGAAAGGCGGGATGGTGATCGGGACAGGGGATCTGTCGGAACTGGCTCTTGGATGGGCTACCTACAATGGCGACCATATGTCCATGTACGGTGTGAACAGTTCCATACCGAAGACACTGGTGCGCTATCTGGTGGATCACTATGCGGATACTTGTGGTGATGCGGCGCTCACTGAGATATTGAAAGACGTGTTGGATACTCCGGTCAGTCCGGAACTCCTTCCCCCCACAGACGGGACGATCTCACAGAAGACAGAGGATCTGGTGGGGCCGTACAGACTGCACGATTTTTTCCTATATTATATGCTGCGCTGGGGATATCCGCCGCGTAAGATCTACCGGGTCGCATGTCTGGCTTTTGAGGGGATCTACGAGGAGGAGATCATAAGGCATTGGCTGTCTGTTTTCTATAAACGCTTTTTTGCGCAGCAGTTTAAGCGTTCCTGTCTGCCGGATGGACCGAAAGTGGGTTCCGTGGCGGTCTCTCCCAGGGGCGACCTGCGGATGCCCAGCGACGCCTGCGGCGCAGCCTGGCTAAAGGAACTGGCGGAGGTTTAAACCGCCGCCTTTTTTAATGCCGTGGAGATGGCATTGATCAATATGAGGGAGGTATATTTGTTCTCCTCGGAATATGAGATATCGTCTAGGGACTGGGAAGTGTAGATCTGGCTGGCCAGATCGTCCAGTGTGGGTTCCATCAAGGGGAACATGGCTGTCGTACTCTCACTTAAGTTTACCAGCCGTATGGCTTTTATCCGGTTGCTGTCAACGGTCACTTCTACATCGAATGTGTTTTCGTGGATCGCTATGGTGGAAGAATATACGCCCGGCTGATAGCGGACATCGCCGTCGGCGGAGGCTGATCCAGCCTTTTGGGGGCCGAACATCAGGAAGAGGAGCACGCCTAATAAAAGGGCGAGCACCAGGAAAACGATGGTGTAGACTACTTCTTTCATATGTAATACGACGATCTTTGTTTTTGCACTCATGGGATGCGCCTCCTACTTTCTTTGTATATCCTATGAAAAAATCATTAGATTATGATAAAATGATATTGCCAAGTTGGGGGCATATCTCCCCGCATACATGTATGGAACATCCTTCCTATTATTTTTTGTTCGAAAGAAACGGAGTGACCTATGTCGTTGCATTTTATATTAGGGCCGTCTGGCTCTGGAAAGTCACATGATCTATATGAAAACATCATCACACGATCCATCCGTCATCCCGAGACGACCTATCTGGTCCTGGTGCCGGAGCAGTTTACCATGCAGACGCAGAAAGAGCTGGTAGATATGCATCCCAGCGGCGGGATCTTAAATATAGACGTCTTAAGTTTCCAGCGTCTGGCATACCGGATACTGGCGCAGCTGGGCACAGACAGCCGGCGGATCTTAGAGGAGACAGGAAAGAGCCTGGTGCTGCAGAAAGTGGCACAGGAGCAGCAGGAACAGCTCACCTATCTGGGGGACCAGATAAAGAAGCAGGGGTATGTCCAGGAAATAAAGTCTCTTATATCAGAGTTTATGCAGTACGGCATCACGATAGAACAACTGGAGCAGATGATCGGCGCCGTGGATGGAAAAAAGAAAGTGACCGCCAGGAAATTACAGGATATCGCACTCTTATATGGATCCTTCCACCGCTATCTCGAGGATAAGCTGATCCCGGCGGAGGAGGTCCTGGATGTGCTGTGCCAGTGTATCTCCCGTTGGGGCAAGATCAAAAGCTGTGAGATCGTGCTGGACGGGTTCACCGGATTCACACCAGTGCAGGATAAATTGCTGGATGTGCTGTTGGGGCTGTGTCCGCATATCTGGGTGACGGTGACGCTGGGCGAGGGGGAGGACCCGCACGGGAAGATCGCGGAACACCAGCTCTTTGCCATGAGTAAGAAGACGATCGCCTCTCTGTGCCGTATGGCGCAGAAAAGGAAAGTGGAGATCACACAAGAGTGGGTGACCGCAGGCGGCCAATGGCGTTTTAAGGAGGCGCCTGCCCTGCATTTTCTGGAACAGGAGATCTTCCGTTTCCGGCGCAGGACGTATGAAGGGCCGGTGGAGGAGATCCGTCTTTTTACGGCCCAGGATCCCAAAGAGGAGATAGAGGAAGTCAGCCGCCGTATCCTGCGGCTCATCCGGGAAAAAGGTTTCAGGTACAGAGATATCGCGGTGATCACCGGGGATCTGACCTGTTATGGCAGCCACGCCCGCCAGGTGATGGAAGAAATGGAGATCCCTTGTTTTGTGGATGAGAAGCATACAATATGGATGAATCCCTATATAGAGGGCTTGCGGGCGGTGGTGGATCTTGTAAGATGTAATTATTCTTATGAGAGCGTCTTCCGTTATCTGCGCTGCGGCATGTCGGATCTGCATACAGAGGAAGTGGATCTTCTGGAAGATTATGTGCTGGCATTAGGGATCCGCGGGTTTGGCCGCTGGCAGGAAGTGTGGACGCGTCTCTACCAGGGGATGCCGGGGGAGGATATAGAGACGGTCAATGGACTGCGGCAGCGTTTCCTGGAGGAGGTGGAAAGTTTCACCCTGTGCTGTAAAGAGAAGCCCCGCACGGTGGAGAGCCTGACCAGAGGGCTGTATGCGTTCGGCGTGAAAAACCGGATGCAGGAGAAACTAAAACGGCGGGAACTCCTTTTCCAAAAGCGGGGCGACCGGGCTATGGAAAAGGAGTATGCCCAGATATATGGCATTGTGATGGGCCTGATGGAGAAGATGATACATATCCTGGGTGAGGAGCCGATGACCGTCCAGGAATATCAGAAACTTTTGGAGGCAGGGCTCACAGAGGCGAAAGTGGCGCTGATCCCGCCCAGCGGTGACCAGGTACTGGTGGGAGATATGGAGCGGACGCGTCTCAAAGATGTGAAGGCGTTGTTTTTCGTGGGTGTGGACGATCAGACGATCCCCAAGAACAAGAAGACCGGCGGGATCCTCTCGGAGCAGGAGAGGGCCCTGTTCCAGGAGGCGGGTGTGGGATTGTCCCCCTCCCGCAGGGAAGCCATGTATATCCAGAAATTCTATCTCTACCTGAACATGACGAAGCCTTCCAGGTGTCTCACCCTGTCCTACAGCCGGGCGGACGGGGAGGGGAAAGTCTGCGGCCCTGCCTATCTGATCGACAGCCTGCGGCGTTTGTTTCCAGCGCTCACTCTGGAGGATGCTGCCGCTGACCGGTCCTATGACCGTCTGCTGGAGCATCCTTCCGGGGGGATACCGCTGCTGATCCAGGGGTTGGCGGATCTGGCAAAAGGCCGGGAGGATGCCCGGTGGCGGGAACTGTTCCACTGGTACCGCTGCCAGCCAGCTTATGAAAAACTGGCCCGCCGGCTGGCAGAGGCTGCCTTTTACCAGGCGCCTGCCGAGCGGATCGGGAAGAGTGTGGCCAGGGTGCTGTATGGGGAGGCGGACCGGTCCGGCCAGTTCAGTCCCACAAGGCTGGAACAGTTTGCGGCCTGTGCTTTTGCCCATTATGTAAAATATGGACTGAGGCTGAAAGAACGGGTACTCTATGGATTCCGGCCCATGGATATGGGGATAGTGATGCACAGGGCGCTGGAGCTGTATGCCGGGTATCTGCGCCGGGAGCAGCTCTCCTGGACGGAGCTGACGGAAGAAGGACAACGGGAGCTGATCGAGGCGTGTGTGGATCAGGTAGCCGCAGATCATGGGAATACAGTCCTCCACAGCAGCGCCCGCAATGAATACATGATCGCCAGGATCAAACGCATCCTGTGCCGTACCGTGTGGGCGCTGAAAGAACAGATGCTGCGGGGGGGATTTACGCCGGCAGGATCTGAGGTGGATTTCCCTGGCGGCCGTATCGACCGGATGGATCTCTATGAAGATGGGGAAAAAGTATATGTGAAGATCATAGACTATAAGACGGGGCATACACATTTTGACCTGACTTCTCTGTATTATGGACTGCAGCTCCAGCTGGTGGCCTATCTGAACGGGGCGGTGGGAATGGAGCAGAGACGGCGTCCGGGACAGAGCGTGGAGCCTGCCGGGATCTTCTATTACAATATCCAGGATCCTCTCGTACACGGGGAGGCCGGGGAGAGTGGAGATTCCCGGGAAAAGAAGATCTTAAAAGAACTGCGCATGGACGGGCTGGCCAGCGACCAGCGGGAGGTCCTGGAGAAACTGGACGCCACAGGGGAGACGATCCCCGTTTCCTATAAGAAAGACGGATCTCTGAGCAAGACTTCCAGCGTGGCGTCCAGGGAACAGTTTACACAGATGATGGGATTTGCCAAGAAGAAGATGGAGGAGCTGTCTGCGAAGATCCGGGAAGGGGCTGCCGGGATAGAGCCTTATGAACTGGGGAATGAGCAGGCATGCACCTGGTGTCCATACCGGGCGGTCTGCGGGTTTGACGAGGGGATCAAAGGCTATGCATATCAGCGTCTGCGCCCCCTCTCCCCGGAGGAATGTTGGAAAGCCATAGAGGAGGGATATAAAGATGGGGATGACCTGGACTGAAGAACAGAAGAAAGTGATCGATCTGCGGGACAGGAATATACTGGTCAGCGCTGCGGCCGGATCCGGCAAGACGGCCGTTCTGGTGGAACGGATCTTGTCTATGGTCACAGATCCGGTGAGACCTCTTGATATCGACAGGCTGCTGATCGTGACATTTACCCGCGCCGCCGCCGGGGAGATGCGGGAGCGTCTGCGCACAGCCATCGAAAAACGCCTGGCGGAGACCCCCGACGACCCTCATCTGCAGAAACAGTCCACACTGATCTACAGCGCCCAGATCAGCACCATTGACGGCTTCTGCGGAAATGTGATCCGGGATTATTTCCATCGTCTGGGGCTGGATCCTTCCTACCGGACAGGGGACGAAGGAGAGCTGAGATTATTGAAGGCGGATGTGGCAGAAGAAGTGCTGGAAGAGGCTTATCAGGCCGGGGATCCGGATCTTCACTGTCTGGTAGAGTGTTATGCCTCCGGAAAGAGCGACGAGGGTCTGGTGGATCTGATGCTGCAGGTCTATGAGTTTGCCATGAGCTATCCCTGGCCCCGGGAGACATTACAGGAGTGGCGGCAGGCTTACCAGGTGGATACGACAGAAGGACTGGGGAGTTCTCCCTGGATGCGCGCGCTCTTGGAGGACGCGGGGAAGAAGATCCAGGCGGCGTGGGAACTCTCAGAAGAGGCCTGTGAGCTGGCTATGGGAGCGGGCGGCCCGTATATGTATGCAGACGCGCTGGAGAAAGACAGGGAGATCTTCGAGAGGCTTCGTGCGGCTTGCGCCTTCGACGGCTTTGTGCAGGCGCTGTCCGGTCTTTCTTTCACAGCCCTCTCACGAAAAAAAGACGACCAGGTGGATCCCCAGACCCGGGAGCAGGTAAAAAATATCCGGGAGCAGTACAAAGAGATCTTGAAGTCTCTCAAAGAAGATTATTTTTCAGAAAAGCTGGAGACGGTCCTGGAGCAGGTCAGGGTCTGCCGGGTGCCTGTCTGTACTCTGCTGGATCTGACGGAAGCTTTCATGGAGAGCTATGGGAAGAGAAAGCGGGAGAAAGGTCTGGTGGATTTCTCAGATCTGGAACATTTTGCCCTGGATATCCTGGTGGAGCGTACAGACGGGGAGATCCGTTACACCTCTGCGGCGCGGGAACTCTCAGATCAGTTCGAAGAGATCCTCATCGACGAGTACCAGGACAGCAGTTTTGTCCAGGAACAGCTCATGACGGCTGTATCGCAGGTCTGGCGGGGAAAGGATAATATCTTCATGGTGGGGGATGTGAAGCAGAGCATCTACCGCTTCCGCCTGGCCCGGCCGGAGCTTTTTATGGAAAAGTTCGACAGGTACACCCTCTCGGACAGTAAAGAGCAGCGGATCGACCTGCACAAGAATTTCCGCAGCCGGGAACAGGTACTCGCCGGGATCAACTATCTGTTTTACCAGATCATGGGCCGGGACGTGGGGGATGTGGGATACGACGCTTCCGCGGCTCTGTATCCGGGAGCGGTCTTTCCGGAGACAGAAGATGAGCAGGACAGATCTGTGGAAGTCCTCCTGGTGGAAGCCGACGGGCCGGAGCTGGAGGAGGAGAAAGGGACGAAGATGCAGCGGGAGCTGGAAGCCCTGGCCATCGCCGGGAAGATCAAAGAACTGGCGGGGACGTATCTGGTGCTGGATAAGGAGACAGGGGAGTATCGCCCCGCCCGGTACGGGGACATGGTGATCTTACTGCGCACGGCTTCCGGCTGGTCCGATATCTTCGTCAGGGTGCTGGCAGCCCAGGGGATCCCGGCGTACAGCCCATCAAAGACCGGGTACTTCTCTGCAGTGGAGGTGGTGACTGTGCTAAATTATCTCCGCATCTGTGACAATCCCCGGCAGGATATCCCCTTCGCCGCGGTGCTGCATTCCCCCATAGGTGGCTTTAGCGCCCAGGAGATGGCCCTGCTGGGGGACCGTCCAGGCAGCCTGTATGAGCGGGCCAGGGACTATGCAGAAAACGGAGAAGATGAAAAGCTGCGGGAAAAGCTGGGACAGTTCCTGGCATGTCTGTGGGATGTGCGGGGGCGTGTGGCGGATACGCCCATCCATCAGCTGCTCCTCTACATCCTGAAAGTGACCGGGTATGGCGATCATGCGGCGGCCCTGCCCCCCGGCGATCAGCGCGCAGCCAATCTGCAGATGCTGGTGGAGAAAGCGCGGGAATATGAAGCTACCAGTTACCGGGGGCTGTTCCATTTTGTCCGCTATATCGAAAATCTCCAGAAATACCAGGTGGATCATGGGGAAGTGCCATTGGCCGGGGCGGAAGACCATACAGTCCAGATCCTGACGATCCACAGGAGCAAGGGGCTTGAATACCCCATTGTGTTTGCGGCGGGTATGGGGAAACGTTTCAATCAGCAGGATGCCAATGCCCGCCTGCTGCTCCATCCGGATCTGGGGGTGGGCGCCGACGCGATCTATCCCAAGGAGCGTCTCCGGGTGTCCACAGCGGCCCGCCAGGTCATCCGTCAGAAGACGCTGACAGAGAATCTGGGAGAGGAGCTGCGTGTATTATACGTGGCCCTCACCCGGGCGAAAGAGAAACTCATCCTGACAGGGACAGTCACCAAGCTGGAAAAACGCCTGCTGGAGTACCAGGGGATCGGGCATAGGAAAGAGCAGAAGCTGTCTGTACACACTCTGGAGAAGGCGAAAGACTACTGGGGATGGATCCTCCCCGCCCTGGTGCGCCATCCGGCTATGGAGGACATTTACGGGCGATATGGGATATCCTGGGAGAAGTGCCCTCCGGCCCTGGACGTGTCCGCGCCTTTTACCATAGGAGTGACCGGGGCGGGAGGACTCTTGGCAGAGCAGGTGGAGCAGCAGACAGAGGCCGCCTTCCAGAAAGAGATCCTTTTTTCCGAGGACAGGGAGGCAGTCTTCCACACCCCCACCCGGGAATTGTTGGAAGAGAGGTTTTCTTTCGTGTATCCTTATGCAGACAGGAAGGGCATCCCCATGAAAGTGTCCGTATCAGAGATCAAAGGATGGGAGGCCCAGCCGGAGGAAGACGCGGAACTTATGTATCTTGAACCGGATATCGTTCCTCTGATCCCGGATTTTATAGAGGAAAAAGAGGCGGATCTGCAGGGAGTGGCCCGAGGGACGGCTTATCACAAAGCGATGGAATACCTGGATCTTTCACAGGCGGATACAAAAGAGCGTGTCAGAGAGCAGATGGGACTCTGGGTGTCAGAGGGGCGGATGGACGGGCAGGAACGTTCCTGCATACGGGCAGAGGATCTGTCTGTGTTGGCCGCCTCTCCCCTGGGACAGCGGATGCGCCAGGCCCAGGAGCAGGGCCTTTTATACCGGGAGCAGCCATTCGTCATCTCTCAGAGAGCATCAGAGGTGGACGGGGATTGGGATGGAGGGGAAGAGATCCTGGTACAGGGGATCATCGACGCTTATTTTCAGGAACAGGAGGAGCTGGTGGTGGTGGATTACAAGACTGACTGGGTCACACCAGGCGGAGAAAGACAGTTGGTGGAAAAATACCGGATCCAATTGGGATACTATGGGGAAGCGCTGGAACGGCTGACAGGAAAGAAGGTTAAAGAGAGGTATCTGTATTCTTTCCGTCTGGGGAAGGCACTGCCTGTGTGAGGATAGGGGAACAGGAAAGGATGTGGGGCGGATTTGAAGAAGACAGGGATGCTCATGCTCATTGTCTTACTCCTTGTCTGTCTGAGCGGCCTGCTGTATGGGTGTTGGGCGGTCTATCAGGATCTGGCGCGTATGAGCGAGAGAAAAGAGCAGACACAGGCACAGCAGGAGCAGAGAGAGCATCAGGCAAAAAAAGAACGCAGAGCAAAGAAAAAGCAGAAAAAAAAAAGGATACCGGAAAGAGATACAAAAGCTCCGGTCTGACTTACAGGAGATGACCGGGGGTTTTGGCGACGGCGAATGGGCGGTCTATGTAAAAGACTTGACAGACGGAGGTTCTTTTGATATCAACAGCCATCAGATGGAATCGGCCAGTCTGATCAAGCTCTATATCATGGGAGCGGTCTGCCAGGCCATAGAGAGCGGCTTTCTTTCCGATACCCCTGAGATCCGGGAGCAGATGGAACAGATGATCACAGTCAGTGACAACGAGTCCTCCAACCGTCTGGTGGAGGCGTTGAGTCCCAGCGGGCTGGACCATCCGGAGGGGCGGGACGTTGTCAATGGGTTCGCGGCTCTCAATGGGTTTTCCGATACGTCCCAGGGCAGGGCTTTAAAAGACCACAGGGATGTGGAGCCGGTGGAGAAGAACTATACATCCGTCAGGGACTGCGGCCTGTTCATGGAAAAAGTATACCGGGGCGAGTGTGTCTCCCCGGAAGCTTCCGGGCGGATGCTGGAACTATTAAAGAGGCAGCAGAACAGGGAGAAGATCCCCGGCGGCCTGCCGAAGGATACGATGACGGCCAACAAGACCGGGGAGGTCAGTACGATGGAACACGATGCGGCTATCGTCTATGGTCCTGGGAGGGACTATGTCCTCTGTGTGATGTCCGTGGGTCTTACAGATACCCGGGCGGCGCGGGAGCATATCCGGGAGATCTCGGCGATGGTCTATGAGGGATTTGGGAGGTTACAGTGAACTTTTTTTCATTATTTATGATCGCGGTAGGTTTATCCATGGATGCCTTTGCAGTCTCTATCTGTAAGGGACTGTCCCTGTCCAGTATGAAATGGACATATCCGGTGCTGGCGGGGGTATATTTTGGCGGGTTCCAGGCGTTGATGCCGCTGTTGGGCTATGGACTGGGCGCGCGTTTCCAGGGAGTGATCGCCCGTTTTGACCATTGGATCGCGTTCGTACTGCTCTGCATCATTGGCTTGGATATGCTGAAAGAAGCCAGGCAGAAAGAGGGATGCTTCCAGGCAGACCCGTCTTTTGATGTGAAGACCATGGTCGTGCTGGCAGTCGCTACCAGTATAGATGCCCTGACGGTGGGGGTCACCTTTGCTTTTCTGCAGGTGCAGATAGCGGCGGCAGTCTTAGTCATCGGGGTCACGACCTTTTGTTTCAGTGCGGCGGGAGTCAAGATCGGACATATCTTTGGGGCAAAGTATCAGGCGAGGGCGGAGCTGGCTGGCGGTGCGATCTTGATCTTTATGGGGTTTAAGATCCTATTGGAGCATCTGGGGGTCTTATGAGGATGGAATATGAAAGGATCGATAAATGATAGGTATAGGGACGATGGTCATAAAAAAAGCTGAAAGAGAGGATCTGCAGGAGATACTTGCCCTGCAATACTTGGCGTATCAAAGTGAAGCGAGACTTTTTGACGATCTTGATATCCCTCCTTTGAGACAAACGCTCCCTGATGTGGAAGATGAATATCAGAGGGGGATCATTTTAAAAGCTTTGGATGAGGATCGCATTGTGGGTTCTGTCAGAGCCCATATCGATAAGGGGACAGTCTATATAAACAAACTGATCGTCCATCCTGAAAGACAGCGTCAAGGGATAGGGAGAAGACTCCTGCAGGAGATAGAACGTAGATACCCGCAAGATAGATATGAACTTTTCACAAGTGACAGGAGTAAAGATAATATAGCGTTTTACGAACGGTCAGGATACAGGATCTTTGATAAAAGACAGATCACAGATGCCCTGGTATTTGTATATTTAGAAAAATAACCAGAAAAAAGGATTTGACAAAGCTTTTTTTTAGGTGTATACTAATCCCCATAAAAAGTTAAAGAACCGATGAAACCTATGAACAAGAGTAGTACTCTGTTGCGGATATGTCAGAGAGCTGTCGGCAGGTGGAAAGACAGTCATGGAAGTACAGACGAATGGACTTGTGAGGGCAGCCCGAAACCATTTTATATCATTGGCAGTAGGCGCTGACGGAAACCTGATCCGTTATCAAGCAGGTATGTATGATCGTACATAGAGTAGAGTGGGTCTGGAAGGACAGACCAATCTGGGTGGTACCGCAGGAGCGTATATCGAACGGCTTTTGTCCCTATATAAGTGGGGCAAGAGCCGTTTTTTTGTTACCCATTGACTGACATTTGACAGATCAGCCTGTAAGAGTGCGTCTGTCTTTCATTTATGGTCATGTCTGCGTGAGCAGACATGCTGATCTAAGGAAGGAGGTCTTATATGCAGCCTTCATGTGAACAGATCATGGAATATGCTAAAGACTATGATAGGGTCCCGGTGTGCAGAGAGATCTATGCGGATATCATCACACCGATCGGCCTGCTGAAGAAGATATCCAGGCAGAGTCCATATCATTATCTTTTGGAGAGTGTGGAGGGAGGGGAAAAATGGGGACGTTATTCTTTCCTGGGTTATGATCCTGTGATGCGGGTGTACTGCCAGGACGGTACGGTCACCATAGAAGACGGGGGAGAGATCCGGAAGATCCGGACCCGGCAGCCCATGCAGATCCTCCGGGATATCTTAAAAGATCACAGAGCCCCCAGGATCGGAGGGTTTCCCCCCTTTGCCGGAGGGTTTGTGGGATATTTTGCCTATTCTATGATCGGATATGCGGAGCCGGTGCTGCAGATCAAGAGGGGCAGTTTCCACGACTTTGACCTGATGCTCTTTGATAAGGTGATCGCTTACGACCATCTGAAACAGAAGATCTGTCTGATCGTCAATATGAAGACCGACAAGGTCATGGAAAATTACGGAAAGGCGGCCGCCGATCTGGAGGCCATGGCGGCCATGATACGCAGGCCGGATATGCCGGAAGAGAAAGCTCCCAGAGAAAACGTGCATTTTACCTGTAATGTGTCGAAAGAAGAATACTGCCGGATGGTCGAGGAGGCCAAGAGATACATCCGGGCGGGCGATATCTTCCAGGCGGTGATCTCCCGGCAGTTCGAGAGTCTGTATAAAGGGAGCCTGCGGGATGCTTACCGGGTCTTGAGGACCACGAACCCGTCACCTTACATGGTCTACATGCATATTGACACAGAGGAGATCATGAGTACGTCTCCGGAGACTCTGGTCAGGTTGGATCAGGGGCGTCTGGTCACATTCCCGGTGGCGGGATCCCGGCCGCGGGGGAGGACACGGGAAGAAGACCAGGCGCTTGAGCGGGAGCTGCTCCGGGATGAGAAGGAGCTGGCGGAACACAATATGCTGGTGGACCTTGGCAGGAATGATCTGGGAAAGATATCTTCTTATAACACTGTAGAGGTGACCGGGTACAAGATGGTCCATCGTTATTCCAGGATCATGCATATCTGTTCCCAAGTGGAAGGAGATATCCGCCCGGGATGCGACGGACTGGATGCGGTGGACGCGGTACTCCCGGCCGGGACACTCTCCGGCGCACCGAAGATACGTGCCTGCGAGATCATCGAGGAGTTGGAAAAAGAGGCGCGGGGGATCTACGGAGGCGCTCTGGGCTATCTGGACTTTACGGGAAATCTGGACACCTGCATCGCCATCCGTATGGCGGTGAAAAAGGATGGTGTGGTCTATGTACAGGCAGGAGGGGGCATCGTGGCAGACAGTGTGCCGGAGCGGGAGTACGAGGAATCGGCCAACAAAGCCATGGCGGTGATGAACGCTCTGGAACATGCCTGGGAGGTGGATGATCATGATGCTCTTGATCGATAATTATGATAGTTTTTCTTATAATCTAGTGCAGATGTTCGGCGGACTGGATCCGGATATCCAGGTGGTCCGCAACGATGTGGTCACTGTGGATGGGATCCGTGGGGGGCATCCCAGCCATATCGTATTGTCACCGGGGCCGGGATACCCTGCCAAAGCCGGGGTCTGTGAGGAGGTGGTCAGGACTCTGGCCGGAGAGATCCCCATACTGGGCGTATGTCTGGGGCATCAGGCCATCTGTGAAGTTTACGGCGCAGCCATCGCTCCGGCCCGGCAGCTGATGCACGGCAAACAGAGTCTTGTGGATGTGGAACAGGCCTGTCCTCTTTTCCATGGGCTGCCTGCGAAGATCCAGGCCGCCCGGTATCATTCTCTCATAGCGCGGGAGGAGACGATCCCGGACTGCCTGCAGGTCACAGCCACAGCGGAAAACGGGGAGGTCATGGCCGTGGCGCACCGAAGATATCCGGTCTATGGGCTGCAGTTCCACCCGGAATCTATACTGACACCCCAGGGTCATTTGATCTTGGAAAACTTCTTAAAAATTGAATAAAGCTTTACACCACATCCTGTTTTATCTATGATAAAAGGCAAGCAGGCAGGGAGGTGATCATATGCCGATCAGTGAAAAAGAGTACAATGGGTATCTCATGGATCAATTGGAGCTGATAGAACGGATCGAAATGGTCGCAAAAGAAAGCAAAGATCTGGAGGCAGTCTTAAAGCAGCTCGCTCTTGGAAGAAAATTTGTTGAACGGAAGCTGTATCAGGAGCCGCCGTTAGAGCGAAGTTGAAAAAAGTGGTCAAAAGGTGTAAAGTCTTATTTTTGATAAACAGGCTTTACACCTTTTATCGTGGTATGCAGTTGAGTTGAAGGAGGGATGGATATGATCCAGGAAGCGATCCACCAGCTGGTGAACGGCAGGGATCTGACGTATGAGCAGGCCAGCCTGGTGATGGAAGAGATGATGAGCGGAGAGGCGACCCAGGCGCAGATGGGAGGGTTTCTCATGGCCCTGCGGATGCAGGGGGAGACGATCGATGAGATCACGGCTTTTGCCCAGGTCATGCGGGAAAAAGGCGTGAAGATAGAGCCGAAGAGAGATGTGATCGATATCGTGGGCACCGGGGGTGATGAGACGGGGACTTTTAACATCTCCACCACTTCTGCTTTTGTGGTGGCCGCGGGCGGGGTCCCGGTGGCAAAGCATGGGAACCGGAGTGTTTCCAGCAAGAGCGGCGCCGCCGATGTGTTGGAGAGGCTGGGAGCGGATCTGCATCTGACTGCGGAGGAGAATGAAAAAGTGTTGGCGGCTTGCGACGTCTGTTTTCTGTTCGCCCCGGTCTATCATTCTTCTATGCGATATGCAGCGCCGGTGAGAAAAGAGCTTGCAGTGCGGACAGTGTTCAATATCCTGGGTCCGCTGTCCAACCCGGCGGCGGCCACCATGCAGCTCCTTGGCGTATATGACAAGAAGCTGGCCGGTCCGCTGGCGCAGGTACTCTCTAATCTGGGCGTGGTGCGCGGCGTGGCGGTCTGCGGGGAAGACGGTCTGGATGAGATCACGCTGACCGGGGAGACGTCTGTTTACGAGATCCGCCATGGGGAGATACGTTCTTATACGATCACGCCGGAACAATTTGGCCTGCGCCGCTGCGCTCTGTCGGAGCTGGTGGGCGGCGATCCGGAGGAAAACGCCGCCATCACCCGGGATGTACTCACCGGGAGAGAGACGGGGCCGAAACGTGATATCGTACTGATGAACGCGGGTATGAGCCTGTATCTGGGAAAAGACGGCTTTTCCATCCAGGACGGCATAGACCAGGCGGCGGATCTGATCGACAGCGGCAAGGCTTATGAGAAACTGCAGGAGTTTGTCAGACTGACACAGGGTGGTGGGACACAGTGATATTAGATAAGATCATACAGTCTACCAGGGCGCGGGTCGCCCGGGAGAAAGAGGTAAGGGGTCTGGAAGAGATGAGAGAGCAGGCCTTGTCCATAGAAGCCAAAAAAGAGTTCCCGTTTGAGAAAATGCTCTGGACAGAGGGGATCCAGTTTATCTGTGAGGTGAAGCGGGCGTCTCCGTCCAAAGGAGTGATCGTGGAGGACTTTCCCTATCTGGATATCGCCCGGGAATATGAACAGGCGGGGGCCGGGGCCGTCTCGGTACTGACAGAGCCGGAGTTTTTCCAGGGTTCGCCCCGCTATCTTGAGGAGATACGGAAAGAGGTGGGGATCCCTCTGCTGCGCAAGGATTTTACCATCGATGCCTATCAGATCTACCAGGCGAAAGTCCTGGGGGCGGATGCGGTGCTTTTGATCTGTGCCGTGCTGGATGGAGAGACTCTAGGGGGATATATCAGACTCTGCGATCAGCTGGGGCTGTCTGCGCTGGTGGAAGCCCATGATGAGCGGGAGATGGAGCAGGCGCTGGCGGCGGGAGCCAGGATCATGGGGGTCAATAACAGGAACTTAAAAGATCTGACCGTGGATATCGGCAACAGTCTCCGCCTGCGGGAGCGTGCGCCGAAGTCAGTGGCCTTTGTGGCGGAGAGCGGCATCAAGAGCAGAGAGGACATCGAACGTCTGGAAGCGGCGAGGGTCAATGCGGTCCTCATAGGAGAGACGTTGATGCGCAGTCCTGATAAAAAAGCCATGCTGGATGAGCTGCGGGGAAAAAGGTCATGAGCATAACACAGGAGAGGCGGGTGCAGGTGAAGATCTGCGGTCTGTGCCGGATGGAAGACGTGGTCTATGTAAATGACTGTCTCCCGGATCACGCAGGATTTGTCTTTGCCAGGAGCAGACGGCAGGTCACGGACCGGCAGGCAGAGCAGATGCGAAAAGCCCTGGATCCGCGTATCCGGACGGTGGGCGTGTTTGTCAATGAGAGGATCGAGAGGATCCGTCAGCTCTGTGACCGGGGGATCGTGGATCTGATACAGCTCCACGGGGATGAAGACCGGGCATATATGGAGCGGCTGGCGGGCTGTGTCCATAAGCCTGTCATCCGGGCAGTGCGGGTGCGGGACACAGGTCAGATCCTAGCGGCCCAGGAGCAGCCCTGTGATTATCTCCTCCTGGACACGTACATCCCCGGTCAGTACGGAGGCGGGGGCCAGTCTTTTGACCCGGCGCTGATCCCGGCCCTTTCTAAGCCCTGGTTCCTTGCAGGCGGCCTGCAGCCGGGGAATGTGGGGGAGCGGCTGGCAGTCCTTGCGCCTTTTGGCGTGGATGTGAGCAGCGGCGTGGAGACAGACGGAAAGAAAGACCCGGAGAAGATCCGGGAATTTATAAAAAATGTGAGAGGATCGAGATAATATGGAAAATGGTAAATATGGCATCTTCGGCGGACAGTATGTGCCGGAGATCCTGATGACAGCTGTGCATGAAGTGGAGACGGCTTACGAGAGATACAAGGCCGATCCACAGTTCCAGGCAGAGCTTGGGGAGCTGATGAGAGATTATGCGGGAAGGCCGTCCCTTCTGTACTATGCAGAAAAAATGACCAGAGATCTAGGCGGCGCCAAGATCTATCTGAAGAGGGAAGATCTGAACCATACCGGATCCCATAAGATCAACAACGTGCTGGGCCAGGTGCTGCTGGCGAAGAAGATGGGCAAGACCCGGGTCATCGCGGAGACCGGAGCAGGTCAGCACGGGGTAGCTACGGCTACAGCAGCGGCGTTGATGGATATGGAATGTGAAGTGTTCATGGGAAAAGAAGACACGGACCGACAGGCGTTGAATGTATTCCGTATGGAGCTGCTGGGGGCGAAAGTCCATGCGGTGACTACAGGGACGCAGACATTGAAAGACGCGGTCAACGAGACGATGCGGGAGTGGAGCCGCCGGGTAGACGATACCCTGTATGTGCTGGGATCCGTGATGGGGCCTCATCCATTCCCCATGATGGTGCGGGATTTCCAGAAGGTCATCGGCAAAGAGATCAAAGAACAGCTGAAAGAGAAGGAAGGCCGTCTGCCGGATGCGGTGCTTGCCTGTGTGGGCGGCGGGAGCAACGCCATGGGAGCTTTCTATGAATTTATCCCGGATACATCCGTGGCTCTGATCGGATGCGAGGCGGCGGGCCTGGGCGTGGAGACGGGGAAACATGCCGCCACGATCGCCAAGGGAAAGGCGGGGATCTTCCATGGGATGAAATCTCTATTCTGTCAGGATAAAGACGGGCAGATCGAACCGGTGTATTCCCTGTCCGCGGGATTGGATTATCCGGGGATCGGGCCGGAACATGCGCATCTGGCCGAGACGGGCCGAGCGTCTTATGTTCCGGTGACGGATGAGGAGGCTGTGTCTGCCTTTGAATATCTGTCCAGGACAGAGGGGATCATCCCGGCGCTTGAGAGCGCTCATGCAGTGGCCCATGCCAGGAAGATCGCGCCGGGTATGTCAAAAGACCAGATCATTGTGGTGAATTTATCCGGGCGGGGTGATAAAGACGTAGCCGCAATAGCCAGATACAGGGGGGTAGAACTTTATGAATGATCTAAGATATGAAAGGATATCCAAGGCTTTCGACCATGGAAAGGCGTTTATACCATTTATCACAGGGGGGGATCCCAGCTTGGAGGTGACGGAGCGGCTGCTCATCGCCATGGAGGAGGCAGGCGCGGATCTGATCGAGATCGGGCTCCCTTTCTCCGACCCGATCGCAGAGGGGGAAGTGATCCAGGAAGCTACTTATCGAGCGCTGGCGGCAGGCTGTACCACCGATGGGCTTTTTGATATGATAAAAAAGGCCCGGGAGACCGTGCAGATACCGTTGGTCCTGCTCACATATATAAATTCTATATTTTCATATGGCAAAGAAACATTCATGCAGCGGTGCGTGGAGTGCGGCGTGGACGGTCTGATCGTGCCGGATATGCCCTTTGAGGAAAAAGATGAGGTCATGGGAGTCAGCAGGAAATATGGGGTCGCCATCATCTCTCTGATCGCGCCCACGTCTAAGGAACGGATCAAAGCCATCGCCCGGGATGCGCAAGGGTTTATCTATGTGGTGTCGTCTCTTGGAGTGACAGGTGTGCGCAGTGAGATCACCACCAATGTGGAGGAGATGACAGAGATGGTCCGGCAGGTGACGGACGTCCCATGTGCCATCGGCTTTGGGATCTCCCGGCCGGAACAGGCGGCGCGGATGGCACGGGTGTCCGACGGGGCCATCGTGGGTTCTGCGATCGTGCGCATCATAGGAGAGTATGGAGAGGAATGTGTGCCAGCGGTGGCCGCATATGTGGAGGAGATGAAAGAGGCAGTCATGCAGGTGTGAGCCTTATGGTCATAGAAAGATCCCTGGAGCGTGTCTGAGATACGTTCCAGGGATCTTTTATCATCGCGGGGTCATGGGGAGGGCGTCGTAATCGTAAGATGTATAGTGATCGTGTACCCGCTCCCAATAAGCGTCATAATTTTCCTGGGTCAACAGGTGTTCTCCGTTTCTCATCCATAAAAGGATCTGAGAATTTATATCTTCGCTGTAGTGGGCGATATCCTTATATCTATCCATATCGCAGATCATATCGAACGCGTCAAAAAAGGAGAACAAATGGATATTTTCATAGGGCAGCATCAGATGTACGGCGTATCGTTCTGCCTGCAGCTGTCTTTCCAAAGTGCCGGATCTGTCCAGGCTGTCCCAGTAATAGATACTGTAGGGGGTGAAGAACAGATAGAAGTCAATGGCGGGATTTTTTTCCGCCAGATCAGTCACGTTCTGATGGATGTTCTCCTCTATATTTTTCATATTTCTTTTCGTGAGTTTTTTCTGTTTTTTTGACTTTTTCGGCCTTTCATACTCCTGAAGGACAGCTTCTCTGCCAAAAGTGTGGGATCCCATCCAGTTGCTGTACCGGTCAAAATCCGGCGTAGTATACCCATTTTTTGTAAAAGAGATCGTACCGAATGTCTCCTCGATCAGGACTGATCTATTAAAGATATAGCTCACATCATCCAGGATATTTTCATTGTATAGATATGTGGGGTAAAAACTCTCGTCGTATTCCATCGTATCTTTTTTATCCAGTAAACGTTTGTAGTCCAGCCCTCTGACTACCTGCTCCAGATCCGGGGCTGAGTGGATCGCCCGGGCCAGATGGTCATTGATCTCTTTATAGCTCCCGCCGGAAAAAGGGGTTTTTATCGCGTTCACACCAAACAGGCGGCTGTACTCGGACGCCTTGAAGTTTTCTGTCATGGAAGTGCCGATGATCAGCGCATTATAGTCAAAATGCTTAAGGATCCCGTCGTTCTGGTACCGCTGGTCCGCCTTGCTGAGTTGATATTCCAAGGAGTCTAACGGTTTATGGTAATGGAAGTACGGGTCCACGATTACGGTAAAAAGCCCCAGTCCGATCAAGAGGATACAGGATAAGGCCAAAACGCCCAGACACCATTTTTTATCTCGGTCCATTCGATGCCTCCATTTAAAAATTAAAATACAGGAAGATACTCACTCCGGTCAGAGAAAAGATGCACCATACGAGCAGCAGGACAGTCGTCATCCCGTTGACCATAGTGGGTCTTAGAGCCAGCATCCTTTCATAAGCATTTTTCGTGCCCAGGAGCATCCACAGCACGACGGCAAATGCCAGTCCAAGTAAAAGATGTGGATAGACCGTCTGGATCCCCGTCAGATCTAAAAGGACCTGGAACTCTGGCAGATGGAAACATCCTGTGATATTTGTATCGATCTCTCCGAAGCGGAGCTGGGCGATCCGGTTTAAGAACCGGAGCGCGTCCCGGGCTGTCTCTGCGCGGAACAATACCCATGTGACATTTACAAAAGAAAAAGTGAGGAGCCAGTTCAAGGCCGGGTGGAGCCTTTCAAAAGATCCCTGCCATATCCGGGTCACGACCATGAAGATCCCATGGAGAGCGCCCCACAGGACAAACGTCCAGGCTGCTCCGTGCCACAGACCGCTGAGGAGGAATACAGCCATCGTGTTGACATAAGTGCGTATCCTGCCTTTTCGGTTCCCACCCAGAGGGATGTACACATATTTTGTAAAAAAACGCGTCAGCGTGATGTGCCAGCGTTTCCAAAACTCCGTGATGGTCAGCGCTTTATAAGGAGAGTTAAAATTTAGCGGCAGATCGATATTCATCATCTTGCCAAGTCCGATAGCCATATCGCAATATCCGCTAAAATCAAAATAAAGCTGTATCGTGTAAGCCAGCATGGAAAGGAGCGCGTTCGTCGTATCCAACGAACCGATATTGGCAAATCCCCAATTGGAGGCATTTCCAAAAGTATCGGCCACGAGTACTTTCTTTGCCAGTCCCAGCGCAAAGAGATAGATACCTTCCGATAGATGATGCCAGTCCAGACTCTTTTTCTCTTTGTCCATAAACTGCGGGATCAGTTCGTCATGAGATACGATCGGGCCGGCGATCAGCTGTGGAAAATAAGTCACAAATGAGACATAATAGAGCAGGCCGCAGTCAGTCACTTCCCCTTTATATGCATCCACGATAAAAGAGATCTGCTGGAATGTAAAAAAACTGATCCCCAACGGGAGGAGTATCTCTTTGGATGTATAGTCTGTCCTGAACAGTACATTCATGTTGTCCATAAAAAAGTTAAAATATTTAAAATAGAATAAAAGTCCCATGTCAAACACGATCCCCGCGATCAGGGAGATATCCCGGATCTTTGCGGCGGATGTGTGTCCCATGATGGAGTATATCAGATAATTCCCAGCCATGCTGACGACGATCAAGAGAAGATATCCTATATGGAAATACCCATAAAACCATAAGGACATAGCCGCTATGAACATCTGGCCCCACCGAAGATCAAAATGGTTCAGGCCAAAATAACCGATCAGGCAGACCGGTAGAAAAAATAAAATAAATATATAAGAATTAAACAGCATATCTCTCCACGATCCTAATATATGGTCTACTCTCAAAAAACAAACCTTATCATACCATCTTACTATGTACAAAGCAATGGGTTTCTGTACTTATCTATATATTATATCACAGTATATCATAACGATCGTATTGACTTAGCGATATGTATATCGTATCATATGTCCCACATAGTGTAGTGTAGCGACAAGCTGACTTCTGTATCAATTGTACCGCCTATTTTGCCATCTGCTGCGTTGTCGTCAATCGCCGTAGCCACCGCTACG
>CANTEW010000022.1 GCA_947652925.1 uncultured Lachnospiraceae bacterium
TTTTGTCACTCTGCAAGGCGGAGGAATGAGGCGTAGCGGTGGCTACGGCGATTGAGGACAACGTAGCAGATGGCAAAATAGGCGGTACAATTGTTATAGAAGTCAGCTGGTCACTACACTAGTACTCCATCCGGCCAGAAATTAGAGTCCTACTCTGCCTGATCCGCACCACTGCGTCGTTAAAATTTTTAATCGATGCTACCGCATCGCTGTCAAAATTTTGCCTAGAGCGCGTCTTAAAGACCGATCCACAGACAAAAAAACACCGAACAGTCCTTTCTGAGTTATACTCAATAGAACTGTTCGGTATTTTTTTACGCAGCCGTATCGGACGACCATCTATTCCTCAGCTTCTTCATAAAAGTCTGTATCTTATTTCTCAATCTGTGCATAAAACCATTGGGATCCTCTGTCATGATCATTTGCTCTTTCCTGTCCAGGTCGCAGATAACGATAAAGCGCACCAGGTCAGTCAACATGTCCGGGTTATCTTTTTTCCATTTTTCCGGCGGGTCATCTTTCTCCAGGAAAAGCGATCCCCCATCTGCAAAGAACATCTGGTATAACTGTTCATTAGAATCCGCATATTTTTCCATAAAATCAGACGCCTCCGCAGGAGAGAACATCCGGCGGAGTGTTTCTCCATCAGAATGCTCTGAAAGATCCCTCAGCAGTCTTTCATAGCGCCAGCGCTCTTTAAGCTCCACTTCCGGCATACCATTGATGATCCTCTTGATCTCACAGAGGTTCTCTGACATCCTCGTATTCTTGACAGACTGCTCCGGGATCCGATACTCATCTGTCAACCTCAATCCCAAGATGTCCATAAAATCAGCCAACAGCGAACCGTCCACAAAATACTTTTTGTGAAAACGGCGCACGATGATATTTTCCACTCCAAACTCATCTGCGGCTGCTTTCAGCAGGGTGAAATAATCCAGATTGATATATTGGGGATAGACTTCAAGATATCTTTCCCATTTCATGGCATTGCTCTCTGAGATCCCATGCTTTACAGTCTGGTTCCACCAGGATTCCACCAATTCATCCTGTCTCCTTATATAAGCGATGACTTTAACGATAAATCCGCCCTTCTCAGCTTCTTTGTGCAGATCTCTCCAGATACTCTTTCTCCGTTTCGTAGCCGCCCGCCAGATCCCTTCGTCAGAAAGGATGACTTGATCATACGTCTCAAATACTTCCTGGAGCCTCTCCATGCCGTCTTTTAAGATCTCAGCCTCTTTCTCTTTATCGCGGACTCCGTTCTCATCCATATATACGGCTTCCAGAAAGAGTCCGTTGCGTCTGGCAGGATTCAATCGTGAGCGGTTATGGGGGTAATCATGAGGAAAAATGGGAAAACAATATCCCTTTTCTTCCAGCACATCCTTGTTCACATGACAGAAGTGTTGGATAGAAGTAGTCCCAGTCCTCGGCGATCCTATATGCAGGTATAATGTTTTCATCCATAACTCCTCACTTTCTCTCAGTCTATATCTTGACCCACCCACCTAAAAAAAATCACTCTCTGCTCAATCCAGACCCAATCGGCTAATGATCTGCTCCACAGCCTCTTCCATCGTACATTTGCTGGTGTCCACCTGGATATCCGGCTCTACAGGCGGTTCATAATCACTGGAGATCCCTGTGAAATTCGGGATCTCTCCTCGGCGGGCTTTCGCATACAAGCCCTTCACATCCCTCTGCTCACAGACTTCCAGCGGTGTACTCACATAGATCTCCACAAAGCCATCCCCTATGATCCTCCGGGCATTCTCACGATCTTGCCTGTAGGGGGAGATAAATGCCGTCAGTACGATCAGCCCTGCATCGTTCATCAGCTTGGAAACCTCCGCCACCCGGCGGATATTCTCTATCCTGTCCTGATGGGTAAAGCCCAGATTCCTGCACAGTCCCATACGTACATTATCACCATCCAGGAGCATTGTATGCTTCCCTAAGGCCAAAAGACGTTTTTCCAAGGCATTGGACAAGACTGATTTTCCCGCGCCGGACAGTCCCGTAAACCATAGTGTCAGGGGTTTCTGGCCTTTCTGCGCCGCACGCATCTGCCTGGTCACGTCCGTCTCCTGCCATACGAGATTGTCCGAACGCCGCAGATCGTGCTTGATGACCCCGCAGGCGGAAGTCATGTTGGTCACCCTGTCCGTGAGGATGAAACCGCCCAGCGCTCCGCATCTGCTGAACTTATCCATAACGACTTTTTCAGACAGGGATATCTGACAGTCTGCGATCTCATTTTTATAGATCACATCTGCCGGGACATGTGTCCCATCGTTGATATCTACCTTATATTTTACAGACATCACCGTTCCCGGCGTTGTCTTTGTCCCAAGTTTTACCAGATAATTCTTCCCCGGGATCAGCGGTTCATCGTCCATCCACAAAAGGCGGGCGGAGAACATATCACTGACCATCCCGGTAAAGTCGCTCACCAGCACACATCCTCTGGAGACGTCCACCTCCCTGTCCAGAGAGACAGAGACAGGACATCCCGCCCCCGCTGTCTCCACAGCCGTATCGCCCCGGTAGATAGACTTCACCTTGGCTTTTTCTCCTGTCGGCAGTACAGTGATCTGGGAAGACACGGAGATACTCCCCGCTTCGATCTGCCCCTGGAAACCCCGGTAATCAGAATTTGGACGGCATACCCGCTGGACCGGCATCACGAGGCCAGCATCTTCTTTCTCCCGTTCAGATATATCTACCTGCTCCAGATAAGTCAAGAGCGGCCTGCCGGTATACCAACCCATTTTCTCGGAGGGGCTGGTGATGTTATCACCTTTTGTGGCCGATACCGGGATACTGCAATAACTTTCCACCTGGAAGCCTGCGATGATCTTCTCCAGCTCTTCCACCACCCCATCAAAGTGATTTCTATTATAATAGACAAGATCCATCTTATTGATGGCAAAGACAAAATGCCGGATACCCATCAGGTTGCAGATCCGTATATGCCGCCTGGTCTGCCGTTGTACCCCTTTCGCCACATCTACCAGGATCACAGCCAGATCCGCAAAGGAGGCGCCCACCGCCATATTCCGGGTATACTCTTCATGTCCCGGTGCGTCAGCTACGATAAAACTGCGGGCATCTGTAGAAAAATACCGATACGCCACGTCTATGGTGATCCCCTGCTCTCTCTCTGCCATCAGTCCGTCCAGGATCAGCGAATAATCCAGAGAACCGTCCCGGCTCTTCAATCTGCTGTCCAGCTCCAGCGCCCTGCGCTGATCCGCATACAGGAGTTTTGCATCATATAGCATATGTCCGATCAAGGTGGACTTTCCGTCATCCACACTGCCGCACGTAAGAAATTTCAATAAATCCATCATCAGAAATAACCCTCTCTCTTTCGGCGTTCCATACTCCCTGTTTCTTCATGGTCGATCACCCGGCTCGTCCTCTCCGATGTGACTTCTCCCAGAGTTTCCTTTACGATCTCTTCCAAAGTGTCAGCCTCTGACTCAACAGCGCCTGTCAGGGGATAACACCCCAAAGTCCTGAAACGCACTTTCTTCTGCTGGATCTCTTCACCTTCCTTTAATCTCATACGATCATCATCTACCATGATCAGATTGCCGTCCCTGAAGACCACAGGCCTTTCCTTTGCAAAATACAGCGGGACGATATCAATGTGTTCCCGGCAGATATATTGCCAGATATCTTTCTCTGTCCAGTTTGACAGCGGGAATACCCTCATACTCTCGCCGGCATGGATCCGGGTATTGTAAAGCTTCCACATTTCCGGTCTCTGGTTCTTCGGATCCCATCCGTGGCTCTCATTCCGGAAAGAGAAGACCCGTTCTTTGGCACGGGATTTTTCTTCATCCCTGCGCCCTCCGCCGAAAGCCGCTGTGAACTTGTAATGATCCAATGCCTGCCGCAGGGCCTGCGTTTTCATGATGTCTGTATACGCCGCCCCGTGGTCAAAGGGATTGATCCCCTGCCGGACCCCGTCCTGATTGGTGTAGACCAGCATCTCGATCCCCAGCTCTTTGGCTTTCCTGTCCCGGAACTCTATCATTTCATGGAACTTCCATGTGGTATCTATATGGAGAAATGGAAAAGGCGGCTTCTCCGGATAAAACGCTTTCATCGCTAGATGGAGCATCACCGAACTGTCCTTCCCGATCGAATAAAGCATGACTGGCTTTTCGCATTCTGCGGCCACTTCACGCATGATATAAATGGCCTCAGCCTCTAATTCATCTAAATGAGAGTGTGTACTCATAATCTTGTGTACCAAGCCTTTCCATTATTATCATCTTTCTACCAAGAGGCATTCTACATAAGAAATGTGATAGAAATTTGTAATATTACGATTTTGTTACAATTATTTTTCTGAAAATGTAAGCGAGATCAATGTGGAGACCGGATCCCCCTCACTGTATTCTATGGTGACTTTATCACCCACGTCGCAGCGCAGCACTTCCATGTACTCTGTCAGCGGCACGTCAAAGATCAGGTCGCTGTCCTCCAGGACAAGATAAAAATGCGTATTGCCCTCGATGACCCCCTGCGCGATCCGCTGGATCGTTCCCTGTATCTTCTGGGAACCCTGCGCATCCGAGACAGGACTCCCGCCCGACTTGAGCATCTTCACATATGTCTGCTCGCAGGCAGCTACAGTGTCCCCGATCGCTACATTCTGATATTTCTGGATATTGACCATGGCATATTTTTTCACCAGTCCCGCATTATCCTTCAGAGCGATAAAATACGTGGGCTCATCCGCGATATTCAACAACAGCGGAAACGTGGCCCTGTAACCCAAGTTCTGTACCTGTCCTTCCGCGGACTCCATAGCCGAATACTCTTCCGCGCCCGCCACTTCATAATAGCGTGTCTCCCTGGTCCGCTGGTTGATCAGCACAAATCCCACGTTTGACCGGTCCCCACTGACAGATGTGACGCCTGTATAGACCCACACATCATCATCAAGAGCCAGATAATTATACCCTTCCGTGGTCTTCAGGCACCCTTTCTGTCCCAGGATGCTGTTGAAAAACCCGTGTACCAGAGTACCGTGGTAATCATAAAGCTCGATGAGCAGATCCGCCGGATAGACCCGGTCCACCCAGGTGGGACAGTCCTCCACAGGCATAGATTCGCATTCCCCGGTCACTGCATTGCACAGCACGACCTTTCCGATCGTCTGTCCGCCGAACAGACCGATGGTAAACTCTTTCACCGGACAGATCCAGTACGGCGTCCCCTCGTCGTCGATCTCAAAGCTCAGCTGGTCGAAGATATATGTGGGGTAATGGAACCGGAGGTGTCTGTAGATATTCCGGTTAAAATATTCCGACTCTGAATAACGGATACCCGGTGACAATTTGACCAGATCCGTATTCTGTGTGGCCATGTCGATGGTGATATATGCAGGGATACCCTGCTTCTGATTGGTCAGCCACTTGATCGGGCTGGCATACACCAGCGGCGTCACCCGCACAGGCCTGCCTTTCACATTGATCTGGGAATAGATACTGCTCACTTCAAACTGTGAGACCATATCCACCATACTCCCCATCTTCCGGTTTCCCAGAAGTTCTGCGGAATCTTTATCCAGCAATGGGATCTTATCATAATCGACGGGCTCCACATCCTCTGTAAAGTCCCTGACCTCAGGTTCCAAAAGCTTCTGGTATCTCTTGGCATTCACCACAGGCGAAGAGAGGACAGACCCGGCTATATAGAATAAAAACACCCCGCAAAAAAGGACCAGGACAGATCTGACGCTCTTTTTGCTCTTCAGTTCCTTCAGATCCCTGATCCCTCCGGCCAGATCCCCTCTCCTGCCCTTTCCAGACATGGCCCGCACCGCCACGATGACCACGATCACCGCCAGCAGCGAAAGGATAAATGTCCAGAAACCTGCCGCGTGGATATTGATCGCGGGCAATGAGATATAATAATAGATACAGATCAAGACCAGGACCACTAATAGGACGATCCCTGTCCGTTTCCAATGCTTCATACCTTCTTCCTTTCTCTTTTATTTAAGATCTCCAGCTCTTCGGCCACAGGCCTGCGCACTTTCTGCCTGGTCACTTCCACGATCTTCAGAGCCGTCATATCGATCACCTCTGCCTTGACAGGATCTTTTTTCAGATATCCCTGGAAGACAGACATCAGTTCTTTCTGATGCTCTTCCTTTTTCATATCGATAAAATCTACGAGGATCACACCGGAGAGATCGCGCAGGCGCAGCTGGCGCGCGATCTCCTCGGCCGCTTCCAGATTGACCCTGCGGTATGTCTCCTGGGCATCTTTCTTTGACACATACCCTCCTGTATTCACATCGATAGACACAAAAGCTTCTGTCTGTTCGATCACAAGCGTCCCTCCCGACTTCAGCCACACCCTGGGTCTCTGGATGCCCGCCAGGACATGTCCCAGAGAGTACAGCTCATACAGAGACAGGCTGGGATCTTCATACAGGCGCAGCTTTGGCAGATCTTGGGGCTGCTGGTCCCTGAGATAAGCCGCTATCTCTCCGTAGATCCCCGGCTCATCGGCCACGATCTCCTCCAGTCCCTCCGTACGGGCATCGCGGATAGCAGCCAGATAGAAAGGCAGCGCCTCTTCCACTAGAGTACCGGCCTGTTGTGACCGCCCTCTCTCCAAGATCTTCTGCAGCCGTTTTTTCAATACGCCCAATTCCCAGATGATCTCCTGCCGGGCGGCATGACGGGCATTGGTACGCACGGTGATCCCATATCCTCCGGATACCTCCGGCTCCATAAGGCTCTCCATGAATGCTTTAAGACGTGCCCTGTCACCGCCTGAGAGTTTTTTGGACAATCGCAGATAGGGGCCAGGCACTGATAAGACCAGATATCTGCCTGTCACCGTCAGACGCGATGTGACCGTGGGCCGCTTTCCCCGCATCTGCTGCCTCGACACCTGTACCAGCATCCGGTCCCCCGCCCTCAGGAGATACTGTCCACCTACAGGCTGTTTGCCATCGATATAGACAGCCTGCCCCTGTTCCTTCAGATCATAAAAGCAGATCTGTTCCTTGCCGATCCTCACAAAAGCCCCATGGATATTCGGCAATACCCTTTCCACCTGTCCCACGTAGATATTGCCAAAGACCCCCGTCTGTTCCAGGGGAGGCAGTAAGATCTCCGCCACCCGCCCCTCCTCCACCCAGGCACACAGCCTGCAGCCTCCCCCGCCCGCGGGCATCTTCGTGACCAGCATCTTACCCGATCTCTCCACCTGCAACCTCCAACGGGACGAAGCGGGATGCCCCGCCCTCCCCTCCCCTGGCATAGACTTCTCTTTTATGGATCCTATAGCTATGGGGCGGGATCTCCCTCTCTAAGTGAGCGGCAAAAGCCTCCATGACCATCTTCGGCCCCACATGATCCGCGCTGGACGCGGCCAGGAGCATGGAACACTCCAAAGGCTCCCCCTGCCCGGCCTCCAGCTCATAGATCCCAGGCTTTATATCCACTGTCTTCACACCGCTCTTTGTCTTTTTCTCCACCAGTATGACAGGCTGGGCGCAAAAAGCAGCCAGATCCTCTGCCGTCGGCCCGTCCTTTTCCAAAAACCTGACCTGGTAACTGGCCGCCGCCGTCAGCGCCATGGCATTATACTTCTTTCCCTCGGGTACTCTCCGGGCACTGACCACCCGGAAACCTTCCGCCATCGTCTCATTGAACCGGCGCACCATATCCTGGGATGACATCTCTCCGGACAGTTCCATATCAAAATATTCCCCGCTGCTGGATATGCCAAGCCCTAACGGGGCCGCGAAAGACATGATCATATGGGGCCGGAAACCGCTGGAAAAAGCGATCGGGATCTTGGCCCTGCGCACGGCTTTCTGGAAATAACGCATCGTATCCAGATGTCCAAGGAACCGTGCCGCGCCATATTTTTCAAACTTGACCCTGACCTTCAACACATACACCCCCTTTATACCTAGCTGCCCCGCAGCCGGAACAGGAGCGGCGGCAGTTAGGCGTTATCCTGCCTTCCCGCGCCCTCTCCCATTCCTTTTCCAGAAACTCCCGTCCCACACCCGCATCGATAAAATCCCAGGGCAGGAGTTCATCTGTATCCCGCTCCCGCAGCGTGTAGGACTCTATATCCACACCCGTATCCGCAAACGCCTGCGTCCACAGCTCCTGCCGGAAGTGTTCTGTCCATGCGTCGTACATAGCTCCCAGCTCGTACACCCTGGCGATGACTTTCGCCGCCCTGCGGTCCCCTCTCGCCAGAAATCCTTCCAGAGCCGCCACATCCGCCTCATGCCAGTTATATCGGATACTCTTATGGTTGACCTGCGCCCGCATCTCCTCCCGCAGGATCCCCACACGCTCCAGATACACCTGGGGACTGACCATAGCCGCCCACTGGAAAGGCGTAAAAGGCTTCGGTACAAAGAAGGACGTGCTGACCGTCACCTGTACCCTGCCCTGGCGCTGTTCCTTTGGCATTTCATAATAAGTCTCCGCTATCTTCTGCGCCAGATGGGCGATCCCCCGGACGTCCTCCCCACACTCCGTCGGCAGGCCCAGCATAAAATATAATTTTACCCGGTCCCATCCTCCCTGGAAAGCTCCTCTGGCTCCTTCCAGGATCACTTCCTCTGTCAGCCCTTTGTTGATCACATCCCGCAGTCTCTGGGATCCCGCCTCCGGTGCAAAGGTCAGGCTGCTCTTCTTCACATCCTGGACACGGCCCATCACCTGCAGTGAGAAAGCATCGATGCGCAGGGAGGGCAGAGATATATTTACCCCCGCATCCCCGTACTCTTCCAGAAGGAACTCCAACAGCTCCTTCAAATGAGAGTAGTCGCTGGAACTCAAAGAACTCAAAGAGATCTCCTCATGCCCGGTACTCTCCAACATGTCCCGTGCCTGCTCTTTCAAGAGACCCAGATCCTTCTCCCTGGCAGGACGGTAGATCATCCCCGCCTGACAGAAACGGCATCCCCGGATACACCCCCGCTGGATCTCCAGGGTGACCCTGTCCTGGGTGGCTTTGATATTGGGCACCACAGGAGCTTTCGGATACTCTGCATGACCAAAGTCCGTGAGTGCCTGGCGCACCACTCTATCCGGCACATTTTTACGATTTGGCACAAAAGATGCGAGGAACCCATCCGGACCATATCCCGCATCATAGAAAGCCGGGACATAGATCCCAGGGATCAGGGCAGCCGCCTCCAAAAACTCCTCCCTGGACCTGCCCTCTCTCTTCATCGCGGCATACGTATCCAAGAAGACCGGATACGACACCTCACCCTCCCCGATATAAAACAGATCGAAAAAAGGCGCCAGCGGCTCCGGATTCAGCACACACGGCCCTCCCCCGATCACCAGAGGATGCTCCTCCCCCCTATCCTTCGCATAGATAGGGATCTGACTCAGATCCAAGATCTGCAGGATATTCGTATAACACATCTCATATTGGATAGTAATACCCAAAAAATCAAAAATCTTCACCTCATCTTGTGATTCCAGCGCAAATAACGGGATCTTCTCCTGGCGCATGATCTTATCCAGATCCGTCCACGGTGAAAAGACCCGTTCACACCAGGTATCTTCCCTGCTGTTGAACATGTGATAGAGGATCTGCATCCCCAGGTGGGACATGCCTATCTCATATACATCCGGGAAACACATGGCAAAACGGATGTCCACGCTCCCGGGATCTTTCATCACGCTGTTGACCTCGTTGCCTGTATATCTTGACGGCTTTTCTATCCTTAATAATATCTCATCTTTTAAAGCCAGTTCTCTCATCGCTTTCCTTTCAGATTTTGTATAAATATGCCAATATGTTGGTCAAGGATATTATATACATTTTACGAAAAAACTTCAAGCTCCTGTTTTCCGTCCTTTGTTGCATATTGAAAATTGACAGTCCCTCTCCTTATCATGTATAATTTTATCATGACAGTCCAGTATCCCATCCAGATAGAGATCCTAACGATGCAATGATACGGAGCAGACGGAACAAAACTATGATCTCTGTCCGGATGGAACACCAGAGCGTGTTTTAAGACCACAATTTTCTCGCAGAGCGGCCGCAGACCATATCAAATATTTGTGTTCTGGACTGGACAACAGGAGGGATAAAATGTATACAAATGGACAATATAAAGACCCTACCCCTTTAAGATCCGTATCTTATCAATATATCGGACGGGATAAGGAACACCATACGGAGACTGGCCCCATACTGAGCGAACACCTGATGGATGTGTATATCAACGGGCAGCTCACCATGAAACTGGTCTGTATCCCGCAATTTCTGACAGAACTCGTCCTAGGACGTCTCCTGACAGAAGGCATCATCCAGTCCACAGGAGAAGTGGGGCAGATCCAGATCTCAAGATGCGGCTCCCAGGCAAAGGTCCGACTGGCAAGAACGGAAAAAAAAGACATCCAAAAAAAATATATAGAGACCACGCCTTCCAGCTGTACAGGAAACCATATATTGAATGATCATTTTCAGGAACACGGCTCCATCCAACCGGTCACACCCATCCCCTGGGATGCGGACCAGATCTTTGCCCTGGCAGACCGTTTTGCCGAAGGTATGCCCCTCCACAGAGAGACCTGGGCGACACACAGCTGCTTTCTGGCAAAAAGAGGAGAACTGCTCTTTGGATGCGAAGATATCGGACGGCACAATGCCATGGACAAAGCGATCGGGTACGCCCTTTGCCATGACATCGATCTAAAAGGATGTATCATCTATTCCAGCGGCCGTATCCCCACGGACATGGCCATAAAAGCAATACGGGCGGGCGTCCCCATCCTTGCCAGCAAAGCCTCCCCTTCCATGGAAGCCGTGGCACTGGCAAAAGAATACGGGCTGACCCTGATCTGTGCAGCAAGACGGGACCGCATGCGGTTATTCGCAGGGATCCCCCCGTACGACCATAACAAACACAAAGGAGATGAAAATGGCAGGATTCACACACTTTAACCAACAAGGCGAAGCCATCATGGTAGATGTGGGCGCAAAAAAAGATACAGACCGGGAAGCAGTGGCCGAAGGCCGTATCACCATGAGCAGAGGATGTTTTCAAAAAATAAAGAACGGGACGATGGGGAAAGGCGACGTGCTGGGGGTTGCCAGGATCGCAGGGATCATGGGTGCCAAGAAAACCTCCGACCTGATCCCCCTCTGCCATATCTTAAATCTGACAAAAGTAGAGATCCAATTTCTATTGGAAGAGGACACCTGCTCAGTCAAAGCCCTATGCACTGTGCGGACCACCGGGAAGACCGGTGTGGAGATGGAGGCGCTCACAGGGGTAAACCTTGCACTGCTCACCATCTACGATATGTGTAAAGCGGTAGACAAAGCAATGGAGATGAGCGATATACATCTGTGCCGAAAGAGTGGCGGCAAGAGCGGCGATTTCGTCCGCCCCGCGACCAGGCCATCAGATGATCAAACAGAAACGGAGAAAGACAAATGACAGATAAATATGGGAGAGTCATCGATTACATGCGTGTCTCCATCATAGACCGCTGTAACCTGAGATGTCAGTACTGTATACCCACAGACATTGAGTGGCTCCCGCCGCAGGAGATCCTGACCCTGGAAGAGATCGCAGAGATATGCAGACAGGCGTCGCTGATCGGCATCCGCAAGATCAAGATCACAGGCGGCGAACCCCTCATACGGAAAGGCTGCATAGACCTGATCCGCATGATCCGCGCCATTCCTGGCATCCAGCAAGTCACACTCACCACCAACGGAGTGCTCCTGGCCCAATATGCGGGACAATTGTATGAAGAAGGCCTGGACGCGATCAATGTGAGCCTTGATACCCTGGACCGGGAAAAATATATCAAGATCACAGGCTCTGACCGCCTCCCGGATGTACTCAAAGGGATCTCCGAGATGGAAAGATATAAGATCCCCCTCAAGATCAATTCCGTATTACAGCGGGGCGTAAACGATGAGGATTGGAAAGACCTGATCTTACTGGCCAAAGACCGGGAGATAGATGTGCGCTTCATTGAGATGATGCCCATCGGACACGGAAAAGAATTTACCTCCATATCCAACGAAGAGATCTTACAGAAGATCCGGGCAAGATATGGGCAGGTCGAGGACATAAAAAAAGCCCGCGGGAACGGGCCTGCCACATACTGCCATATCCCCGGTTTCAAGGGGAACATTGGATCTATCAGCGCCATCCACGGAAAATTCTGTGATGGATGTAACCGTATACGCCTGACTTCAACAGGACAGATCAAACCCTGTCTGTGCTACGAAGACCACATCTCATTAAAAGAAGCCATCCGGAACGGCTCCAAAGAAGAGATCCGGCGTTCGCTGCTCATGGCGATCGACAAGAAACCCGCCGGACACTGTTTTAACGAGGACCAGGAGATGATCACCGAAAAACATGAGATGGCACAGATCGGCGGATGATGAGGATAAGACTTAAAGCGTGCTTAAAAACACGCTTTTTTTCAAGTCCTCTCTGCAGATCCGATCATTCATCCCAATTGTGGTAGACCGCCTGCACATCATCGTCATCCTCCAGAAGATCCAATGTCTTCTGCAGATTCCGGATGACCGCCTCGTCCGTGAGTTCTACCCAGGTCTGGGGGAGCATGGTGACTTCTGCCTCTGCCATGGGCACTCCTTCTTTTTCCAAGGCCTCCCTCACCTGGCTGAACGCATCCGGATCCGTGAGGACCACATAACTGTCTGTCTCCTCCTGAAAATCCTCTGCCCCTGCATCCAACGCCATCATCATCAGATCATCTCCATCCATCTCACATTCTTCACGGTCCACGATGATCTGCCCTTTCTTATCGAACATAAAGGAGACACAGCCCTGGGTGCCGATGCTGCCGCCCCCTTTTGTGAAGGCACTGCGCACATTCCCGGCGGTCCGGTTCTTATTATCAGTCAATGCATCCACGATGATCGCGATACCGCTCGGCCCGTATCCCTCATACGTGACATATTCATAATTGTCTGACGAAGCATCCCCGGCGGCTTTTTTTATCCCCCGCTCGATCGTATCGTTGGGCATATTGTTCGCTTTTGCCTTGGCGATCACATCACGCAGTTTACTGTTATTTTCCGGATCAGGTCCGCCTTCTTTGACCGCTACCACGATCTCTCTGCCGATAACTGTAAATATCTTCCCTCGTTTTGCATCGTTTTTCTCTTTTTTGTGCTTTATATTCGCAAATTTTGAATGTCCTGACATAACTTTTCTCCTTTTTTCCACAGCATTTCCATATCGCTCTTATGGTATCATTTTCAAGGCTATCCGTCAAGAACATCAAAAAAAAGCAAAATATGTAGCCTAAACGGGCAATTCCAGGCTGATCCCAAGGGCATGGTCCACTTTTTGCAGTATACACTTGTCCAAATGGCATACCTTGTCCTTTAACCTCCTTTTATCGATCGTCCGCAGCTGCTCTAATAAAATGACTGAATCTTTCACGATCGCATACTCTGAAGAATCGATCTCTATATGGGTCGGCAGCTTGGCTTTATTCATTTTTGATGTGATCGCAGCACAGATCACTGTAGGACTGTGCTTATTCCCGATATCGTTCTGTATGATCAGGACGGGACGGATCCCCCCCTGTTCACTGCCAACGACTGGCCTTAGATCTGCATAAAATATATCCCCTCTTTTTATTATCACTGAACTCACACTCCGATTCCTATGTTTTACCCATAGTATTTCCCAATTTTTTCCGGAGTATACACAACATGCACATTTACACAGTATCATCATACTGGATCTTTTTTGAAACTTACTTGTTATATATGTATGGGCAGGTCATAACGCCCCGCCTGAGACTGCCGTAGAGATGCTATCTAAGATATCCCTGGCCGTCATAGCATGTCTGCCCTTTCGTTCTCTCGCTATATCTCCTGCTGCACCATGCAGATAGACGCCCAGGGGCGCCGCCTGACTGGGATCCAGACCTGATGCCAGCGATCCTCCCAATAGCCCTGCCAGCACATCCCCAGAGCCTGCCGTTGCCATCCCATCATTCCCGCTCTTATTGAGGTACACCTCTCCCTGTGCGCATCTTATGATCGTACAGGCATCTTTCCAGACCAATGTCCCCGGATAAGCTTCTGCAAACTCTCCCACCGTACGGAATGGATGCTCCGTCAACGTCTGTATATCCTTTCCCATCATGCGGCTCAACTCCATCATATGGGGTGTATACACACATTTCTCATACAGCATGTCCTTTGACCCGGGATGTGCGCTGAGCAGGTTCAGGGCATCTGCATCCAGGACCATCGGCAGATCTTTTTGCCGTCCGGCTTTCAGCAGATATCCCAACATGCAGAGGGCATCCTCCCCCTGTCCGATGCCCGGGCCTGCCACCACGGCGTCACACCACTCTATACCCTGTTTTAATGACTCTTCCTCCCATGTGCCATAGAGCGCTTCAGGCAGCAGTGTCTGCAGGATCTGCCTGTTCTCCTGCGCAGTACAGATCTTCACCATCCCCGCACCTGCGGCATAAGCCGCCCCGCCAGCGAAATAAGCCGCTCCGCACATCCCCAGACTGCCTGCCGCCACCAGGACCTTTCCAAACGTACCTTTATGTCCTCCTGGCTCCCGGGCGAGCAGCGGTCCGGCATCTCCCATGCCAAAACAACGGGCATACCCGGCTTCTTCCTCTGGGTGCGGATAGATCCCGATATCTTTGATCCACAGCCTACCAGAATACTCTCTGCCTGGATAAAGGAGATGCCCGGCTTTCGCAAAGGCAAAAGTGACCGTGTCATCCGCACGGACCGCTCCTCCCAGTATCCTGCCCGTATCCCCCTCTACGCCAGAAGGGATATCCACGCTCCATATGGAGGCCCCGCTCTCATTGATAGCTCTGACCTTCTCCCTGTAGATCCCCTCCACCGGACGGGTCAGCCCTATGCCAAACAGAGCATCTACTATAGTAGTATATTCTCTATAGTCCGGGTTGTTGACAACAGGGATGTGGTAGTTTTCTACAATATGATACTGCATCCGAGTCTCTGTTGTCATTTTATCCAAATTTCCCACACATTCTACAAAAACCCTATAGCCTTTAAGATAAAGGAGCCGGGCCACCGCTAATCCGTCGCCGCCGTTATTCCCGGTCCCACAGACCACCAAGATCCGCTCCAGCCTGTCCCCTCTCCCGATCATTTCCTCCACCACAGCCAAAGCTGCGCGCTCCATCAGGACCATGGAGGGGATCCCGATCGTTTCTATCGTATATCGATCCACCCTTTTCATCTGTCCGCAATTTAATACATACTGCATGATATTGATAGCCCTCCTAGATCAAAACCGCCGCAAACCCTCTGGATCATCGGGCTTGCGGCGGTCTATGATAAGCTGGAAAAGGGACTCGAACCCTCGACCCCTTCATTACGAGTGAAGTGCTCTACCAACTGAGCTATTCCAGCATATGTCTCACATGGATTCTATTATATACGGATCCAGAAAAAAATCAATACTTAATTTCAAAAATCCGGCAAAAAATTTCTCAAAACATGTGCTATAATACAGAGAGAAAGTCAGATACCCCGCATAAGCTGCGGAATATCTGATCCTCGCGGCAGTCGCCAAATGGACATGCCGGCACAAGGTGAGCCCTATGGGCGAGAGGGTGGCCAGGGTCATGCCCACTTGGCTCGTTGCTCCGCGGGAATAACCACAAAGGAGTTTTTGATAAAATGGACAAGATACCGACGACTGATTTCCATATGCACAGTTCTTTTTCCGGGGACAGCCAGGCTCCTATGGAGGATATGATCCTGAGCGCCATCCAAAAAGGGCTGACCCACATCTGCTTTACGGAACACATCGACAAGGACTTCCCCACGGATCACCATGTAGATTTCAGTGTGGATACACCTGCCTATCTGGAGGCTTATACCGCCCTCTCCCAGAAATACCAGGACCGGATCCACATCTACTTTGGCATCGAACTGGGCCTGCAGCCCTACCTGAGCGGGTTTTACAGAGACTACATCCGGCAGCATCCCTTCGATTACTGTATCGGTTCCTCCCATCTGGTAGACGGCATGGATCCCTATTATAAAGATTTTTTTGAGGGGAGAGATGAAGCCGCCGCATACGAGCGGTATTTCGTGACGATCTTAGAAAACCTGGATGCTTTTTCAGAGATGGATTCCTACGGACATCTGGATTACATCGTCCGCTATGGCCCCAACCAGAACCGGGACTACTCTTATGAAAGATATGCCGACATCTTAGACGAGATCTTGAAAAAACTCATAGACAAAGGCATCGCTTTAGAATGCAACACCTCCGGTTTCAGATACGGCCTGGGCCATCCAAACCCCTGTGAAGAGATCCTGATCCGGTACCGCCATCTGGGAGGGGAACTGTTGACCTTAGGATCGGACGGCCACTCACCGGAACACGTGGCTTTTGCTTATGATAAGATAGGGGGACTTTTGCGTTCCTGTGGTTTCACCCACTATACGATCTTCGAGAAACGCACCCCCCGCTCTCTCCCGCTCCCTGCCTGACCGACGGTCAGGCTTTTCTCGCCCGCCGCTCTGCCCGCTTCTCCTCAACGGAGATGCGCAGACGGTTCAGCATGGTGGTGAGGAATTCAATGATACCCGGCGACACAGTCATCAGGAAAAAGACCATGATGATCATACCAAATTCCAGTCCCTTAAAATTCAGCAGCTTCTGGAAGATCAAAGCTCCTCCGAAGAACAAGGTCTGCATCCCGGTGATCACCACTTTCCGGAATGTATTGAGGGGCTGGTATACGGTGCGCAGCGCCGCCATATAACTCCAGCCTGTGACCAGCACACAGGCCGTGGACAACATCTCGTCGGAATGATATACACCCTGACAGACCAGCATGATGCCGAACACACATAAGGTGATGGTAAACGCCGTGGGCAGGGCGTTCATGAACACATGGCGCAAAAACGTATTGTCCACCTTCTGGAAGTTGGATTCCTGCGCCAGCAAAAAAGTCGGGATACCCACTGCACAGGCGCTGATCAGAGACATCTGTATAGGCTCAAAAGGATAGACATCGCCGAAAAATATGGTCAGCAGAGAAAGACAGACTGAGAAAAACGTCTTGATCAAAAACATGGACGCCGCTGTGCGGATATTATTGATCACTTTCCTGCCCTGATCCACGATATGGGGCATGGCTGCAAAATTAGAATCCAGCAGCACCACATTGGCGATGTTTTTCGCCGCCTCGCTGCCGGAGGCCATGGCCACGCTGCAATCCGCCTCTTTCAACGCCAGCACATCATTCACCCCATCCCCGGTCATGGCCACTGTATGGCCTGTCTCCTGGAGGGCCAGCACCATCTCTTTCTTCTGCTGGGGTGTCACTCTGCCAAATACACTGTACTCGCCCACTGCCTTGCGCATACTCTCTGCGTCCATGATCGTGGCTGCGTCAATATAGCGATCCGCTGTTTCCAGACCTGCTTTCCTCGCGATGGCCGCCACAGTGACCGGGTCGTCCCCGGATATGACTTTCAGCTGCACACCCTGTTCTTTAAAGAAAGCAAAAGTATCTGCCGCTTCTTTGCGGATCACATCCGTCAGCAGGAGAAGAGCCAGCGACTCAAGCTCTGGGGGCAGTTCCGCCTTTTCATTCTTTTCCGGACTATGGGCCAGCACCAGCACCCGGTATCCCTGACGGGCATACTCCATACAGCGCTTTTCCAGGTCCGCGTCCCGCTCCTCCTGTTGGGGGAACAGGAACTGGACGGCTCCCAAGAGATAGGTGCCCTTTTCTTTAAAACATCCGCCGCTGTATTTTCTCTCTGAAGAAAAAGGGATCACATGGTCCAGTCCAAACTCCCTGCGTCCGGGAAAATATGCCCGCAGCGCCTGGAATGTGGCATTATTATCTTCCAGGACCCCCATCAGGTTCCCCATGATATCACCCACATTTTCTTCTATCTCCAGCGGGATCACCTGTTCCACACACATGGATCCCTCTGTGATCGTACCTGTCTTGTCCAGACACAGGGTATCCACCCGGGCCAGAGTCTCGATGCAGAACAGTTCCTGGACCAGGGTCTTCTCCTTTGCCAGACGCATCGTCCCCAGCGTCAGCGCCACACTGGTGAGCAGCACCAGCCCTTCCGGGATCATCCCCAGCACAGCCGCCACTGTGCTGACCACAGAATCCCTGAAGGTGTTGTCTGTCCAGTAAAATTGCTTGTAGAACAGAGCGATACCCAGGGGCAGGATGATGATGCTGACCACTTTGAGGATCTTATCCAGCGAATCCCGCAGCTCTGAATGATGTCTGCGGAACTCTTTTGCCTCCCCGGTGATCTTGGCCGCATAATTATCCTTACCCACGTGTACCACCTGGCAATATGCCTGCCCAGCGGTGACAAAACTCCCGGAGAAGAGATCGTCCCCCACATTCTTGACCAATGTGTCCGCCTCCCCGGTCAGCAGGGATTCATTTACTTCCAGACCTCCTTCCTGTATGACCGCATCGGCGGGGATCTGATCCCCGGCCTTCAGCAATACCACATCCCCCAGCACCAGCTCCTCTGTAGGGACCTCACTCTCCTGCCCGTCCCTGACCACCAAAGACCGGCTGGCCGTAAGGATGGCCAGTTTGTCCAGCGTCCTCTTCGCCCGTATCTCCTGGATGATGCCGATGACTGTATTGATGACGATGATGCCAACGAAAGCAGCATTTTTGTAAGACCCTACCACCAATACCAACGCCAGGAGTACGGCATTGATAAAGTTAAAAAAAGTCAGCGTATTCTCAAGGATGATCTGCTTATACGTCCTGGTATTGGGATTCTCATTGATATTCACATTGCCAGCTTCTATCTGCTGCTGCACCTGATCCTGTGTTAAACCCGTCATCTGCCCTCTCCGTTATCCATCTACTTTATCTACGATCAAATATCTGTCTCTGCTCTCTGGATCACACCGCCGCCCAGGACCATATCGTCCTGATAAAAGACCACCGCCTGTCCGGGCGTGACTGCCCTCTGGGGTTCTTCAAAACGGCAGAGGATCTCATCCGGGGACACTTTATATAAGCGGCAGGCCGCCCCCCTGTGGTTATAGCGGATCTTAGCCCTGACAGCCATCCCTTCCTCGAACTCCCCGCAGGCCATATAGTTGATATGACCGCATCGGAGAGCTGGTGCAAAGATATCCGCAGGCTCCCCAATGACCACCTCGTTACTCTCTGGACGGATAGCGGCTACAAATACAGGATGTCCCATAGCCAGGCCGAGTCCTTTGCGCTGTCCGATGGTATAATGGGTGATGCCTTTATGCCTTCCGATCTTCTCTCCCCTTGTATCCACAAAGTCTCCCGGCGGCACAGGTTCCGGCAAAGTCCGGTCGATGAATCCGGCGTAGTCGTTGTCCGGTACAAAACAGATCTCCTGGCTGTCCGGTTTCTGCGCCACAGGCAGCCCTGCCCCATCTGCGATCTGCCGGATCTCTCCCTTTGTATACTCTCCCACCGGCATCAGAGTATGTGCCAGCTGATGCTGGGTCAGACTGTAGAGAGCATACGTCTGATCTTTTTCGGCAGTGACGGAGGACTGCAGGGCATACCGTCCGTTTTCCAGATGACGCACTCGAGCATAATGTCCTGTGGCGATGTAGTCCGCCCCCAGTCCCAGGCTCCGTTCCAGAAGAGAACCCCATTTCACATGGCGGTTGCATTCGATACAGGGATTGGGTGTCCTGCCTTTCACGTATTGATCCACAAACCGATCGATCACATGCTCCTGGAATTCCCGTCTGAAATTCATGACATAGTGGGGGATCCCCAGCTCCTGGGCCACCCGTCTGGCGTCTTCCACAGCGGTGAGCCCGCAGCAGCCCCCATTCTCCTCTATGGAGACTGTCTCCTCTTCCTGCCAGATCTGCATGGTCACCCCGATCACCTCATGACCGGATCTTTGGAGCAGATAGGCAGCCACGGAGGAATCTACGCCTCCGGACATGCCCACGACCACTCTTTTTTTCGCCATCTAGTATTCTTCCTCTTCCGCTTCTTCCCCTTCATGGATATCAGACTTGGGCTTTTCCAGACCCTCTATCTTGATGTGGTTCTTCTCTGCGTAATCCCACAACGCCGCATGTATAGCTTCCTCTGCCAGAAGGGAACAATGTACTTTCACCGGGGGCAGGCCGTCCAGCGCATCCATCACGGCTTTATTGGTCACTTCCAGAGCTTCCTGTACGGTCTTTCCTTTGACCAGCTCTGTGGCCATACTGCTGGTGGCAACGGCGGCCCCGCAGCCGAAAGTCTTGAATTTACAGTCATTGACCACCTGGTCTTCCCCGATATCCAGGTAGATCCGCATGATATCCCCGCATTTTGCATTGCCTACAGTCCCTACGCCGCTGGCGTTCTCGATCTCTCCTACGTTCCTTGGATTTTGAAAATGATCCATCACTTTTTCACTATACATCTTTTTCCCTCCGATCGGTATATAATTTATGCTTTTTTTCCTTTTTTTACAAAATCTTCATAAAGCGGCGACATAGCCCGCAGATGCTCTACGATCCCCTTTAATCGATCCACCACATGATCCAGATCCTCTTTCGTGGTATCCTCTCCCAGTGTGAACCGCAGCGAACCATGGGCGATCTCATGGGGCAGGCCGATGGCCAGCAGCACATGGGAAGGATCTAAGGAGCCTGATGTACAGGCAGAACCGCTGGAGACACAGATCCCTTCCATGTCCATCATGATCAGCAGGGATTCCCCCTCGATGAACTGCAGGCTCACATTCACATTGTTCGGAAGGCGCTTCACCGGATCCCCGTTCAGACGCACATAAGGGATCTCCTTCATGATCCGCCGGATCAGATGATCCCGCAGACTCTGTTCCCTCTTTGTCCTCTCTTCCATCGTGTCCGCCGCCCGCTTCGCTGCACAGCCGTAACCCACGATCCCGGCCACATTCTCCGTCCCTGCCCGGCGCTTTCTCTCCTGGGCGCCTCCATGGATGAATGAGCGGAGTTTTAAGCCTTTGCGGATATAGAGGGATCCGATCCCTTTAGGCCCGTTGATCTTATGGGCGCTGGAACTGAGCATGTCGATGTTGTCTGCATCTACGTCGATCGGGAGCTGTCCGAATGCCTGTACTGCATCTGTATGGAACAAGATGCCGTGTTCCCTGGCGATCATCCCGATCTCCCGGATGGGCTGTATGGTCCCGATCTCGTTATTGGCATACATGACGGAGATCAAGATCGTCTCCGGCGTGATCGCTCTCTCCAGTCCTTCCAGATCCACGATCCCGTTCTCATCCACATCCAGATAGGTGACCCGGGCTTTGCGCGTCTTTTCCAGATACTCACAGGTATGCAGGATAGCATGATGCTCGATCTTGGTGGTGATGATATGGTCCCCTTTTTCCTTATATGCCTCGTAAGCGCCTACCAGCGCCCAGTTATCTGCTTCCGTACCGCTCCCGGTAAAATATATCTCTTTGGCGTCAGCTCCCAAGATCCCTCCGATCGTCTCCCTGGCCTGGGCGACCGCCTCCTTGCTGGTCCCTGCCAGGCCGTAGACGCTGGATGGATTCCCATAATTCTCTGAAAGATAAGGCAGCATGGCTTCTACAACTTCCGGCGCTGTCTTCGTCGTCGCTGCATTATCCAGATAGATCATTTTTTTCATTGTTTGCCTCCATTCTTATTTTCACACGACTGAGAGCAGATCTGGCCTCTTTCTTCCTGGATCCTCCGGCTCTCTTCCACCAGCTGCTGGATCATGATGCTGTCCACAGCCTGGGTGATGCTGTCGTTGATCCGTTTCCATACATAGCGGGTCACGCACACGTCCGCGTCCTCACAGCCCTGTTCATCGCCGTTGCCGGGACAAGTGACCGCATCCAGGTTCCCCTCCAGGGCACGCAGCACTTCGCCCACGGATATCTCCTCTGCAGGCCTGGCCAGGCGATAACCTCCGCCCGCGCCCCTGACGCTGACCACAAGACCCGCCCGCCTTAATTTCCCCATCAGTTGTTCCAGGTAACGGTCGGAAATGTTCTGGCGTTTGGCTATGCTCTGTATGGAAACAGCCTCTTCTGTACAATAGACTGCCAGATCGATCAGCGCCCGCAGTCCGTATCTTCCCTTCGTTGATAGCTTCATCCCACACCCCGCCTCCTAATTCCGAGTATTTTAATCGGATTTCAGCTATAAATGTATCACTATCCCCCTGTTCTGTCAAGATGCTTTTCAGAATATACTGTCAACAAAGACTGATGGAAAGAGATCAGAAAATAGGATATGGGAAATGGACGACGTTTGATCCGGGGCGCTTTCATCCTGACAGCCGCCGGGTTATTGACCAGAATGATAGGTTTTTTTTATAGAATATTCCTCTCCCACGCCATTGGTGCGGAAGGGATGGGTATCTACCAACTCATTTTTCCCCTGAACATGCTCTGTTATGCGCTGACCGTGATGGGGATCCAGACAGCGATCTCCCGCTTTGTCTCTGCAAAGATGGCTCTGGACGATCCCCAGGGAGCCAACAGCACTTTTGCCGTGGGCACGCTCTACTCCCTGGCCTTGTCCGGTGTGACTGCCTGGGCCATGTACCGTTTCGCGCCTTTCCTGAGCGAAAAGATCCTGATGGAGCCGCGGACCCTGCCCATGCTGCGGCTGATGGCTTACAGCATCCCCATGGGCGTGATACATACCTGTGTCAGCGGGTATTTTTTTGCCCGCAAAAAGACCGGCCTGCCTGCCGCCTCCCAGTTATTGGAACAGACAGCGCGGGTGGCCGCCACATACCTGGCCTATACGGTCATATTGTCCAAGGGACTGGAACCCACGCCTGTGATCGCTGTCATCGGCTTACTATGCGGCGAACTAGTCTCCATGCTCTTTTCCCTGGCTGTCATCACCTGGAACTTGCAGACACAGGATTTTTCCCTTGTCAGTATCCGGCGCCCTTTTAAGATATTGAAAGACATCCTCCCCATGTCTGCCCCTGTGACCGCCAACCGGGTGCTACTCACCCTCCTTAACAGCGTGGAAGCCATCCTGATCCCCAGCCGTCTGCGCCTGGCAGGACTGGATGCAACACAGGCCCTGAGCATCTACGGCACATTAAACGGCATGGCCATGCCCCTGGTGCTGTTCCCCTCCACGATCACCAGTGCTGTCTCGGTCATGCTGCTGCCCTCTGTGAGCGAGGCACAGGCCCGGGGGAACATGCGCACGATCCGCTGGACGGTGGGTTCCACTTTAAAGTACTGTCTCCTCCTGGGGATCTTCAGCACAGGGATCTTCTTTTTCTACGGGCCGCGGCTGGGCGTATGCCTGTTCCACAACAGCACCGCCGGACTTTTCATCCGTACCTTATCTTTTATCTGCCCATTCTTATATATGGACGCCACGCTCTCCAGCATCCTCCAGGGCCTGGGAAAGACAGGGCTTTGCTTTATCAACAACACACTGGGTGTCAGCCTGCGCATCTTCATGGTCATCTTCGTCGTCCCGTTCCAGGGGATCCAGGGATATCTGTGGGGACTTTTGGCCAGCGAACTGGTCCTTGCCGCTCTGAACATAGGCGCACTGCGCCATTACTGCCAGCTCCAGTTCGACACCATATGCTGGCTGTTAAAACCTGCCATCGCTATGGGGATCGCCCTGGGCAGCACTCTGTTTTTTTCAAATATCCTCCGTGTGTTCCATTCCCTGCCCGCCATCGTCTCCCTGGGTATCGAGATGTGTGTGTGCAGCGCACTCTATCTGGCGATCTTAGCCTGTATGGGGATCATCCTGCCTCAGGCGGATCTGTGATCGACAACAGGTGGAGAATGTATTATAATGAAAAACGACTAAAAATGCAAAGGAGAAAGATCATGGGATTTGAATTCGTCACCAAACTGCCAACCCCAGCCCAGATACGGGGACAGTATCCGATCTCAGAAAAGGTCCGTCAACTGAAGATACAGCGGGACCAGGAGATCCAGGACGTATTTACCGGCAGATCCGAGAGATTCCTGGCCATCATCGGGCCATGTTCCGCCGATAATGAAGACGCCGTATGTGATTATGTCAGCCGCCTGCGCCGAGTGCAGGATAAGATCGCAGATAAAGTACTGATCATCCCCCGGGTCTATACCAACAAGCCCAGGACCACAGGAGAAGGCTATAAAGGCATGGTACACCAGCCGGACCCGGAGAAAAAACCAGATATGCTCACCGGTATCCTGGCGATCCGCAAGATGCACATGCGGGTCATTGAGGAGAGCGGCTTCACCTGTGCCGATGAGATGCTCTATCCGGAAAATTACCGTTATCTGTCAGACATCCTCTCTTATGTGGCCGTGGGCGCCCGTTCCGTGGAAGACCAGCAGCACCGCCTGACGGTCAGCGGAATGGAAGTACCCGCCGGGATGAAAAATCCTACCAGCGGAGATATCAGCGTCATGCTCAATTCAGTGGTCGCCGCACAGGCCGGCCATGACTTCATCTACAGGGGATGGGAAGTCAAGACAACAGGCAACCCCCTGGCACATACGATCTTAAGGGGCGCCGTGAACAAACACGGAGACTCCATCCCCAATTATCACTATGAAGACCTCCAGCTCCTCCTGGAAAAATACGGCCAGAGGGATCTGAAAAATCCGGCCACGATCGTTGACGTGAACCACTCCAATTCCAACAAACAATATGAGCAGCAGGTGCGGATCACCAAAGAGATCCTCCACAGCCGTAAAGTCAATAAAGACATCCAGGAACTCGTCAAAGGCGTGATGATAGAGAGTTATATCGTCGGCGGGAACCAGAAGATCGGCGGGGACCATATCTATGGAAAATCCATCACCGACCCCTGTCTGGGATGGGAAGAATCTGAAGAACTCTTATATACGATCGCGGAAGAGTGTTGATAGACCAGGCGATCGCGAAACCCTTCCCAGATATCACGAGTCGGTCATTGGAAAGGGCATTTCGCGACCACCTATCGATAGACAGATGAAAGGAGATAACATATGTCATACAGATCAGAAAACTACGAAAAGATCGCCGCTACGCTCAAGAAAAATTTTGAAAAACGGCAAATAGACTTCTTCTACTGCGATACAGTAGAAAGAGCAAAAGAACAAGTCCTCTCCCTGATACCAAAAGGAGCCTCCGTCGCCTGGGGCGGCTCTCTGTCTATGGAAGAGTCTGGTGTGATGGATGCAGTCAAGAATGGCGACTACCGGACGATCGACCGGCACCGTTCCAGCGACCCACAGGAACAGAAGAAGATCTACGGGGAGATCGTATGTGCCGACTTCTTCCTGATGAGTACGAATGCTTTCACTTTAGACGGCCAACTGGTCAATATCGACGGTCTGGGCAACCGGGTCGCCTGCTTATCCTACGGACCGGACAAAGTCATCATACTGGCCAGTATGGATAAACTCTGCACAGATGTGGATGAGGCGATCCGCCGGGTACACTTGATGGCTGCGCCGCCCAATGCATTGCGGGTAAAAGCAGACACCCCCTGCTCTAAGACAGGCGTCTGTGCGGATTGCCAGAGTCCCGGCTCCATCTGCTGCCAGACTCTGGTCACCCGCATCTCCCGGATACCCGGCCGGATCACAGTCGTGCTCACCGGTGAAAAATTAGGATTCTAATCCCGGCGCAATGCTTCGATCGGGTTCAGATTTGCAGCCTTGATCGAGGGCAGGAGTCCGAACACAAGTCCGATGACCATGGAAAAACCGACCGATGCCACGATGGCGGGGATACTGATCGCTATGGGGATCCCTGCCATCCTGGATATGACATTGGCCAGTACGATCCCGGATACCACCCCCACGATCCCGCCCAGACTGGTGAGTACGGCAGCCTCTGTCAGGAACTGGAATAAGATCCGTTTTTTTCTCGCTCCGATAGCTTTTTTCAGCCCGATCTCACTGGTCCTTTCTGTGACGGAGACCAGCATGATGTTCATCACTCCGATCCCGCCCACCAGAAGGGAGATACTGTCGATCCATAGAAGCTGTCCGTTGGTACTCTGACTGAGGTTTTGCTGTTTTTTTGCCATTTCCAGGTTGTCATTGGATTTGTATTTGATCTGGGTATTATCCTCCATCGCCTTGTTGAGGATCTTCGCCGCTTTATCCCCCACTTTCGTCATAGCTTCAGTATTGGCCGCTTTCAGCACCGCATTCTCCGGCTCATCATATTTATAGATGATCGGCCAGTCCACATTGGGGACTAAGATCGTCCCTGTCCCCGCATTCCCATAATACGTATAATACTCCTGATAATCATTGATGATCGGCTGGAAAGTCTCCGCCTGGGCATAGACCCCCACTACCACAAAGGGCTCACCTTTGATCTCTATCGTCTTTCCCAGAGGCATCTCATCCTGGAACAGACTGTCCACCGCCTCCTGATCCAGCAGGACTACTTTCCTGTATCCATCATAATCCTCTTCCACAAATCCTCTGCCCGCCTGTATCACATAGCCGCAGGTATCCAGATAATCCTGATCGATCCCATACACTTTCCCCCCCTGCATGCTCCGGTCCATATAGTAAACGCTCTCAGAGTAACCCCGGTTGTAGAAAAATGTACAGTCCTCCACATCCGCCAATTCTCTTATCTCTTCTTTTTGTTTTTCTGTGATCTGGGGGAGCGCCGCACTGCTGGTCATGCCCCAGGAAGCGTCATACTCAGAACTCCCATCATACAGAAGGACTTTTACCGCATTATTCCCTGCCCCGATCAGCTGCTCCTTGATCTGTTCGCTGGTACCTTTGATAGTCGAAACAATAGAGATGATCGAAGCGATACCGATGATGATCCCCAGCATCGTGAGGAAAGAACGCATCTTATGCGTCCAGATGCCTTGAAAAGCCAGCCTTATATTTTCTAACATAAACTCCCTCCGCCCGATCCTCAATAACCGTACAGATCTTCCACAGTGCCCTCTTCTGTCTCAGCTCCATCTTCTACCCCCGATCCATAAGGAAATGCGATCTTATCATCTCTGCTCAGGCCTTTGGTCACGGTGACCACAAAGCCGTCACTGCTCTTTTCTGCCGTGACCAGCTGCTTCTTCAATCTCCCGCCATCCTCTTTATATACATAATACTGGCCGCCTTCCGTGCGGACCATGGCAGGATCCAGATAAACAGCCCCTGCATCTGGCTGCTGTTCTTTTCCGATCTTCAGGTCAGCACTCTCACCATTTTCCAGATCCAGATCCTCTGTCACATGCGCTACAAAAGGATAAGCAGATACATTTGGATTTCCCATCCCCATGTCATATTGATCCTGGTCATTGGTAGAAGGATAAGACGCGATCTCCCGGATCTCCGCTGTAAAACTGAACCCGCTCTCGTAAGTCTCGCCTATGATCCGATCCCCGACTTTTACCTGCTCCAGCATCAATTCCCCCAGAGTGCCTTTGATATAATATCCATCATCACTCTCGATCTCGATGAAACCATCCCCCTCTGACTCTCCTGTCTGGGGATCTCCCACGACCGTCACCACGCCTTCCATGGTACTGGTCGCTGTCTCATCCTCCAATTCTTTTTCTAACTTAGAGATGGACAGGGCTTTTTTCTGGATGTCCAGCTCATAAGCCAAGATATTATTTTTCTGGTATTTGATAGCCTCTTCCCGGGTCATGGACGGCTCCTCTAGTCCATCATCCTCCCAGTCATCGTCTTCCCAGTCGTCCTCTTCCTCTTCGTCGATCTCCTCATTCGGGCCGGTGATCCCAGGCTCTGGTGTGGCAGTCAGCACACTCTCACCGTCTTCTGTCTGGCCAGCGCCCTCCAGGGTGAAGATCTTCTCATCATCCGGATCGGACAGCGCGCCCCCCTGGCGCACGTAATACCCCCGCAGGGACAGACCCGGATCTTCCACATCAGCGATCTGGTCATTTTCATGGAATTCCAGACGATACCAGCAGGCCCCTCTGCCCTCTTCTCTCTCAGTCCCCGCTGCATCGTAACCAGCCATTTTATTGAAAAAAGAGCCTTTGACCACAACCCCCTCTTTGCTCCCTGTACACAGGAAACGATAAGGGTCTTCTTCGCTCCCCGTCCCCCGGTAAGGTATAGAGTCATGATCCAGCAGCTCATACAAGACAGGAGACATCTGTCCGCTCACGATAGCGGCGACCACACGTAAAGGGAGCTGGCTGGACGCTCTCAGATAAGGGCTGTACAAAGCCTCTTCGTCATCGTCCCCATCATCGGCAGGGACGTGATCTTCTTCCTCCGGATCTGTGATCGGCCCTCCGTTTTCCAGGCTCTCCAAACGGCTCCTGGCTTGGGCCAGCTTATTCTCCAGATTTTGTTTCTGCAGTCTGGCCAACTCCAGTTCCAACTGCTTCAAGGTCATATCATAAGTGAGCAGCTTATCGCCTGGTCTGACACGATCGCCCACTTTCACATATACCTGGGAGATGATCGCATCCTGTACCAGTTCCACTTTCTGGGTCACACTGGAAGTCACTTCACCGTAAAGCGTGGACTCCCCCTCCCCATAGAATCCTGTCTGGTCCAGATCTGCGACCGGGATCACTTTTACAGTGGTCGCATGCGCTCTTTTGGCTACGATCCCCACTCCGGCAAATACAGCACAGACCGCCGCTGCTCCCAGCAAGACGAACAGGAGCTTTTTGCGGATGCTATGTCCTTTCCCCATGGCCGCTCCCCCCTTTCTCCGTCAGCTCACCATCCCGGATCAGGACAGTGCGCCCTGCATACTCTGCGATCTCCGGATCATGGGTGATCATCAGGATGGTCACGCCTTCATCATTTAATCTCTGGAACAGATCCATCACCTGGGTACTGGATTTGGAATCCAGAGCGCCTGTTGGTTCATCAGCCAGGAGGATCTTCGGATCATTGCACGAGCGATGGCCACCCGCTGCATCTGGCCACCGGACAGCTGATTGGGACGAAACGTCACCCTGTCTGCCAGCCCTACCCGTTCCAACGCCCGGAAAGCCCGTTCTTTCCGGGCTTTTTTCGGTACTCCGGCATAATTCAGCGGCATCTCCACATTCTCAAGAGCTGTCTGCCGTGGGAGCAGATGGAAACTCTGGAAAACAAACCCCAGTTTATGCAGGCGAAGATCAGACATCTCATTTTCCGAACACTTGTCCACATCCTGCCCATCCATGTAAAACTCCCCGGAAGTCGCTTTGTCCAGACAGCCGATGATATTCATCAGCGTCGTCTTCCCTGAGCCAGACGGCCCCATGATGGCCACATACTCTCCCTCTTCCATCGTAAAGTCCACGTGTTTCAGGACAGGGACGACCAATTTCCCCTGCTGATATTCTTTATATATCTTTCTCATCTCTAAGATCATCAGGGCGCCACCTCCATATCCGGGGGACCTGCATCTTCGACTGTATCGGGAGGCAGTCCCACACCCTGGTCTCCCCCATCCATCCCCGGGTATACACCGCTCTCGTCTATGACTTCCTCAGCGCCTTGCGGCCCTTGATCTTCCATCCCTTCCTGATCCTCTGTCGGGATCTGCATCTGATCGCTGATCTCCACAGCCATCCCTTCTTTCAGAGACTCTGAGGGAAATGCGATACAGTCATCTTTCGTCAAGCCTTCTACGATCTCATATTCTCCCAGCTCTTGGTCGTAGTCACCCAGCGTGACAGAACGTTTCTCCAGCCTGTCCTGACCGTTGGAAGCCCATACATAGGCATCACCCTCCAGATCCCCGATATAAAACTCATTGATCCAGATACCTTTTTTTTGCTCTCCCTGTCCATAGTCCATCTCTATATATACATGCTGTCCCAGCATCAGACCTTCTGTCACATCCAGATCCACGTAAAAAGGATAGGAAGATGACGTGGTCTGCTGATCATCCTCGCCCCCTCCGTCCATCATACTGTAACTGCTGTCTTCCCCGCTGCTGGCAGGATGCTCCGTGTCCACTTCCCCCATCACGCCTTTCCAGATCACCTGAGGGTCCACCCGGGAACGGATGATCACAGGTTCCCCCTCTATGATGCTCCCCCTGTTCTGCTCATTCACTTTCCCTTTTACCCGGTAATTCCCCGTGCCCAATATAGTGATAAAAGTCGTCTTCCCACTGGAAGATCCCGGCTCAGAGTCCAGAGAACTCTCTCCACTCCCCATGACATCCTTATTGATCGATCTTATGATTCCGTCGATCTCACTGGTCACGATCGGCGAATCACCCACTTTCTCCAACTTTTCGATCTCTGCCGCTTTACTCTTCTGATCGTACTCATTCTTCTTCAGATCCATCTGGGCCGATTGGATCTGGATGGTGTAAGAGAGCTGATCTTCCTGGGACGCTTTTTCCTTCTCCCGCTGATATGTGTTGATCTGCTCCTGATAACTGATCGCCTCTGTCTTCAACCGCTCCAGCTCCAGCTTTGCTGTGGCGAGCTGTTCCTCCCCGGAGCTGATATCATAGGCAAAAAGCTGATCCCCAGCTTTCACCGTCTGTCCTTCCTCCACCATGAGCTGCTGGACAACGCGTCCCGTATCTAATTTTACTTCCACAGTCTTCTGCGGCTCCACAACCCCGGCATAGCGGTTCTGCGTACCAGATATATCTTCTCCGATCATAGACCTTACAGTCGTCACATAGGCCACATCATCCCCAGCCGCAGGACGCCCTTTCAAGAAAAACCAGGCTCCTGCTCCCAACAATCCGATGACGGCTGCGATCCCTCCGATGATGATCACACGTTTTTTCATAAATATAAGACCTCCCCTGGATCAAAAGATATCGTTCCCGATCCATTGCCCTCTATCATAACAGATTTTTAGGAGAGCCACAAGACTACTCTTCTATCCATCACAAACACTTCACATTTCAAATTGATCCTTGCACATCTCCCTTACCTATGTTAAAATGGTGACAAATAAAAAGTGACCAGACTCTAAAGGGTTAAGACCAGATCAAACTCCTGAGGGGAAAGGGCTGACACATGTGATCATCATTTCAGAACATCTGCGCCCTTTTTGGGCGTTTTTTTATTGGGATCAAGAAAGGAAGAAAAAAATATGGAAAATAGAAAAGATACGCGGATCGCGGTCATCACGATCATCGTAGAGGACAGAGATTCTGCCGACGATCTGAACCGCCTGCTCCACGAGTTCGGGGACTACCTGGTCGGTCGGATGGGCGTACCCTATCGACCAAAAGAAGTATCCGTCATCTGCGCCATCCTGGATGCGCCCCAGGATGTGATCAGCGCTCTGTCCGGCAAGATCGGCATGCTCCCGGGCATCACCAGCAAGACTGTATATTCTAAGGTCCAGGACAAGCCATGAAAGAGTATATTGACAGATTAAGAGAAGAACACACCCTGGACAGAGAGGGATTCCTCACACTGCTCTCCCGGCGGGACCCCGCCACGCAGGAATATGCCATGGAAGAAGCTGTCAAGGTACGCCGGCAGATCTATGGTAAAGATATCTATATCCGCGGCCTGGTGGAGATCACCAACTATTGTAAAAACAATTGTTACTACTGCGGGATCCGCAGAGAGAATAGAAAGGCCAGCCGCTACCGGCTCACTCCTGACCAGATCCTGGACTGCTGCAGAGACGGATACCAGCTGGGATTCCGCACATTCGTGCTGCAGGGCGGAGAAGACGGGTGGTATACAGATGAGATCCTCACCGCGGTCATCAAAGATATCAAGAGAGAATTCCCTGACTGCGCCGTCACCCTCTCCCTTGGAGAACGCACTTTCGAAAGTTATCAGAAATTGTACGATGCGGGGGCCGACCGTTATCTGCTCCGCCACGAGACGGCTACTGAGGAGCATTACCGGAAGCTCCACCCCCAGGACCTTTCCCTGGAGGACAGGAAAACATGCCTCAGGGACTTAAAAGAGATCGGATACCAGGTCGGCGCCGGCTTCATGGTGGGCTCTCCCGGACAGACATACGCGCACCTTGTGGAGGACCTGCTGTTCCTTCGGGGACTTTCCCCCCACATGGTGGGTATCGGCCCCTTTTTGAGCCATCAGGACACACCCTTTGCCAATGAGCCAAACGGAGACCTGGACCTTACTTTATTTCTTTTGGCACTGATCCGCCTGATGCTGCCGAAGGTCCTGCTGCCGTCCACCACCGCCCTGGGCACACTGCACCCGGACGGACGGAAACTGGGGATACTGGCAGGCTGCAACGTGGTCATGCCCAACCTCTCCCCCTCCGGGGTCAGAGAAAAATACCTGCTCTACGACAATAAGATCGCCACAGGCCTGGAAGCTGCGGAGTCCATAGACCTGTTAAAAAGACAGATGGAAGAGATCGGATACCGGATCGTCTGCGCCAGAGGAGACTATCCGGTATCATAAATATAAATATCACACATATGGAGGAAACTATGTATAACGTAAGATCAAAAAAAGCAACAGAATTCATCGACCACCAAGAGATCCTGGATACCCTGGAGTATGCCGAGAAGAATAAAGGCAACCGGGAACTGATCGGACAGCTGATCGAACGGGCACGGGACTGCAAAGGCCTGAGCCACCGGGAAGCCGCCCTGCTCCTGGAATGTGACCAGCCCGACCTGATCGAGAAGATGTACAAAGTCGCAAAAGAGATCAAAGAAAAATTTTACGGCAACCGTATCGTGATGTTCGCCCCCCTCTACCTCTCCAACTACTGCATCAACGGCTGCGTGTACTGTCCCTACCATGCAAAAAATAAACACATCGCCCGCAAGAAGCTGACCCAGGAAGAGATCCGCCGGGAAGTGATCGCCCTCCAGGACATGGGCCACAAGCGGCTGGCGCTGGAGACCGGGGAAGACCCCAAGAACAACCCGATCGAATACGTGCTGGAGAGTATCAAGACCATCTACAGCATCAAACACAAAAACGGCGCGATCCGCAGGGTCAATGTGAACATCGCCGCCACCACCGTAGAAAATTACCGGAAATTAAAAGAAGCCGGGATCGGCACATATATCTTATTCCAGGAAACTTACCACAAAGAGAACTACGAAGCCCTCCATCCCACAGGTCCCAAGAGCGATTATGCCTATCATACTGAGGCCATGGACCGGGCGATGGAAGCGGGGATCGACGATGTGGGCTGCGGCGTACTCTTCGGACTGAACACATACCGTTATGACTTCGTGGGTCTCCTGATGCACGCGGAACACCTGGAAGCAGCTATGGGAGTAGGCCCCCACACGATCAGCGTACCCCGTATCTGTCCGGCAGATGATATCTCCACTGACGATTTTGAAAACGCCATCGACGACGAAACTTTCCAGAAGATCGTGGCCGTCATCCGTATCGCCGTGCCTTATACGGGCATGATCATCTCCACAAGAGAGTCCAAGACCTGCCGGGAAAAAGTATTAGACCTGGGCATCTCCCAGATCAGCGGCGGCTCCCGCACCAGTGTGGGCGGTTATGTGGAAGAAGAACCTGAGGAAGAAAACTCTGCTCAGTTTGACGTGACCGACCGCCGTTCCCTTGACCAGGTGGTAAACTGGCTGCTGGAACTGGGCTATATCCCCAGCTTCTGTACTGCCTGTTACAGAGAAGGCCGCACCGGAGACCGCTTCATGTCCCTGGTAAAATCCGGCCAGATCGCCAACTGCTGCCAGCCAAACGCCCTCATGACCCTGAAAGAATACCTGGAAGACTATGCCTCCCCAGATACCCGGGCCAAAGGCGAGAAAGTGATCCAGGAAGAATTGGAGAAGATCCCCAGAGAAAAGACGAAAGAGATCGCCGCCAAGAACCTCAAGGAGATCGAAGCGGGAAAAAGAGATTTCAGATTTTGACCGCATGCCAAACACCGCCGGGAGATATATGGCCGCACCTCCCGGCGGCATCTTTTGTAAAAGACCAGATCTACAATGACTCCTTCAGCTTCTGGTCCAGTTCCGGACAGACTTTCTTCAGCATCACGATCTGACCCTCTCTGTCCACAAAACAATGGGTGCTGCTGGCTGTGGCACATAAGCACTGTCCATCTTTCCCGACGATCTCATAGTCAAGATACAGACGCACACTGTTATATTTTTTCACACGCACAGTGATCTGCACACATTCGTGGAAATGGACCATTTTCTTATACTGACAAGAAACCTCTACCACCGGTGAGAAGACCCCTTCCCGTTCCATCCTGTCATACCCAAATCCCATCTGATCCATAAAACACACTCTGGCTTCCTCCAGCCAGCGTATAAAATTAGAATGGTGTACGATCCCCATCTGATCCGTTTCATAATATTGTGTAAAATGTTCATAAGGTATCATCCACTGCACCTCCTTACATCGGACTCTTTGATCATTGGATAATCTTACCGCAAAAACCAATTTTCCACAATGGATAAATATCTGCATTCTGTCAATACTAATCCCGAGGTGATGAATATGATCAACGATGAGGTACTCCCTATCGGCTTTACCATGGAATTAGCCATGCACGCCGACGCCTTGAACAGATTTTCCAAGCTCTCCAGATCTGAACAGGAAACATATATCGACGGAGCAAGGAAAGTAGAGAGCAGAGAACAGATGCGGGACTATGTGGAGCAGATGTTCCAGTGACAAAAGGAGGAAAACACAATGGAGACAATGGGCTATCGTTCAGCCGCTGAGATGCCGAGTAACTGCCGTTCCCAGATGGACGCCATGGAAAACACCGTCCGCGCAGAAGATTTCTGTGTCGCGGACCTGACAGGGAACACCTGCAGCCAGATCCAGGATATGGAGAGCAAGCTCAGCAGGGACCTGGGCAAGAAGATCTCCCTGGTCGCTTACGAAGACCGTTCCAGATAAGACTGTATACAGATAAGATCGTCAAAGATCTGTGCCGATGGATGAAAAGGCACAGATCTTTTTGCTTTATCAAAAAAATGTATACAATAACACGCTGTCCGGCCCGGATATTTCGTGAGAAAAGTCATTGACTAGGCTCTGTATCGGCATATATAATGAAAAAGGTAAATGAACAAGCAAACGGACTAGTCTGAAAACCTAAAATACCCCCTGAACACTATAGATCTACAGATAATAAGATACCTGCTCTTTTAGAAAGCGTTTTAAGGGGTCCGGGTGCGATCCGTGATCCGGTATTTTTTTAGAGGGTTTTCAAACATGCTCAGAGGAGAATGGACAATATGAGTAAGATCACAATGAACACCCCCATTGTAGAGATGGATGGAGATGAGATGACCCGGATCTTGTGGCAGATGATCAAAGAAGAACTGCTGCTGCCCTATGTGGATCTCAACACAGAATACTATGACCTGGGACTGGAACATCGAAATGAGACAGACGACCAGGTGACGATAGACGCTGCCGAAGCCACAAAAAAACACAAAGTAGCCGTAAAATGTGCCACGATCACCCCCAACGCCGCCCGCATGGACGAATACAAACTGAAAAAAATGTGGAAAAGCCCCAACGGTACGATCCGCGCCCTGCTGGACGGCACCGTTTTCCGTGCCCCCATCCTGGTAAAGGGCGTAGAACCCGCTGTGAAAAACTGGAAAAGACCGATCACCCTGGCCAGACACGCCTACGGGGATGTGTACAAGAACGCCGAGATGCGGATCCCCGGACCAGGCAGAGTAGAGCTGGTCTATACAGCCGCTGACGGTTCACAGACAAAAGAACTGATCCACCAGTTTGAAGGACCCGGCGTTGTACAGGGCATGCACAATCTGGACGCGTCCATCGAGAGTTTCGCCAGGAGCTGCTTGAATTTCGGTCTGGACACCAGACAAGACGTATGGTTTGCCACAAAAGACACCATTTCCAAGCAATATGACCACCATTTTAAAGATATCTTCCAAAAAGTCTATGACGAGGAATTCAAAGATAGATTCGAAAAAGAAGATCTGGAATACTTCTACACCCTGATCGACGACGCCGTTGCACGGGTGATGAAAGGGGAAGGCGGTTTCATCTGGGCATGCAAGAATTACGACGGGGACGTGATGAGCGATATGGTCTCCTCCGCCTGCGGCTCGCTGGCCATGATGACCTCTGTGCTGGTCTCACCCCACGGCTATCATGAATATGAAGCGGCACACGGGACTGTACAGCGCCATTATTACCGTCACTTAAAAGGCGAAGAGACGTCCACCAACCCGGTGGCCACTATTTTCGCCTGGACAGGCGCTCTGGCAAAAAGAGGAGAACTGGACCAAAACCAAGCATTGACCGACTTTGCCCATCAGCTGGAACATGCCACCCTGCAGACCATTGAAGAGGGCAAGATGACCGGGGACCTGGCCGCGATGACCACGATCCCAGACCCGACCATCCTGAACAGCCGGGCATTTATCCAGGCGATCGCGCAGAACATAGACAATACATCTAGATAATGATATAAAAGGAGAGATCATCGCCTTAGCAAAGACATATGGGCTGGCCGATGAGATCGATGAAAACTGGATATAAATGATAAGAAAAAGAGCAGCCTCAGCACAGATCCGCCGAAGCTGCTCTTTTTATATGATCTTTATGCAGTCTCCAAAGCTTCCGCCAAACTCTCCCATTTTTCATAGAGTTCGTCCAGTTCCCTCCGGATCTCTCCCTGTTCCTGTGAGAGTTCCGCGCACTGCTGCGGGTCTGTGGCGATCTTGGGCTGGGACAGCAGCTGGTCGATCTCGGCGTCCCGCTCCTCCAGTCCACCGATCCTTTTTTCTGTCTTTTTCAGATCGTTTTCCTGCTTCCTCTTCCTGGCCTGCTCTTCTTTTTTCTGCTGCCAGGATATCTTTTCCTGGGAGACTTCCCCCGCTCCTTTGTCTGTTTCCTGGGCAGGAGCATATATGGCCGTCAACTCATCTCTTTTCTCCAGATAATGGCTGTAGCCGCCTATATAATTGACCAGAGCCTTATTCGTCAGATCCAAGATCCGCGTAGCCGTCTGATCGATAAAATACCGATCATGGGAGACGTAGAGGAGCGTACCTGTATAACTGTTCAGAGCCTCCTCCAGGATCTCCCTGGAAGCGATGTCCAGATGGTTGGTGGGCTCATCCAGGATCAGAAAATTCGCCTCTGAGAGCATCAGTTTCGCCAGAGACACACGCCCCCGCTCCCCGCCGCTCAGAGAAGAGATATCCTTGAAAACATCATCCCCCGTAAACAAAAAAGCTGCCAGCACATTGCGGATCTCCGTATTTGTCAGAGTCGGATAAGTATCCGATAGCTCCTCAAAGATCGTCTTATCCATATGGAGGACTTGATGCTCCTGGTCATAATACCCGACCTGTACTCTCGATCCCAGGCTGCAGACACCCTGATCCGGCGCCAGAAGACCATTGATCATCTTCAATATGGTCGTCTTTCCCGTACCATTGCCCCCGATCAGCGCCACCCTCTCCCCCCGTTTCACTTCAAAGGAAAGCCCTTCAAAAAGCTTATCCGTCCCAAAAGATTTTGCCAGATCTTGTACAGACAATACATCCTTCCCGCTCTCCATACGCGGTTCCAGGCGCATATGCATAGTCTGCTCTTCCAGGACAGGTTTTTCAAGCGGGGTGATCTTATCCAGCTTCTTCTCCCTGCTCTCCGCCCGCCGGATAGATTTTTCCCGGTTAAAGGAGCGGAGCTTCGCGATGACTTCTTCCTGGTGGCGGATCTCCTGCTGTTGACTCTGATACGCCCGGTACTGGGCTTCCCTGACCTGGGCTTTCTTCTGGCTGAACGCCGTATAGTTTCCCGAAAAAGCCATGGCCTTCCCCTGTTCCAGTTCAATGACACGCGTCACGATCCGGTCCAGGAAATACCGGTCATGGGAGACGATCAAGACAGCCCCCGGATAATTCAGCAGGTACGTCTCAAGCCATACGATAGAATCCATATCCAGATGGTTCGTAGGCTCATCCAGGAGGAGGATATCCGGCTTCCCCAAGAGCAGGCAGCCCAGAGCGACCCTGGTCTTCTGCCCGCCGGACAGATCGGATATCTGCTTATGGAGATCCTCTTGTGAAAACCCAAGCCCTTTCAGCACCCCGGTCACCTCACTCTGGCAGGCGTAACCGTTGTTCTGTTCAAATCGCTGGGTAAGATCTGCATAGGTATCCATGAGTTTTTCCAGAGCCGCCCCTTTTGCCTGCTTCATATCCGCTTCCGTCCGGCGCATCTTCTCTTCTATATCCAGCAGGTACTGCTTTTCTTTCAGGAGTTCTTGGTAAATGGTCCGTCCGCCCTGTACATCCTGGTGCTGGGCCAGATATCCCAGAGAAGCCCCTTTCGCCAGGACTACATGCCCCCCGTCCGGCTCCAGTTCCTTTCGGATGATCCGCAGGAGCGTGGTCTTCCCGGCCCCGTTGCTGCCGATGAGCGCTGCCTTCTCCCGTTCCTCTATATGAAAAGATACCCGGTCCAATATCGTCTTTTCTCCAAAACTCTTTTGGATGTTCTGACATGTAAGTAACATAGAAAACGTCCTCTCCTAACAGAACACCTCTCCCAATACCTTGAGCAGCTGCTCCCTGTGAAAAGGCTTATCCACAAAACCTTTTGCACCGACCTCCTTCGCCTTCTCATAAGTATCATCATATGCCAGAGATGACAGCATCACGATCTTCGCATCCGGATGCTCTTTGAGGATGATCTTCGAAGCCTCCAGCCCATCCATCCCATGCATGATGATATCCATAGTCACCAGATCGGGGTTTACTTCATCATATTGGGCGATCGCCTCCTCGCCGCTCCGGCAATATGCTGCGATCTCATAATCCGTACCTTCCAAAAGGTCAGCCAACTGGACCCGGACCAGCCGGGAATCGTCTACCACCATAATCCGTTTGCTCATTTTATATACCCCCTTCTCTTATTCTTCATTTGAAATAACTCCATCCCCGTCGGAACAGGGCACATGATGGATCAGCTGTGCGCCTTCCGAATACTCATTGCGATATGTGAGTACAAATTGTATCTCACACCCCTTGGGCTCATAGCTCCCACGATAAAACACAGGCGGCCCAAAATGAGCCGGGATCCGTGTAGCACGGAACATAGCTCCTGCTACCCTGCCACAGAGTACATTGAAATATTCTTTGCTAAATTCTTCCAGATCCTCAGGACTGACCGATTCTTCATGAAAAGAATTGCAGGCCATACGGTACAGCAGCCTAGTATCGGCGCAGAGAGTCAGACTGGTACGGAACCCTTTGTCAAAGGTGATCTGGATCGTACAAAGGTCATTTTCCGGCGGCTGCCCTCCTTGGAACAAACGCACCCCCGCAGTACACTCCGTCACATCCTGGACTGCCTGATCCAGTATCTGCACTAGTCTCTCTTTTGTCATAACATTATTCATCCCATAAACCCCCTTTCTCTATCGTTTTCAAACACGCTCCAGTACTCCATCCACAGGCATCACGCCAGATATCTGGTTTTAAAAATACAATATTACAAATCCGGGTCTATGTCAAGAATCATCTGTCTATCAGCCTAAAAAGACTCAACAGCTCTGTCACGCTCTTGTATCACCGTCCATACAGACGTCTGTATGCCTGAAAAAAACGCTGCATATCGAACACGCCCCAGCCCTGCCGGTTCTGGGGATACCCCACGTCCACAGCACTTTCTTTTAAGAGCATCTTGATCTCCACATTGGAAAGGGACGGATCGTATTCCAGCATCCTGGCGATCGCTCCGGAAACCACCGGGGTGGACATGGATGTGCCGCTCTTTCTCACATACAGCCGCCCCCTCCTCTGGGGCGCACAGGACAGCACCTGCATCCCGGGCGCCACGATATCCGGCTTGCACACACATTCCAATGTAGGCCCGCTCCCCGAACTGCCGTACCTGGCACTGAGCATATCGCTGGCCCCCACAGTGATCACTTTCCGGCTGCTGCCCGGGGCAGTGACCGTTCCAGGTCCCGGTCCTCTGTTGCCGGCCGCCGCCACGACCACCATCCCAGCGTCCCATACCTGGTCCACACCATGGATGAGGATCCTGTGATCGCCGTCGCTGCGGTAGGTCGTCCCTACAGATATATTAACGATGCGGATATGGTATCTTTTCTGGTTCTCGATCAGCCATTGGAATGCCTCCAGTACATGCTCCTTATTTCCATTTCCCTGTCTATCTAGGACCTTGACCCCAATAAAACTGCATCCCGGCGCCACTCCCCGGCACCTCCCATGGGAAGCGCCCCCGCTCCCTCCCAGGATACCTGCTATATGCGTGCCATGGCCATTATCATCATAAGGCTGGTCTTTTCCGTGTACTATATCTTTAAAAGCAATGATGCGGTCGCCGAGATCCACATGCGGGAAGATCCCCGTGTCGATGACCGCGGCACCGATGCCTTTTCCTGTCAGATCAAAGAAATCTTTCATTTTATTTGGCTCCAGCGCAAATGCGCACTTTTTCTTTTATAAAATATTCGTAAATGCCCAGATGTTTCCTTCACAAAAACTTCATGATTTTTTTCATTACTCACTTGCGGTGGATCCCTTTTCGTAATATAATGAGGATGAGTATAAACAATATGGTCAAGGGAGTAAATCATGAAAAATAGAAAAAGATCAATAATCGCAACGATCCTATGCATCAACATCTTTTTCCTGTTCCTAAACGGATGCGGGAAAAAAGACGATGATTCCACTGCGATCGCCATCACCCCCACCCCATCAGATACTACAGTCGCAGCGTCGGAAACCCCCACCTCCACCCCCACTGTCTCCACAAATGACACACCATCATCGATGAACACGGGTGGGACAAGTACTTCTTTCGT
>CANTEW010000023.1 GCA_947652925.1 uncultured Lachnospiraceae bacterium
TTCACAGAGATCTTTTTCGGGTCTGCGCTCACCTCTACTTTGACATCTTCTCCGCCCAGATCTTTTTCTTCTTTTTTCTCTGCCTGATAGATCGTTGCAACTCCCGGTAATGTCTTACTCCCTTTATATATTTTTCCATCAAGCTCTACGGCCCCATTGATGCTCACCCTCACTCCCACGTTCCCACTGTTCTCGGATTGGGTGATCTCTCCCATCTTGACAAAGTCTACTTTGATCTGTTCCTCATTTACGGGATCTCCATCTATCTTTACCTCTGTCACTTTAAATCCTTTTAGTGCATTCTCTATCTCGGTCTGATCCTGGCTATTCACAGAGATCTTTTTCGGGTCTGCGCTCACCTCTACTTTGACATCTTCTCCGCTCAGATCTTTTTCTTCCTTTTGTTCTACCAAGTAGATCGTTGCGACTCCCGGTATTGTTTTACTACCTTTATATACCTTGCCTCCAACTTCTATCGTGCCATTGATGCTGATCGTCACTCCCACGTTCCCACTGTTTTCGGATTGAGTGATCTCTCCCATCTTGACAAAGTTTGCTTCGATCTGCTTGATCTGATCCTCACTTACTGCATTTTTCTCTATCTTTATCTCTGTCACTTTAAAACTCTTTAGCGCTCTATCTATCTCGGTTTGATCCCGGCTATTTACAGAGATCGGGTCCGTCTCAACTCCCACCTGGATGTCTTCTACATCACCGAGACTCACGCACGGACTTTGCCCTGGGCTCACGCTGTCTCCAGGACTCACGCTGTCTCCGGAAAGCGTTACCGCCCCATCCCCCTCTGCCGCCCCATATACAGCACCTGGTACAAAAGACGTAGCCATTGCTGCTGATAACAAAAGTGCCGTCAATCTCCTCCATCTCTGTATCATCCTCTTTTTTTGCTTCATTTCTTTTTCCCCCTTTCTCTCACATATTGCCTGCTATATGTCTGCAGCTCTTTTATATCTTCCGTTCCTCCCAGTCCATCCACAAACCGTTGTGCCTGGCCGCTCTCATTTCCCATCAGTACACAAGGTTGATTTCCTTTTTCCAATGCGATGAAGTCTCCGTATCCCGCATTGTACGAGGGGAATTGTTCAAATGAAGATCTCCATATGGGATAGGTTGACAAGATGGTCCCCGTCTTTCTGGCCTGCCCCACCTCCTGCTGCATGACCCAGAGCAGCCGCATACAGGCTGTCTGCTGTTCCTCGCTGCCTTTCGTCAGGATCGCATATCGTTCAGAATAAGTGACTAACATCTTTCCGTCATGGGTGACTACATAGATTTTATGATCCGCTATAGGATTTGCGTATCCATCTTTGCTCTTTTTTACCCTATCCTCTGCCTTGTCCATATATTTTCTATACGCCACGCCAGCCAGGACATTGCTCCCATATATCTTGTCTTTCTTATCTCCCTCCAGGATCTTTCCATCCTCATCTACGGTACAGTTCAGCTTGTACTGAGGGCTTGTGGCTGTATTCCGAAAGTTCTGGATCTTGCTCAGTGCGGCGAGCATATCAGAAGTGGGACGTCCATTTCCTGTGAACACCTGACGCCAGTTTTCCTGATCCAGGAGCAAGACTCCGCCCAGGACACCTGCCCGGACATTTGCAAGCTCTCTGCTCAGGAATCCTCCCTCTACAGCTTCTCCGCCGGTGATGACATCCGTGAGTTCTACCGTCTTTACGCCGGTCTCCCCCTGTGCCTCAGTCGCCTGGACTGTGGAAGACTCCAGCCTGTTAGACTTGTGATAGTCGATCTCATTTGCATACAAAAGGAGGGTGTCCACGCCTGTAGGCATCTCTTTCATACCTGGAAAATGGTCTTTATAATCTGCCATAAAGACATATTTTTCCGGATCGAGGCGTTGATGATTATCTTCCAGCGAGATCAGGCTGTACTCTTCCATATTGGAAACATGGTCTGACAGGAACATGTTGGGCAAAGGTGTTTTCTTATCTTTTTTTGCCTCTTGCAATGCCTTTTCCATATCTTGCTGTACCACGACTTCCACTTCTACATTTTCATTCTGCTCCTGCATCTGCCTGAGCTTTTCATCTTCTTCCGGATTTTTTCCTTCTTTAAAACCGCTCTCCACCAATCCGTCTATCTGTATCTTCTGGTCATTATTTTCCACCCACACAGTGATCTTTATCGGCTCGTCGATGACCGAGCCGAATATACGGTCTTCTGGTCTTAGGATCGTACTGTATAATCCCACAGCCACGCCTATACCTACGGCTAAAATGGCAGAGATCCCGATGGTCGTATAGCGTTTCCTCTTCTTCTTGCGCAGTTTCTCCTTTGGATATTCGGCGATCCGTTTATTTAACAGCGCATCCTGGAATTGCTGGATCCCCTGGAACCTGAGTTCCGGCCGTACCGCCAGGGCTTCCATGACCGCCCGGTCCACATTTGCGCTGATCTTCGCTCCGGCTTCCATCGGCGACTTTAGCTTGTCTTTGAACTCACGTTCTGTGGATTCAATGGGCGGGACACCTGTGAGCATATGGTACAAGATAGCGCCCACAGCGTAGACATCCGTGTAAAACCCCTGCTTGCTGGTATCCCGGTACTGTTCCAGGGGTGAGTAACCTACCTTGATCACTGGTTCGGCCGCCATCCCGGCTTTCGTATCATTGAGCTGTGCCGCACCAAAATCAAAGATCTTAATGGATTCTTCACTGGCGATAAAGATATTATCTGGACTCACGTCCCGATGTATGATCCCTTTGCTATGTATCTTCTTCACAGCCTCGATGATCGGCATGATCGTACTGAGCGCTGCCTCCGGTTCCATGGGACCTTGTTTTTCCAGATAATCCTTCAGCAGTACGCCGTCGATATACTCCATGACGATATATGCCGTACCGTTTTCCTCAAAATAATCATTCACATTTACGATATCTTTTGCTTTGCCGAACTGGGTCACACTCTGCGCTTCCATACGAAAGCGTTTCAGCCGTTCCTCGTACTGACCTGCCTTATCTCCCGACAACAGGCCCACTCTGCGCTCTCCCGGAGAACGGTTCACCAGACCTACGATATAGAATTCCTTCACCGCAACAATGATGCCCAGGGCCGTATTAAAACATTTGTACGTGATACCAAAACCACCCACTCCAATGACCGTCCCTACGATGATGTGATCCCCAAGGATCGTCCCAGGAGTCAGATAATGGGGCTGTTTCGGAGGTGTCCCCTCTACATAGCCGCAGTAAGGACACACTTCATAAGGCCCTTTCACACTAAAACAATCCATACATAATTCGCTTGCCATATCTCCTACTCCTCTTTATCCCAAACGGAATGTGTTGGTATCATCTCCGATCGCTATGACCGTCCCCGGCTCCAGAGCCAGTTCCAGATTTTGGGGAAGACAGTCATGAGAGCCATTTGCAAAACTCCCGGTACTGGAATAGTCCCAGATGATATATTTCTCATTGGATGCATCCCATTTGATCTTACAATGGTCACGGCTGACTTTCGGCTGTCCCTCGAAGATCAGATGATTTGTATTCTGTCTGCCCAGCCCGATGAATTCTCCATCCGGCATAGGGATCTGGGCTCCTGCATAGATCCCAGTCAGTCCCACCATCATACCGTGGGAGCCTTTCGATATCCCAGGCTCCTGATCCGCCGGTCTCTGGTCTTTTTCCCCTGACATCATGATGTTGTATCTGGCCTCTGCCTGCTGCTGTTTGATCTCCTGCACCTGGGGGATCTTCTGCTGTACTTTCTTGACTTTCTTCGGCGTGCTCACAAGAGCCATGACCGCCATGACCGCGCTGCACACAGAGATGACTATACTCCCCGTGCAGGCGATCCCTCTCTCATAGACCTGCGCCTGCTGTGCATCCGGCCAGAGTATGTCCAAAGATCCAACAGATACAATGTAGACGATCGATATGACCAATATCAGGACACTGCTGCCCCACTGCCTGGGACTGCCGACGATACCCCAGACACCGGCCGCCAATGCAAGGACAAGGGGTAGTACCATGCAGCACAGGATAAATACGATCTGTGTCCCGGTCACGGGCACCGCTCTCTCACCGACAAAAGGGAGCGACTTGCTAAACATAGCCTTTACATACTGATATTGAGACCAGCGCAGCGTCGTGTACCCTTCCTGGGTCCGTTCGGTCAGCGGCAGAAAAAAAACGATCAGATGCAGTAAGACCAAAAAACTGCCAAAACTCCGAAATCCCTTTGCATAACGCTCCATATCCTCTCCTCTTTCAATGTTCTATCAATCTTCCTCTTTCATTTTCTTTAAAAGGTCCCCCCAGTTGAAACGCGTACCGCAAAGGGGCATGAATAAAAGGTTCACATCCCCCACCGTGATCACATCGTAAGCTTCCAGTTTCACTGGAGTCAGTACCACCTCATCGTTCCTGTATACCAGACTGCTGGATTCTCCCGGCTGCACAAGATACAGATGCGCCTTCGGTTCATAGACCACGATCCCGTGGCGCTCTCTGGATACGCTCTTATCCTCTGTCAGGGCCACATCCATCTGGCTGCTCCGTCCGATAAAGTTCTTCCCCGCCTTTAGACGGAAATCTGTCCCGATATGCTCCCCGCCCAATGCCACCAGCCAACCCACACAGGGGGTGTCCGCTCTACCTGCGGCGTATGGTCTGCCCTGCCCCCCTGCGCCGGCACCTCTCGCCGTCGGATCGGACACAAAATAATCATCATAGATCCCGATCGTATGATCGTCATCGTCGTCCGCCCCTTGCAATAGGGTGGTTGTAGTCATGATCTCTGTCAACGGCACTGTTGGCATATCTCTTGGATCCCCATCGAGCTCTACCGTCTGCTCATCCGCCGATCTGCTCGACAAAGACAGGCCCTGAGTATCATATTCTTCTGTATTATCTCCTGAGATAAAGCCCAGACCGCCCGCCTGTCTGCCCGGCTGCGTCACCGGCGAGGTCACATCTTCTGTAAAAGCGTCTGTCAGCTTATCATCCGCCGCGCTGCCCCCGATACAATGAGGACAAGTCGCATACTTCTCCTTGTCGTAAAAATGTCCCTTTTCACACCTGCATAAATTCATGTCGCTCCTCCTCTTCGTCTTCGATCTTTATTTGATATCTCTTTCCTGATAACAGATCAGCACCACTGAGGTGTTATCCTGCGAATAGGTATTCGCACGGGTCGCCGCATCGATCAATGCCTTTGCCCTCTGCTCCAACCTCACCTCGTCTGCAGTGATGATCGTCTGGATCTGCCTGTCGGTCAGCGTCTTCGTGATCCCGTCGCTGCAGAGCATGATCACATCTCCAAAGCGCATCTGAAAGGGGACTGTATTGATATCCATCAGAGAGATATTCCCCATGCCGAGATAACTGATCAGCGCTTCTTTGTGACGCGCCGCCATCACCCCCTCCTTCGTGATCTGACCTGCCGCCTGCATCTCCTTCAGGCGCAGTCCATAATTGTGATCCCTGGTCACCTGCTGGATCTGCGCTCCCCGGATGATATAGATCCGGCTGTCCCCCACGGATGCCCAATACAGCCGGTCGTCCTCCGCGATACAGGCCACCATGGTAGTCCCGGAACCTTTTCCCTCTTCTTTCGGAAAATCAGCGATGGCCCGGTCGATGGCGTAGATCCCTTTCTGGAAAAACAGAGGGATATCCAATCCCGGCGTCTTCTCTACCCGTTCAAATCCGCGGACCATCATCTGTATAGCCGTCTGGCTGGCTCTCCCTCCATCCGCCATCCCGCCCATGCCGTCGCACACGACCGCCAGTACTCTGGTCTTCTTATTCGCCGCCAGTTTCTTACTCTGGGACACGTACAGAGCATCCTGCTGGTATTCCCTGTTCCCGGTAGCCGTACAAGCCAATGTCATCAATTCAGGGACCTTCCGCACGATCCTGCCTGGGGGGCCTTCTGTCCTGTTATCCTCCACACTCTTTTTTTTCTTCCTTCCAAACATATGCCTTTACTCCACCTCCATATAAAATATGTACCGTTCCTTTGCTGTCTGTATGTAGATCCATTCGCCCTTTTTGAGAAATGCTTTCTGCCCTCTCTCCAGCGTCCCTCTGCTCGTAAATGTACAGTTCCCGGAATAATTCTCCACCAAGAAATCCCCCGCTGAAGGATCGTATACGATCTTGCAGTGGAGCCCGCTGACCTGACTGTCGTCCAAGACCACACGGCTTCGCTCCGCCGTCCTGCCGATCGTGAGTACACGGTCGTCCCCAAAAGGATAGCGTCTCCATCTGCCACGCACGACCATATCGCTCACAGGTATCTGCAAAAGCCCCATTTCTTTCAAAAATCCCTTCACATCCCTCGTGCGCTGCTGCCATTTAAAACAAAGGGCATGCTCCACAGCCCGGCTGATATCCTCAGGGATACCGGGAACACACTGGCTGAGGCTCATCAACTGCACGCCTGAGATGCGGTCCGGCGCCTCGGGAGGCTTTTTTCCTGTGACCAGATAATAATAAGTCGCCGCCAATGCATAGACATCTGTCCAGGGACCCTGCTCCCCCTTCCTGGAATATTGCTCTATGGGCGTGAAACCGGGCTTCAACAGGACTGACATGCTCTTCTGGGAATCCATCGCATAGATCCTCGTCGCCCCAAAATCGATCAGATGCACAGTCCCGTCCTTATCCATCATGATATTATCCGGACCGATATCTCTGTGGAGCAGCTTCATGGCATGCACCTGCTCCAGAGCCATCCCTGCATCCCGTATGATCCTATCCGCCTGCTCCCAGGGCATCATCCGGATCTGCTGAGCTTTCATATATCCGCTGAGTGTACTGCCTTCCAGCAGCTCCATCACCATATAGGCAGTCCCGTTCTCCTTAAAAAGATCGCGCACATCCACAATGCTGGGGACTTTGCGCAGTTTCCTCAAGACCTCTGCCTCATTGATAAAGACTTCTTTTCCCCGCCGATACACATCTTTCTGGGATCGGCTGTTAGGGATGATCTGGTTTCCCTGAGATGCACGCATGGCCCATTCTGCAGGAAAATATTCTTTCACTGCCAGTCTCCCATGCTCCTTCTGGTCATACGCCACATAAGTGATCCCAAATCCTCCCACCCCCAGGACACGCCCCAGGACATATCTCCGGTGCAATATGACTCCTGCCGGCAGTGCACGCTCCTCCCTCTGTGTGTGCTGACTGAACCCACAGACGACGCACGCGCCCTTTCTCATAGTCCCGGAAGAAAAACAATTCGGACACAACTTCATCTCTTTCCCCTCCTGCCGATCTTACTGATATGTATCACTATCTACGATCCTCGATCTCCATCGCCGTCTGGATCTTGGGTACGTGGAATACAATAGTCTCTCTCCCGGCAGTGATGATATCCCCGTCCAGGAGCATCCTCCGGTTCGTTATCTTCACGCCGTTGACGAAAGTCCCATTCGTGGACTGCAGATCTTCCAGATAACAACCCATCTTGGTGACTTCTATGACAAAATGCTGCTTTGACAGACGATCATCATCAAAATAAATATTACAGATATTGGAACGCCCTATGAACAGACTGCCTTCCACATCCCATTCCACATCCTTGATCGCACCGGCACGATCGGTGATGGTCAGCCATATCTTCTTTGTATCCGCTCTCACCAGATCGTCCAGATCCACTTCTACAACTTCTGTCTTTTTCTTTCGTATCGCCTGGATGAGCCATATCCCCAGGATAGCCACGAGAAGGATCAGTATGACCCACCAATAGGATCTCACAGCATTACCGAAGGCCACTTTTTTTGGATCCAATCCGTCTCTTATGGAAAATCCTACAGAAGCGTCCATCGCATTTTCTTCCTGGGAGCCATCCCGGATATCAGTGCATTTCAGTATATGATCACCTGTAAAAAGATCCTCCTTCGTGGTCAGCGTGACCACCGCCTCCTGTCCTTTTTCCTCCACACTGACAGAATCAACTGACCAGTTTTTCCCTTTGCCGTCCTCTGACCTGGTCTGGATGCTGTAATGGGATCTGTCTTTCGCATCTTCTACATCCACCCCATTCGGATCCTGGAGAGAGAATCTGACTGCATTTTTGCTGATCTTCTCCACATCCCCAACGATCTGGGGCGCTTCTTTATCTTCTTCATGGTCGGAATGATCGATCGTTATCGGATCGACTGCGGTCTTATCCACCTCCAGTTTGAGCTGCTCCCGTCCCGCCACCCGATTGTTCGCTGCGCGCAAACGCACCACATAGCTTTCCTTATGGAGCAGCTGCCAGATCTGGGCAAAAGCAGCCCGCACGCCTTCAGCAGAAGGCTGCACACTGCAGTCGGCATAATATCCCCTGCAGTTTTTCTCAGCCAGGATCTGATTTTTGGTATAGGACATCTTCTCGTCCTCCTGCCCTGACTTATTAGCCAGCAAGATCCCATACACCGGGACAGATGCATCCCTCACTGTGTTGGCTGTAGAAACATTGTCGATATCTTTCCCTTTCGAATCGTCTTCACCGTCTGTGATCAGCAAGACGATCGTACGCTCTTTCGGCGACGCCTGTTCAAGCAGGATCTCATTGAGGGAGCGGTACAAGACCGTCATGCTCTGCTTTGTGTTCATATACGCAACAGCGCCGATCTTCTCACAGTCCCCGGCAAGGCTCTCATCTGATCCTCCCACTCTGCTGGAAAAAACCTCTGTCTTCTCCCCCTCTGGATCATCCGTCCCAACAGTGTAGAGGGTCATCTGATCCCCTTTCCTTAACGACTGCCGCATCTGGATCAACTGAGCCTTTGTCTCGTCAAACTGCACTTGGTCCACCGACCCGGAATTGTCCATCAAGATGATGTAGTCGATCTTCTCTTTGCTCTGGTCAAAAGCTACGATATCCCCTTTTTGTTCCAGATCTATATCTTTGATCTTTCCTGACACTGTGGAAGTTTCTTTCATCTTAGAACCCGTCATATAGACTGTCACATCGGGGGCTTTTCCCTGTGCCTGCTCAGCCATATAAGGCGACCTGACAGTAGCCGCGGACACAGGCACACCTGACAGCAGCAACATGATGGATGCCAGCAAACATATCATTCTCTTTCCCATGTCCTGCCCTCCCCGCAAAATGGTATGAATAACAGATCTGTCTTTCCTATGGTGATCTTATCACCTTCTTTGAGCTGCATAGAAAGATCCAGCATCTCTCCATTGAGATAGACAAGATTCCCCCCTTCACTAGATACATAAAATGCATTTCCTTTCGGATCATAGACCACAGAACAGTGTCTGTCCCTTGCTATCGTCTTATCATCCACGATCAGGACATCCATGGACATGCTGCGGCCGATAAAATTTTTGCCGGCATGGAGACGGTGATCTTTCCCGCACTCTGTACCTGTCATACAGACCAGCCATCCTACGACCGGAGCGATCTCCCTCACACCAAAAAAACCGAAGGCGATCGTTTTATCATCGTCTTCGTCGGATGACCCACCATTTACCTGGATCGAAGAGGTATCTAGGATATCTCCAAGCTCTGCTCCAAGTGACGGATCCATTTCTGCCAGAGAGATCGTCTTATCATCTTCCTCAATATCGTTCAATTGTATACCCAGCCGCTCTCCTGCCTGTTTACAATGAGGGCACTCTTTATCCACACTTGTGTCATACCAGTGCCCTTTACTACATCTCGTTATCATTTTCTTATCCCTTTCCCGATCAGATGAGCCACTTTAGTGTCCCCGCACAAAGACAGCGATCGCTGAATAATTATCCATCTCTCTCTCTTTTCCGTTTTTTAACACGATCTGTTCCATATGCTGCAGCCATTCTCCCGGGGTCTTGGATCTTTTCAATGTTCTGCACATCTGCTTTTCATCTACGAGTTCCCAGAATCCGTCGCTGCACAATAGAAAACTCGTGCGGCCCGTTACAGTGATATGATCTACCACTTCATATTTAGGACCCTCCCATTCTGTCCCCATCACCCGCAGCAATCGATCCCGGTCTTCGTGATGGCGGATATCCTTCTCCCGTATATCCCCCTTCTTCACCAGCATCTGCGGTACACTGTGATCTTGGCTGTGCAGCACATGTTTAGATCTTTCAAAATAATAGATCCTGGAATCTCCCACATGGGCAAATCTTGCCTCGTTTCCCTGGATGACAAGAGCCGCTATCGTTGTTTTCATAGATGCTCTTGCATTTTCCGCTTCCTGCTTTAAGAGCAGTCCCTCTTGCGCATACTGGATACTCTCTTCCAATGTGTGGGAATCTTCCAATGCCTCCCGGACCTTCTCCACTACAAACTGTGATGCGACATCACCGCTCCCATGCCCGCCCAGCCCGTCACACAGGATAAATCCCTGACAGTCCGGCATGATGGTAACATCCAGACAGTCTTCATTTACTGCACGCCCGCCTTTATCCGTCCGCGTATCATATGTGATATCCAGATCAAATGCCATGTCTCCCTCTCCTCAGATCTAACGCATATTTTGAGATCATTGTATCCTCATTCCGCGTTTATTGACAATATGTGGCATTTTTTGTGGGCGTTTTTTTCTGCGTATGGTCTACAAAAGATCTATAAAAATAAAAAAAGCAGGCGTTCATCCTGCTCATATCTCGTACTGGTCTTTATACGTTTCCCCATCTTTATGGGATTTCTTTATAGATACTTTTTCCAAATTGGGTCATGGTCACATACCAACTGTATGGACGTATTTGGATCTCAAAATAAACGATACAGCATCCCCATGAGCATCCCCGATCCATATCATCGTTACTCGACACTTTTTGTGATAATACGTCAGCATATCTTTTTATATCCAGCCGGACCTTCCTTATGCCCTACAATGATCGACAATATGCGGCATTGTCTGTGGACAGTCTTTTCAGCAAAATACCGGTTGTGGACACTTTTGTGGACAGATTTTTTTGCTAGTATTTTCCATATTGATTGGATTTCCATTTTACAAACTGTTAATATATAAATACAAAATATAACAAAAGAATAGAGGATGATACAATGTCAGAATTTTCAGATATTTTCAGGGGACTGATCCAGGAAAAAGACATAAATGTATATTCTATGGTGCAATACTGCAACACAGACCGTTCTACCATGTACAAATATATCAGCGGCAAACGGAAACTAAAGGATCTTTCCCTGTTCAAGAAGATCGCAGAATATATGCGTCTTTCCCCACTGGAATACCAGGACTTCCTCCAGGCTTACCATATCAGCAACATCGGAGAATATACATATTACTGCCGCCAAAATGTAGAAAACTTTATCTTAGGTTTTCCAGAAAACCTTTCTCCGCCAAAGCCTCCCAAGGAAAGCTACGGCCCTTTACCGGATTATACGCCGGACACTCCGTGCCTCCCTTTACATACACAGGTCGAGGTCAATAATTATATCTACTGGATGATACACCTGGAGAGTAATATCCCCCATGGACATTTAGGTATGTTGCTGCAGCCCGATCACGGATTCCTTTTTCACTTGCTGTCCAGCATCAAACCCATACAGGCACCGATGCGGATCGATCATATATTTTGCCTGAATAATTCTGAGCAGATGACAGAGTCCAAAAAAATACGCTTCCTATGCTATATGGAGACGATCATGCCTCTGTTTTTTGCAGGTCTGGATTACCACCCGCATTATTTTTATGATGACATCAACGCCCATTTTTATAATCTGAACACGTTTCCCTATCTGCTCTTGACGAGTACCTGTGCTTTGATGTGTTCTTCTGATTTCAAACGTGGGATCATATACCATGATAAGCAATTCCTTTCTTTCCTGTGGAGATCCTATGAAGATATCAGGACCAATACCTCCCCGCTCTTTCACATTGTAAATTCTGTCCTGGAAGAATGCGATGTGCTGGGCAATATGGGCTGGGGTGCGACTCCCAGTTATGCGATCCAGGCCGAACCATGCCTGATCCCATACATAACGCCAGCGATCTTAGACCGGGCTGTCCCCGACCAGATCCCTGACCGGGCCGCACTCATAACAAACGTAAGAAAATATATTGAAGAAAGCCTTGAACGCATCCCCGACCCCAATATGCATACTTACCACACACGACAGGGGATCTTGCGCTTTCTGGAAACTGGCTTCCTGCAAGAGATACCTGCCGACATATATTCTCCATTTACTATGGAGGAAAGACTCCAGATGCTGGGATCCATGACAAAATACAGCCTGGCCGGGATACACCGTATGCTCAAAGGACCATTGGAAAACCTGCCTCTGAATCTGCATCTGAGCTTCAACGCATACAACGGATACCTCCTTTTCAGCAACCACATCGGCCAAAATATCTATTTGATCATCGAAGAATCCGGTATGCTCTCCGCGTTCATGGATTATGTCTCCAACCTGGACGAAAATTATATCTGTACACCAGAGGAAACAACGTTATATATCCAACAGCTCATAAACAAATACAGAAATGCCCCACTCTCCTCAGAGGACACTTATTTCCATAGATTTCGTTAGACGCTGATATTTCTCACGAAATCCCTTGCATGATCACCAAAAATCTTCTATACTGGATGTATGGAAAACATTATCACTCAATGGAATATCTTTAAAGAAAAACTGATGTATCTGGGATACTGGGATAAACTTGTGAGCCATCTGGAGACTATCGTGATGATCATACTGATCGGTGTCCTGCTCTTCGCACTCATGAACTGCTTCCTTGGCCATCAGCTGATGCGGCTGTGGATGACTGTGATCGGACTGGGGATCGGGGGCTGTATCGGCGGTTACCTGGGACTCCGGCAGTTTTATGACAAAAATGCCATCTTCCTGACTGCCACGATCTGCGCCTTCGCCGTAGCGATCGCGGCAACGCTGATCTACCGGGTGGGACTTGTCGTCCTGTGCGGCGGTGTGGTCTTTGCCACTTTGGAACTTTTGTTCCCTGTCTCTTCTATGAGCGTACATATGGGATTCGTGGCCCTGGGCATCGTGGCAGGGATCGCCGCTTTTGAGCGGGAGACCATTGTGGTGACCTGGATCACCGGCGTGTGCGGAGGACTGGCCACCGCCCGAGCAGGTTTTCTGCTCCTTGGCTGGGATACGATGATCGCCGCCGTGATCGTGGGAGCTGCGCTGGCCGCCCTGGGTATCAGATATCAATACAGCCAGATACGAAAGCATCCGCCCAAAAATCGAAAACGCAAAAAACAACCCGCGTAAAAACTGGAGCAGCCATCTATAGACTCCAGCTATAAGGCCAATAAGATAAGGGCATACCCTTACTGCGTATACCCTTATCTCCATTTGGAAAAAAGACCCACGATCATCTCTTCTCCAACTCTTCCAGATATCTTTCAAACACCCTCAGTGCATTTTCAACCGGCTCTTTGGATGTCATATCCACCCCACAGATCTTCAGCAGATCGATACAATCCATAGAACTCCCGCCGCTCAAGAACTGTTTATATTTTTCCACGATCCCCGGCTCCCCTGCCAGGATCTTACTGCTGATCGCGATAGCAGCAGAAAACCCAGTGGCGTACTGATAGACATAGAATGCATTATAGAAATGAGGGATCCTGGCCCATTCCATCTCTATAGCCTTGTCCACTTCTATATCCTCACCATAATATCGGACATTCAACGCATGATAGATCCGGCACAGGTTCTCTGCCGTCAGCACTTCCCCTCTCTGCACCATCTCATGGACTGTCCGTTCAAATTCCGCAAACATCGTCTGCCGAAAGAGCGTACCTTTGAACTTATCCAAAAAATGATCGATCAGATATGCTCTCTCCCTCTCGTCTTTTGCCTTTCCCAGCAGATGATGGATCAGCAATGCCTCGTTGCAGGTGGAGGCCACTTCAGCCACGAAGATCTTATAGCCAGCATAGATGTACGGCTGGGCCTTATCTGAATAATAGCTGTGCAGCGCATGACCCATCTCATGTGCCAGGGTAAATACATGATCCAGAGTGCCGTTGTGATTCAGCAGCACATACGGATGGGTCCCGTAAGCGCCCCAGGAATAAGCGCCGCTCCTCTTCCCCTGGTTTTCATACACATCGATCCATCCCCCCTGGAAACCTTCCTCCAACAGGCGGATATAATCTTCCCCCAAGGGCGCGAGCCCTTCTTTTACCAGTTCTTTCGCCTGGTCAAAAGTATATTCCCGACTGGGGTTTTCTACTAAAGGCACATACAGATCGTACATGTGGAGTTTCTCCACGCCCAGTTTTTTTCTGCGCAGGCGTACATAGCGGTACATGACAGGCAGATGGCTGTGGACAGCTTCGATCAGCCTGTCGTAGACAGCCACCGGGATGTTCGCCTGGTCAAGAGCCGCCTCCCTGGAAGAATCATAATCCCGCATCCGCGCAAAAAACAGTTCCTGCTTGACATTCGCGGAAAATGTAGCGGCCAGCGTGTGACGGAAACGATCATACGCTGCATAAAGTTTTTCAAAGGCCTCCCGGCGCACCCGGCGGTCACGGCTTTCCAGAAACTGTACATACCGCCCATGGGTCAGCTCCTGCTCTGACCCGTCCGCCCCCCGGACCGTACCGAATCTTATATCCGCATTGTTGAACATCATGAAGATATTCTGGGGAGACTGCCCCATCTCCGAGGCTTTGGCAAGGACTCCCTCCATCTCTTGTGAAAGGATATGGGCTTTCTTCCGCTGCTTTTCTTCCATATACCGTTTGTAGACGGCAAGCCCCTCTTCCCCATCCAAAAAACGCTGCCAAGTCTCTTCCGGGATCTCCAAAAGTTCCGGCTCCACATAGGAAGTCCCGTCATTGACCTGCACCATCAGGATCTGCGCCCTGTCCGCCATATCCTGATAAAAAGCATTGCCCATATCCTGATGGGACCTCTGACAGGCATATACATACAGCCGTTCCATCCGCAGGGTCAGGGCGTCTTGGGCTCTGAGCGCCTCCAGCAGCATCCCGGAGGACTCTCCCAGCTTTCCCTGATAGGCAGCAAAACTCTCAAGTTCCTGCCGGAGGACTTCCACATCTTCTTCCCACGCCTGATCGGTAGGATACAGATCCTCCATACGCCAGCAATCTTTTACGTCTGCCTCTTCCCGTTTCGGATTTTTCCTCTCCACACTCATCTTGCTCTTCCGTTTCCTTTCTACTCCAGCATTCTTTCTATATTGATGACAAATCCCTCGCAGATACACGACTGGATGTCGTCTTCAAATCCATATTGATCGGTCCTTTCCTCTTTTTCCAGATCGTAGGCCATGACCGTTTTTTTCCGGGGATCCACGATCCAGTATTCACGCACCCCCGCCGTACGGTACTTGAATAGTTTCACACCATAATCTATCCGGGAGTTGGACGGCGATACGATCTCGATCACCCAGTCCGGCGCGCCGTTGCATCCGCGGTCGTCTATCTTATCTTTATCACATATCACAGAAATATCCGGTTCTACATAATTTCTGTCATCCCCGTTCAAAAAAACCGCAAAAGGCGCGGGGAAAACTTCGCACGTTCCGCCGTTTTTCTTGATATGATCCCTTATTTCAGCAGATAATCCCATAAGGATGCGCTGGTGCATCGTATTTGGCGGCGCCATATCGTATATCTGCCCATCGATCAGTTCCGCACGCTGTCCTTCTGGCAGGGCATAGATATCTCCGATCGTATAAACTTCCTTTCTTGCCAACTGCATATACACATACCTCCCACTCTTTACTTGACACTATGATACCCCAGGGATTTTTTCTTTTCAAGCTTTTTTTGTATCCGCCCACTTTTAGATCGCCCAAAAATTTTTATCTTGACATCCTGCCAGGTCTATTGTATCATTGTATTAAGTCAATAATACAATGATACAGGGAGGGGTTATATGACATGGATTCTAGATCCCAGCCGCCCGATCTATGCGCAGATCGCAGAACTGGTGCGTCTGGACATCATCTCCGGCCTTTACCAGCCGGGGACAAAGCTGCCTTCTGTCCGGGAACTGGCGGCCCAGGCGAAAGTAAATCCCAATACGATGCAGAAGGCGCTGACCGAATTGGAGCGCAGCGGCCTGGTCCATTCCATGCGGACCAGTGGAAGATTTATCACGGAGGATATCGACATGATACAAAAGATGAAAGAAAACCTGGCGACAGACCAGATACGGGGATTCCTGGAGAAGATGTCCAGTATGGGTTTCCAGCCCCAGGATACCTTAAAGCTCATTGAAAAGATTTTAAAGGAGGAGCAGTCATGAGTACCATTCTGCAATGTGAAAATCTATCGAAGAGATACGGGGCACGGACCGCCCTGGACAATATCAGCCTCAAACTGGACTCCGGCCGGATCATCGGTCTGCTGGGACCCAACGGGAGCGGGAAATCCACACTCATCAAACTGATCAACGACCTGCTCAGCCCCACCGCCGGGACACTGCTGATCGACGGACACGCACCAGGCCTGGAGACGAAGAAGATCGTATCCTACCTGCCGGAACGCACCTATCTGGATGAAAACCTGAAGGTCAGCAGTTATATCTCTTACTTTGCTGATTTTTACGGAGATTTCGACACCAGCCGCGCTCTGGATATGCTGCAGCGGCTGGACATCGACCCGGATCTGCGGATCAAGACCCTGTCAAAAGGGACACAGGAAAAAGTACAGCTGATCCTGGTCATGAGCCGGCGGGCGCGCCTGTACTGTCTGGATGAGCCCATCGCGGGCGTGGACCCGGCGGCCCGGGACTATATCCTGTCCACGATCATCAACAACTATGACGAAAACGCCACGATACTGATCTCCACCCACCTGATCTCCGATGTGGAAAACATCCTGGACGAAGTAGTCTTTATCCAGAACGGGCATATCCGCCTGCAGGCGCAAGTGGATGATATCCGCTGTAACCAGGGAAACTCCATAGATGGACTATTCCGGGAGGTATTCAAATGTTAAAAAAGATATTCAAATATGAATGGAAAACGATCTGCCCCTTACTGCTGGCAGTCCATGGCGTCGGACTGGTGATAGCCGTCATCTGCAGGATCGGCATCCGTCTGATGGACGGCCTTGATGGAAATGATAACTCGCTCATGGCCATATTACTGATGATGGCAGCTGTCATGGCCATCGGATGTATCGTAGCCTATACTTATTTCTATACAGGTTACCGTTTTTATAAAAGCGTATTCACCCAGCAGGGATACCTGACCAACACCCTGCCCGTCACCGCTGACCAGCTGATCTGGGGAAAAGGCTTTACCGCGGTCATCTGGGTATCTTTAAACTTCCTGTGGGCAGTCATCGCTCTGATCATCCTGATCGCATCCCCCTCTGATGTGTCAGAGATACTGCATGAACTCCCAAAAGCCATCGCCAGCCTGTTCAGCAGAGACACGCCTGCATTTGTCTGGCTAGCCGTACTCTCCACTTTGCTGACCCCGTTTTCCATGACCATACAGATATATGCTTCCGCAGCGATCGGCAACTTATTCATGGGGCATAAACTTCTGGCGACCATTGGCTCTTTTTTCGGCATCAGCTTCATACAGCAGATCCTGGGATTGGTCATATTGGCCATCTGTGGACCGCATCTTACCCGTATCACTTATCAGGCACAGGAGATAGAGGGAAATATATCTTACTACACACCTGTCCTCAACACGATGAACCTTATGATGATCCTCACACTGGCCTTCAGCGTGATCTGTGCCGTGGGTTTCTACTTCCTGTGCAGATATGTACTGGACCATAAGCTGAATCTGGAATGAGCATAAAAAACCCCCGGAAAAGATCCGGGGGCATTCCATATTTATTTCCTATAAGATCTGGCAAAACTCCATCTCTTCCCCTGTAGGGCTTGCGATCTTAAAGAATCTCACACCTTTCTCCCAAAAAGTAGGGATCTCCTCAATACCATCTGTAGTGATCCTATACCCTTTTTCTACGCAATAGGCATGATCCGCCTCTATATCCTGGGAATCGAATGCATAGTGATCGATCTTCCCTGATACTTCCTGTGGGATAGGTTCCACTGGCTGGTACATCTCGATCACCACGTCCTTGTTTTTCATAAATTTTACAGATGTCCCATCAGGTGCCTGAAATCCTCCCATCAGTCCAAACCCCAGCACATCCTGATACCATCTGGCATCTGCCTCCAGGTCGTTTGTCGCTATGCCGATATGTCCATGTTTTCTATTTTTGATCATAACTGACTCACCCTCCTGTGATCAATGGTGGAACAGACGGATACCTGTAAACACCATGACCATCCCATATTTATCACACGTCTCGATCACTGCCTGATCTCGGACAGAGCCGCCGGGTTGGGCGATATACCGCACACCGCTCTTTTTCGCCCGTTCGATATTATCGCTGAAAGGAAAGAACGCATCCGACCCAAGAGTAACGCCGTCCATACGGTCTAACCAAGCCCGCTTTTCCTCCCTGGTGAATACAGACGGCTTTATCTTGAAGATCTTCTGCCATACGCCCTCTTCCAGCACATCCATATATTCATCTCCGATATAGACATCGATCGCATTGTCCCTCTCCGCCCGGCTGATACTGTCTACAAACTCCAGTCCCAGTACCTGGGGACTTTGGCGCAGCATCCAATTATCCGCTTTCTGCCCGGCCAGCCTGGTACAATGTACCCGGGACTGCTGCCCGGCGCCGATACCGATCGCCTGGCCATCTTTCACATAACACACAGAGTTAGACTGTGTATATTTCAAAGTGATCAGCGCGATCTTCAGATCTCTCCTATCATCCGGGGATAATGCTTTATTTTTGGTCACGATATGGGATAAGAGCCCGTCGTCAATAGAAAGTTCCTGTCTGCCCTGTTCAAATGTGATCCCAAATACCTCTTTATGTTCCATCGGAGCAGGTCTGTAGTCCTGGTCTATCTGTATCACATTATAAGCACCCTTCTTCTTTGCTTTCAGGATCTCCAATGCTCCCGGTGCATAACCGGGGGCGATCACACCGTCCGAGACTTCCCGTTTGATCAGACGCGCCGTATCCTCGTCACAGACACGGGACAAAGCGATAAGGTCGCCGAAAGAAGACATCCGATCCGCCCCCCTGGCTCTTGCATAGGCACAGGCCAGCGGCGATAACTCACTCTCCCTGCTGATATCATCCACCCAATAGATCTTTGCCAATGTGTCGTCCAGCGGCAGTCCCACCGCAGCCCCCGCCGGAGAGACATGCTTAAATGACGCGGCAGCCGGCAGACCTGTGGCCCCGTCAAGCTCCCTGACCAGCTGCCATGCATTCAACGCATCCAGAAAATTGATATAGCCAGGTCTCCCGGACAAAACCTGTATGGGCAGATCCTCCCCACCGCTCATATAGATCCTGGAAGGTTTCTGGTTCGGGTTGCATCCGTATTTTAATTGTAATCCCTTCAAAATGGCCGCTCCTTTGATATGATAGATTTACTGCTCCTTATTGATGATCTTTGACTCATAAGTGCCTGTAGCGATATCGATAAAACGCACAAACAATGCCACCTTATTGTCCTTATCCAGGCTGTCCCATATCCTCCCGGCAAACTCCTCCAGATCATCCGGGATCCCTACCAGTCTCGGTTCTCCCTCATAACTGGGCAGCGGATCGCCGTCGCCTTGATACGTATGGATAAAACGTCCCTCCCCGGGCGCAGGATCTTCATAGGCAAACGTATACCGGAGACAGCGATCCGGCCTGCCGTTGTCAGATCTGAGGATGGACATGGCAAAATGAAAACTGCCATCCTCAATATGGAGGATCCCGGAGATACGCGGCGTATAGTTGGGTGCGTCCGGCTCAAAGGTCCGGCTGCGCAGCGTCTGTTCAAACGTCATCTGCTCATCCATGCCCTCGTATATGGTGTCTGTCTGGTCGCCATTGGTGACGATCGTCTTATTCCCCAGCACCCGCACAGGAGCATAGATCACCAGGCTGGGATCCGTCATCTTCGCCGGATCGAATGCCTGGGTGCGTATGCCCTGGCCATCTTCTACGAAGATACGGTTCCGGCTGTTCTCGCTCCTGCCCATGATAAAATAAGCCGCCACAGCCTTTTTCCCATCCTGGCTCTTTCCGATCACGATGCCCCGTCCCGGATAGGCATTCCCCCTCAATTCCTGTTCCAATGAGATCATCTTCATTTATGTTTCCCCCTTCTGCTCTTCCATTTTAGTATGTACATCTTCCTTAAATTGTTCCCAGGCTTTCGGATCTTCCACAAAATACTTGGGACAATTTTTGCCTGTCACATCATAATGTCGGATAAGATCATCTGTGGACAGCATAAAACGGCCGCAGAGCCAGGCTGTCAGATCCACCACAGAAGTGTATGTGGCCGGTGTGAATTTCCCTGTCTCATCGGGATGGCAGCATTCAATGGATAAGGTATCCACATTCCGTTCGTTGGTCGCATAAGACATCTCACTGCTGGGGATACACTGTACGATCTCCCCTTCCAGTCCCACGATAAAATGGCTGCTGGCCTGGGTGATATGGCTGTCTTTTAGATTTTCAAAATAATCCCGGTTCTGCTGGGCCGTTGCACCGGGATTGGCCGTATAATGGATCGCGATCCCATTGATCTGTTCCAGAGGGATCCCAGGCCTGGAATAATCATTGATCGTCAATAACTGCACATCCAGGGGAGGCGCACCTTCCCAAGATGTTTCCAGAAGGTGCGCTCTTTCCCGGGCTTCTTTTTCCCTGGCGTGTATCCAGACGGCTCTGCCGCCCAATCCGAGGAAAAGGAGCGCCAGGATGCATAGAGATACAATGACCACATTCCTCCTGCGCTCCCTTATCCGTTTTACCTTACGGCTGGAATTTCTATAATTATTCATCTACACTGTAATTTGGTGCCTCTTTTGTGATATGGATATCATGAGGATGGGATTCTTTCAGAGACGCCGCTGATATCTTGACAAACTGACCGGTCTGTTTCAGCGTCTCTATATCCGGAGCGCCACAGTATCCCATACCGGAGCGCAGACCTCCTATGAGCTGGAAGACTGTGTCCTCCACATGGCCTTTATAGGCTACACGTCCCTCTACTCCTTCCGGCACCAGTTTCTTCGCATCTGATTGGAAATAACGGTCTTTACTCCCATTTTCCATGGCAGCGATGGAACCCATGCCGCGGTACACTTTATATTTTCTCCCCTGGTACAACTCGAAAGTCCCGGGGCTTTCATCACACCCTGCGAACAAGCTCCCCATCATGCACACATTGGCGCCTGCGGCGATCGCTTTCGTCATATCTCCGGAATACTTGATACCGCCGTCGGCGATGATGGGTATGCCGGCACTGGATGCCGCCCGGTAGCAGTCCATGATCGCTGTGATCTGAGGTACGCCGATACCTGCGATGACCCTCGTCGTGCAGATCGATCCGGGACCGATACCCACTTTGACTGCATCCGCTCCGGCTTCGATCAGAGCCTGGGTCGCACTCTCTGTGGCCACATTCCCCGCGATCACCTGCGCCTGGGGATAAGACGCTTTGATCTCCCGCACTGCCCGCAGGACATTCTCCGAATGACCATGGGCTGAATCCAGCACGATCACGTCTACTTTCACTTTCACAAGGGCATCCACCCGCTCCAGCAGATTTGCGGTGATCCCCACTGCAGCGCCACAGAGCAGGCGTCCCTGGGCATCTTTTGCCGAAAGAGGATAGCGGATCTGCTTTTCGATATCTTTGATCGTGATCAGCCCCTTCAGATTAAAGTCCCCATCCACGATCGGCAGCTTTTCTTTTCTGGACTGGGCCAGGATCTTCTTGGCCTCCTCCAGTGAAATGCCTTCCCTCGCTGTGATCAGGCCTTCCGTTGTCATGGATTCTTTGATCTTCTTGGTAAAATCCTCCTCAAATTTCAGATCCCGGTTGGTGATGATCCCCACCAGTTTACCGCCTTCTGTGATGGGTACCCCGGAGATCCTGAATCTTGCCATCAGCTCATTGGCATCTTCCAGGGTGTGTTCCGGGGACAAGAAGAATGGGTCTGTGATGACCCCGTTCTCTGAACGCTTGACCATATCTACTTCTGCCGCCTGTGCCTCAATGGACATGTTCTTATGGACAATGCCGATACCGCCCTGTCTGGCCATGGCGATAGCCATCCGGTGTTCTGTCACCGTATCCATCCCCGCGCTCATCATTGGAATGTTCAATCTAACTGTTTTTGTAAGCCACGTTCCCAGATCGATCTGGTTCGGGGTCACCTGCGAATATGCCGGCACCAGCAACACATCGTCAAAAGTGATCCCTTCGCCTATAACTTTGCCCATCGTGTACCTCCCTCATCCTTAGAGTGTTTTTTCTGCTATTGCACCATAGTTTAACAAAAATCAACAGGGGTGTCAATCCACAAACACTTTGTTAGGATAGTATCTCTGCAGAGTTTCCAGCATCTGCCCATCCGGTTCCAGCAAGATCTTACACAATCCTTTATCATCGCGGATGATCATACCGTAAACGTCTGCTCCGTCCGCTCTGGAAGAATAATCTTTCACTCTCAGGCGGGTATCGCTGTTATAATGATCCATCCTCCGTGATCCTATGGGAGCAAAAAGCTCCATCTCATCTAATTGGAGATCTTCCGCTTTTTTCCGCTTGCTCTTTGAGTAGATCTTGTCAATATCCAATTCCCGTTCCACCAGCAGATATTCAAATTCCATGTCAAAGGCCGGCAGCAGGAAGAACGCCGCCACACCCAGAGCGACCGCCGCCAGGAGAAATCGCACGTGGATGAACACCCCCGCAAAAGCTGCCAGCACCAGCAACAGGATCGATCCGCCCTTTTTCAGCCTGTCCAGCCCCGTCATCTGTCTTTTCACCAATACCTCAGCATATTGATCGCCCATGGATCAGCCCCCTTTCTTTCGATCAAGACGAAAAGGGCCAACATCTTAAAAATGTCAGCCCTCTATCTATTATAGTCCAGATATTACATCATACCCATTCCGCCGCCGCCAGCTGGCATCGGTGGTACATCTTCTTTGATGATGGATACTACGGATTCTGTTGTCAACAGAGTGGATGCAACGCTGGTGGCATTCTGCAGAGCGCTCCTGGTAACTTTTGCCGGATCCAGGATACCAGCCTCTACCATATCCACATATTTCTCTTCGTATGCGTCGAAGCCTTTGCCTGCCTCCATCTCTTTTACTTTGTTAACGATCACAGAGCCTTCCAGCCCAGCATTGCAGGCAATGTGATAAAGCGGGGATTCCAGCGCTTTCAACAGGATATTCGCACCTGTCTTCTCATCGCCTTCCAGTTTTTCAGCCATCTTAGCCACTTCTTTGGATGCGTGGATATATGCGGAACCGCCTCCGGCGATGATACCTTCTTCAACAGCTGCCCTGGTCGCTGCAAGAGCATCTTCCAGACGCAGTTTCGCTTCTTTCATCTCTGTCTCAGTCGCTGCGCCCACACGGATGACAGCTACGCCGCCAGCCAATTTAGCAAGCCTCTCCTGGAGTTTTTCCCTGTCAAAGTCAGAAGAAGTCTCTGCGATCTGATCCCTGAGCTGTGCGATCCTTCCATCGATCGCGGATTTGTCGCCTGCACCGTCTACGATCACTGTCTCTTCTTTTTTCACTTTGATGGATTTTGCACGGCCCAGCTGATCCATATCCACTTCCTTCAGATCCAATCCCAGTTCGTCTGAGATCACCTGTCCGCCGGTCAGGATCGCGATATCTTCCAGCATCGCTTTTCTCCTGTCGCCATAACCGGGCGCTTTCACAGCAACAACCTGGAATGTACCGCGCAGTTTGTTCACGATCAATGTGGTCAGCGCTTCCCCTTCCACATCTTCTGCGATGATCAGTAATTTAGCGCCCGCCTGGACAACTTTCTCCAACAGCGGGAGGATCTCCTGGATGTTGCTGATCTTCTTATCTGTGATCAGGATATAGGGATCGTCCAGTGTAGCTTCCATCTTTTCCATATCCGTAGACATATAAGCAGAGATATAACCCCTGTCAAACTGCATACCTTCTACCAGATCCAGCTCTGTATGCATGGTCTTGGACTCTTCCACAGTGATCACACCGTCATTGGAGACTTTTTCCATAGCGTCCGCTACAAGAGCTCCTACTTCTTCACTGCTGGCAGAGATAGCGGCCACATTCGCGATCTGTTCTTTGCCTTTGATCTCTTTGCTCATAGCCATGATCGCATCAACAGCCACATCTGTTGCTTTCTTCATACCTTTGCGCAGAACGATGGGATTCGCACCTGCTGCCAGGTTCTTCATACCTTCGTTGACCATTGCCTGTGCCAGTACAGTCGCTGTCGTAGTACCGTCGCCAGCCACATCGTTGGTCTTGGAAGCGACTTCTTTGATCAGCTGCGCGCCCATGTTCTCAAATCCATCTTCCAGCTCGATCTCTTTTGCGATGGTCACACCGTCGTTGGTGATCAGTGGAGAACCATATGATTTATCTAAGACCACGTTCCTGCCCTTGGGGCCTAATGTCACGCGTACTGTATTTGCTAACTGATTGACACCGCTCTCCAGTGCTGCTCTGGCATCTGCGCCAAATTTGATCTCTTTCGCCATTTTTCCTTACCTCCATCTTCTATATGATAAGTTCTGTCCGATCCAGTCCATTACTCTACGATCGCAAGGATATCGCTCTGTTTTACGATGATATATTCATCCTCATGCATCTTCACATCAGTCCCGGCATATTTGGAGTAGATCACCTGATCGCCTACTTTTACTTCCATCTTTACTTCTTTTCCATCTACACATCCGCCCGGCCCTACTGCGATCACTTCTGCCTGCTGCGGCTTTTCCTGTGCCTGCCCCGGCAACACGATCCCGGATTTTGTAGTCTCTTCTGCTTCTAACTGTTTCAATACAACTCTGTCACCTAAAGGTACTAATTTCATAGCCCATTGCCTCCTATTGATATTTTTTCTTGCTAGCACTCTTTTTTTCTGAGTGCTGATCGTTGAGTATATATTATTCGAATTGCTGGGTTTGTGCAAGCGCAAAAAAAACGCTTCATGCCCATTCAACTCATATTATATCCAATTTTCTCCTGTATACTCAGATTTTCTCATATTTATAAAAAAGTGTAAAAGAATGGGGCCCGTTTTACCGGACCCCATCCCACTTACCCCTTTTTCACGCGGGTTTCTTTGATCTCTTCTAATTCATCAAAAATAACTTCATTCAGGACTTTTATATAGGTCCCCTTCATACCAGAGGAGCGGGATTCGATCACACCAGCGCTCTCAAATTTGCGCAGAGCGTTTACGATCACTGAGCGGGTGATCCCCACCCGGTCTGCGATCTTACTGGCCACAAGTATCCCTTCATTGCCGTCAAGTTCCTGAAAGATATGGATGATAGCTTCTAACTCCGTAAAAGACAATGTACTGAAAGCTGACTTCACTACCTGCTTCTTCCTGTCCTCCTCAGCATTCTCCTCATGTACAGAACGCATCATCTCCAGTCCCACCACTGTAGTCCCATATTCACTCACAATGATGTCCTCGATCTCATAAGCGTTGTCGTCTCTATACATAAATACGGTGCCCAGGCGTTCCCCCGCAATGTCAATAGGGTTGATGATACCCTGATATTTGCGCATCTCTTCCCCCTCAAATCCCAGAGTCTGCAGATTCACATTCTCCTTGGTAGATAATACGCCCAAAAATCTCTCATTCAATAATGGATCTACATGGCTGCCCACTTGTCCCTCGATCAATTCCGTGATCTCATCAACTCCCGGACTCAAAGCAACCCCCAATACTTTTCCTTTTCTGCTGATTACCAATATATTGGAACTTAAGGTTTCCATCAATACCTGACAAATATCATTGAAAACTACTTTCTTCGAGCTATTATTATGAAGTAATTTATTAATTTTCCTTGTTTTGTCTAATAATTGAACACTCATATAGCCGTCCTCCTCTTTTTTCAAAGAAATATTCGGTTACACAGCTTCAAAGACCTTAAATTTACAAAACGCTGTGTCAATTCCTCACACTGTCATGATAATATACGGTAAAGCATCCTGATATAATCTTCTTATGCCTGGGCAAGACATAAAGCTACTGTCTCATGTTACCACACAATTAAAACGAAATCAACAGATATCTGCACGTATTATATGTATATTCTTCTTATTTTCAGATAATAAAGACATCCGCCAAAAAAGAGGCATCCCATCCAATGCCTCTTTCCCTGCTCTATCCCTCTTTTTCCCTTACTTTCACAAATCCGCACGCCTCACTCGCGCAGACCAGCTTGCTGCCCTTCTCCAGCAGATGACCGCCGCATTGGGGACATTTTTCTTTGGAGGGCTTCTGCCAGGACATGAACTCACAGTCTGGATTGTCCTCACAGCCATAATACTTCCGGCCTTTTTTCGTCTTCTTAAGGACTACTTCTTTGCCGCACAAGGGACAGGGGACCCCAATCTTCTCATAATATGGTTTCGTATTCCGGCATTCGGGAAACCCAGGGCAGGCCAGGAATCTTCCATGGGGCCCGTATTTTATCACCATATTGCGCCCACACAGCTCACAGACCACATCCGTGACCTCATCCTCGATCTTCACCTGTTCCAACTCTTCCTGGGCGGCATCAATGGCTTCTTTCAGCCCTGGATAGAAATCGCGCACGATCTTCTTCCATTCTACCTCCCCTTCTTCCACCTTGTCCAGCAGTTCCTCCATGGCCGCAGTAAAATGTACGTCCATGATAGACGGGAACGCCTGCAGCATGATCCCGTTGACCACCTCTCCCAGCTCTGTGATATATAGGTTTTTCTTCTCCTTCGCCACATAATGCCTGCTTATCAGTGTAGTGATCGTGGGCGCATAAGTACTCGGCCGTCCGATACCCAATTCTTCCAGAGTCCTCACCAAGGATGCTTCCGTGTAATGCGCAGGGGGCTGGGTAAAATGCTGCTCTGGGACCAGCTCCTGCACGGAAAGCTCCGTGTCCTCATCCAGTCCTTTTGCCAGGACCACACCGCTCTTCTTATCCTCATCCTGGGAATAGACAGACAAAAAACCGTCAAATAAGATCTTTGACGCCGACACTGTGAAGATATAGTCCCCTCCGGCGATCTTCACCGAAGTCGTCTCATACCTGGCATCCCTCATCTGACTGGCTGTAAAGCGCTTCCATATGAGTTGATAGAGCCTGTACTGATCCCTGGCCAGAGATTCTTTGATACTGGCGGGGGTACGGACTATATCTGTGGGACGGATGCCTTCATGGGCATCCTGGATCTTCTTGCCCTTCTCAGGTCCTTTTTTCCTCTCGGCCGTATAGCTGTCCCCGTATGTCTGGGCGATATACTCTTTCGCATTCTTTTTTGCCTCTTCTGATATCCGGGTGGAATCTGTACGCAGGTAACTGATCAGAGCCACCGTACCGGCTCCTTTGATATCCACCCCTTCATACAGCTGCTGGGCCAGACGCATCGTCTTCTGGGTAGAGAAATTCAGCGTCTTTGCCGCTTCCTGCTGGAGTGTGCTCGTGGTGAAAGGCAAAGGCGCCTTTTTCACCCGTTCGCCTTTTTTGATCTCATCCACCCGGTAAGATACGCCCTCCAGCCCCTTTAAGATCACATCCATCTCTTCCCTGTCATGGATGGCGATCTTCTCTTCCCTGGAACCATAAAATTTTGCCACCAGCGGCTTCTTCTCCCCTGGAATGTCAAGGACCGCCTCTAAGGACCAATACTCCTCCGGTATAAATGCATTGATCTCATCCTCCCTGTCGCCGATCAGACGGAGGGCTACCGACTGTACACGCCCGGCACTCAAGCCTCTCTTGACCTTGGCCCACAGCACCGGACTGATCTGATACCCCACCAGCCTGTCCAGGGTGCGCCTTGCCTGCTGTGCATCCACAAGGTTCATATCGATGTCCCTTGCCTCTTTCAACGATGTCTTCACCGCGTTCTTTGTGATCTCGTTAAAAGTGATCCGGTGCATCTTCCCCTCATCTGTATGGAGAGCCGTTTTCAAATGCCATGAGATCGCCTCTCCCTCCCGGTCAGGGTCAGTCGCCAGGAAGATCTTGTCTGCTTTCTTCGCAGATTTCCTGAGCTTTGCCAGAAGCTCCCCCTTCCCCCGTATAGTGATGTACTTTGGTTCAAAATCGTGTTCCACATCAATGCCAAGCTGACTCTTCGGCAAATCTCTTACGTGTCCCTGGGAGGCGGCGACTTCATAATTTTTTCCTAAAAATTTCTTGATTGTCTTCACCTTTGCCGGTGATTCCACGATCACTAGATACTTTGCCATGTCCTATCTCCTGTATTTGCAAATGCATATATCTATGCATCATGATCTTATATAATGATTCTTTCCTATCTCCTCCACCAGACCCATGATCTGCAGCTCTGTCAGGATAGACAGCACCTTCCCTGGAGGAAATCCACTCTTCTGGATCAATGTCTCATGATCTGTCGGTTGGAAATCTACACAACTATACACCAAATCCAGATCCCTTGCAAGACCTATCTGTTTTTTTTTGCCGCTCCCCTTTGTACTATATGTATCCATCCCCAGCTCATTTAGAACCATTTCCGGCGATAATGCGATCACAGCCCCCTGGCTGATCAATCCATTACATCCTTCACTCAAAGTATCTGTTACCCGTCCTGGAACAGCGAATACAGTCTTCCCCTGCTCCAGAGCGCAGTCCACCGTGATCAGCGACCCGCTCTTCTTCTTAGCTTCTATCACCAGCAATGCATCAGACAGACCACTGATGATACGGTTCCTGGCCGGAAAATGCCATCCCGCCGGCGGCGCCCCGGGCGGATATTCACTGATGAGCCCGCCATTTAACGGGATCTTCTCGTACAGATCCCTGTTGCTCTTGGGATAACATACGTCTGCACCACAGCCCAGCACGGCAAAGGTCGGTGTAGGTCCCTGTAAAGCTCCCCTGTGGGATTCTCCGTCTATCCCCAGCGCCATCCCACTGATGACCTGGACACCATGATCGCTGAATACCCGGGCATATTCCCAGGCTACATGCCTGCCATAGCCGCTGCAGCTGCGTGCGCCTACCATGCCGATCGTCAGCTGCTCTTCTTTCGGCAGGCGCCCCCGCACATACAGACAGGCGGGCATATCCGGCAGAGAGCGCAATCTGCGGGGATATCCCTGCTGGCTCTCTGAGATACGTTGTAGGATCTCTTCCATAATATATATCACATCCTGCTTTTATAGATATTTCTGTTCCACGATACGATATCCGAACGCTTCCCGGATATGGACGTCTGTGATCAGCTCCTCCCCTTCCAGATCGGCGATGGTACGGGACACTTTCAAGATCCTGTGGTAAGAACGGGGACTCAGACGCTGCCCTGTGTAGATCCGCTCCATCCATCGCCGCGCCTCCCGGGTCATAGGACAATACTCTTCCAGGTCCTTTCCGTCCAGCTGGCTGTTGGACCGTATCCCTTTTCCCGCATAACGCTCCTGCTGGATCTTCTGCACCTCCATGACCCTCTCCCGTATCTGGGCCGAAGATACAGGGCTGCTGCCCCCTGTGATCTGCTCATACGTGGGTTCTCTTGTCTCCACACACAGATCCAGCCTGTCCAATAACGGACCACTGATCTTACTCAGATACCGCCTCACTTGTGCAGGCGTACAGCGGCACCGGTCCAGATCCGGATAATAGCCGCATGCACAAGGGTTCATAGCCGCTACCAGCATACAGTCCGCGGGAAATGTATAGATCCCCTGCACCCTGGATATATGGATATATCTCTCCTCTAAAGGCTGCCGCAAGATCTCCAGGCTCCTCCTGGAAAACTCCGGAAACTCATCCATGAACAGGACACCTCTGTGGGCCAGTGTGATCTCTCCAGGCCGGGGTGTACGCCCGCCTCCCGCCAACGCCTGGGGAGAGATCGTATGATGGGGACTGCGGAAAGGCCTCCGGCTGATGACAGGCTGCTCTTTGGTCAGCAGCCCTGCAATGCTGTATATCTCTGTGATCTCCAGACATTCTTCTCTGGTAAGGGGCGGCAGGATACCTGGTATCCGTTGAGCCAGCATAGATTTTCCAGAACCAGGACTGCCGATATATAGAAGATCATGCATACCCGCCGCCGCGATCAGCGTAGCGCGCACTGCCCCCTCCTGCCCCCGGATATCAGAAAGATCTGGTCCGCCCAGGTCCGTCTCCAGATGCTCAAAAGACAGACGGGACTGTCGGCCGCCCTCCTGCGCCAGGCATCCTTTTGCCAGCAGATCCACCACCCTTTGCAGGTCATCCACACCCACCACCCGGATGCCCTCGATCAGCTGGCCTTCCGCTTCATTGTCTTTGGGGACGATGCATGTATGGCACCCCGCTCCCCTGGCTTTATGTACGATGGGCAAGACACCCCATACGCCCTTGATCTTCCCATCCAGCCCTAATTCCCCGACGACCATGACACCTTCCAAATGTCTCTTCGGGATCCTCCCTAAAGCAGTCAGGATAGCCAGTGCCACCGGGAGATCATAGCCTGTCCCCTCTTTGCGCACATCCCCCGGCGCCAGATTCACAGTTATCCGTTTCGCCGGAAGCCCCATCTTTTTATTATGGAATGCCGTTCGGACACGGTCCTGGGTCTCTTTTACCTGGGAATTGACATAGCCCACCATGGAAAACATGGGCAGACCGTCACTTACATCTGCTTCCACCTGGACAGGCACTGCCTCCATACCCAAAATAGCCGCAGAACATACACTGCTGAACATCCTTTATCCCTCACATCGTTTTAATGTTTGAAAAATGAAGCGAATGCTTCTTAAAAAAGATCATCTGAAAATGAAAGAACTAATGTAGCGACCAGCTGACTTCTGTATCGATCGCACCACCTATTTTACCATCTGCCGCGTTGGTCTGCACTCAATTCCGGTCCGTGCTGAACATGTGCCACTGGCACATAGCACCGTTGATCGCTGTAGCCACCGCTACACCTCATTCCTCCGCCTTGCAGAGTGACAAGATATCCGGCACACTTTATTATAGAAGTCAGCTTGTCGATACACTAGAAGGTTTTCAAACACGCTCTAAAGGGATTATACCACGATCACCTCCAGAGCAATAGAAAAGATCTCTTAACTTTTTATAAAAAAAGGATGCCAAACACACTCCAGGCATGTTCGGCACCTTTTTGATCATCCTTTATTCTTATAGTATAACATACAATGGCAATACCCTTCAAAGTCCGGGTCTTCGATCTGTTCCCGGAACTCCTGGCACATGCATTTATTTTCCTCCGTACGCTCCAGACGGCAAGGGCAGTAACCCCCCGTCTTCTCCAGTCCTTCCCGGACTGACTTGACAATATCTCCATCAGGATTCAGGGTTATCTTCTTCATACCTTCACACCTCATCAATAAATCGTTCCAACGCCTCTTTCGCCAAAAAACCGCTGCTGCGCTTCACCTCTCTGCCGTCTTTGAACAACAAGAGCGTGGGCACCGCACTGATCGAAAACTGTCTGGCAAGAGCCGCCTCCTGATCCACATCCACTTTTCCCACCAGGATATCGTCCCGGCTGCTCTCCAGTCCTTCCAGGACCGGTGCCAACATCTTACAAGGCCCGCACCATGTGGCAAAAAAATCCACCAAGACCGGTTTTTCAGCCTTTAATACCTGACTCTCAAATCCTCCATATGTAATATGCATACCCATGTAAATATGCCTCCTTTCCTATCTTATGATAAAAGTCCATGATCGCTCAATTTAAAAGAGAAAAATCAGAAGAAGACTTGGGCCGTACATTGACCGAGATATAACAATCCGCCACTGTCTCCTCGTTCAGTTCAAGAGAATAGTCCACCTGTATATCGATCTTCTCCTCCGATTCCTCGCACTTGATCCTAGTCGCTGAGATCCCCATCTGTATGGAGCCAAAAGGCGTCTGGTAAAAAGTCACATTCTTTTTCTGGGGTGTGAATATCATATGTACGTTTGCTGTCCCTTTCTTACGGACTTCCATGGACTCATTATTGACCTTGATCAAATTCACTGTCGGATCAGAGAACCCCTCAAACGCTTCATCAAATCTGATAAAATGTTTGCCGTTCTGAAAATGATACTGTCCCACAGTCACCATCTCAATGGGCTGCTGCGCCCCCTGGCACTCCCCCATCACCTGCAGGCCGGTAACGCTCACGAATACATCTTTCGTCATATGTAACATCCCTCTCAATATTCTTCAATATCAATTTTCTGTGTCATCCCTACATCGTAGGGCAGGATACTATTTGCAAATTCCTTAAAACTCTCCGCCAGGTCGCTGACAAAAAAACGATACGGAAATCCTTTCTCATCTGTCCCAGGATTGGTGAGACCCTCCGAATCCAGCAGCCGCTTCAATTCCTGGGCGGCCTCATAAGCCGGGTTCACTAAAGTGACCCGATCCCCCATGACTTCCCCGATCATAGACCGCAGCAGAGGATAATGCGTACATCCCAAAACAAGTGTATCCACCTGCTCTTCTTTCATCTGTTCCAGATAACGCTCGGCCACCTGCCGGGTGATCGTGTCATGGATCCATCTCTCTTCCACCAGCGGCACAAAGAGCGGACATGCTTTCTCGATCACTGTGATCCGCGGATCGATCTTGCGGATAAAGTCTCTGTAGATATGGCTCCCCACAGTCCCTTCCGTGCCGATCACCCCGATCCGTCCATTGACCGTAGCACTTGCCGCCACCCGCGCACCGGGTTTGACCACCCCGATCATGGGGAGGCTGTTCTCACGCGACACTTCATCCAGCGCAAATGCACTGGCCGTATTACACGCGATCACAATGGCTTTCACACCCTGCGTCTGTAAAAAACGGATGATCTGCCGGGAAAACATCAGGATCGTCTCCCTGGACTTACTGCCGTAAGGAAGCCGGGCCGTATCACCAAAATATACGATCTGCTCCGCTGGGAGACCACGCATGATCTCCCGGGCCACCGTCAGCCCTCCCACCCCGGAATCAAAAACCCCAATGGGCGACTCTGCCGCTCCTCTGTCCATACTGTTGCTCCCCCTTCCTTTACCGGATCTTCATCTATTTTATCATCCTTTTATTTTATGCGCAACCACCTCATAAAAACAGCAAGTGATCTTAGCAGACCACTCGCCTTTATCTTCCCGGCAGCCATCGAAAACTGATCTTCACCGGCATCTCTCTATCCCCCCTGCACTCCCCATCTTCCTCAGAAAAACAATACCCCGGATACATACTCCCCCACCAGGCATACACCGGCGTCTTGATACACGAAGGGCGATACACAGACAGGAGAACGAACATCCAAACAAGTGCCAATATGATATATCTCCTCAATCCTCTACAGGCCATCCTTTCTTTATGATCTGTCTATAAGTATGGCCCACTTTCTTTCAATTTAATCAATGGCAATGCAGGAAGTCCCTCCTGACCGTACCAGCTGTTGTACACTTGCCGGAGGGTCACCCCCGTTTTTTTCTGGGAATAGGGGCGGTTTTCATAGATGCCCACCAGATATTCCCCGATCGTTTGGTTATCCTTTCCTTGGTAGGCCATGACCTCTTCCACGTCGCCAGCCCTGAAAACATACAGATCTTCCCCCACCGAAGGATCCCCTTTCAGATAATTCAGCAGACCCGCGCACTGATCCTGGCGTATCAGCTCTTCTCCCAGGATCAATACCTGCATATGGCCCACGTCCAGATACTTTTCCTGGCTCCGGTCATATTCTTTCTCGATCTCCTTAAAATTCCTGCCGGACAGGGATACATTCCCTGGATCTTCCCCTTCCTCCGGTTTCTCCTGTCCGGTGGCTCCAGGAAGATCCGCCATCCCATAGGTGACCCGGTACTGACTGTTCTCATAATCTACCGACATGACCAAAGGATACAGCCGCTTCTCAGGTTCCACACCGCTGCACCCACACAGGGCAAAGATAACACCGCATGACAAAACCACTGCAAACAGGATCTTCTCCACATTCCTCTTCATTTCTCTGGCACACCCCCTCTGCTCCTGCTCTTATACCAGACAGTCACATACAGTGTGAGGATGACCATCAAAGGTGCCAGCACATGGGTGAGCAGCCATCCGAACCACTCTTCGATCTGATAACGTTCAATGGAATGGACCGCCAGGACATAGATCAGCAAGAGCAGCCAGTAACGCAGCGGCCTAAAACGTGCCTGTTCCAAGATATGGCTCCCGTAGAAACAGATACTCCCCAGTGAAAATAACAATCCATAGATCAGGAGTGCGATCCACAGCACATCAAACCTTGCCAAGACATCCCCGGGAAGATCCGTCCCAGCCATCAGCGGGAGTATGGGAAATCTCTCACGCACCAGCCTCTCCCACCCAAAGACCGCCTGCGCCAGCACAAGCCCGGCTCCCAGCATCCCCCCGATGATCAACACCCCGACAAAAACAGGTCGTCTGGAGCTGTTCGGTTTTGACACTTTAGAGAGCAGAAAAGGCAGAAATCCCAGAAAAGAAAAGGCACAGAAAATGGCATATGCACTGTCCAATCCATGCCACCACTGCAGATCACCCTGTACCGGACTGTTGATGTAGGCACTATCCCCCTGAAAACAGGCCAGGACATACAAAAGTATGAAACTCCCCAGTACCAGCCCACAGGATACCTCTCCCATCCGCCCCCTTTTTTCCAGCCCCATATGGCTCCCGGTGGAACACACCGCCAATATCAATGCTCCCGCCAGCCATTGGGGGACCCCGGTGATCAGATACGTGCATACAAGCCTCGATGCCGTTTCCAGAAGGTATGCCCCCGCGAAGATCAGCGGGATCAGATACAAAAAGGCAATATATCTTGGAAGTTCTCCATAAGCCGGGGCTATACGGATCAACAAGATGATCACAAAATAATAGATAACAAAATTTATAAGGATACCCAGCAGCCCATCCGCACCCAGGACATGATGCGTACCAGGCAGGCAGAGCAGGATCGGGACGATCAGACTCAAGATCATCTGCCGGCTCATCTGCCGATGGGAGATCCTCTGGTTATCAGCAAACATATACATACTCTTACCTTCCTTTCAGGCGTATCTTCTGGCCCTCGTCCGCGAAGACTGGCCTCCAGACCATGTCCCTGAGAGGCCGGCGCAAGATGCCGTCGCCCTGTTTCTTCTCCAGCTCCTTACCCACAAAAGGCATGAGATAGGGGATATGGAAGCTCTTCAATCCCGCTAGATGGCTGATCACACCGTAGATCCCCAGTAAGACCCCAAAGATCCCAAGAAATCCGCCTAAAAATATATACAGATACTTGAGCAGCCTAAACGGAGCTGAAAACTCCTCACTGGGGATCGTCAGGGATCCTAACGCCGTCAGCGCTACGATCATCACCACGATCGGACTGACCAGATTCGCCTCTACAGCCGCCTGCCCCACGATCAGACCGCCCACAAGCCCGATGGCATTCCCCAACGCCCCAGGTATCCGCACCCCCGCCTCCCGGATCATCTCAAAAGAAAGTTCCAGGAAGATCAATTCCACGATACTGGAGAAAGGCACTCCCTGCCGGGCCTCTGCAAAAGATAAGAGCAGATTCGTGGGCAGCACCTGGGTGTGGAATCGAGTGACTGCCAGATAAAGCCCTGGGAGCAACGTAGCCGTCAGCATAGCCATGTAGCGCAGACACCTTAAAAAAGATACCAATTCAAAATGCTGATAACGATCCTCACTCACCTGCATGAAATTATGGAAAGTCGTGGGCAAGATCAATGCGATCGGAGAATTATCACAGATCAGTACGATACGCCCATTGAGCAGCTCCATGGCTGCCCTGTCTGGCCTCTCCGTGGTCTGGAACTGGGGAAAAGGAGAATACCAGACTTCCTCCGACAACTGCTGGACGATCCCGCTGTCCAGCACACCGTCGATCTCAAAAGATGCCAGGCGCTCTTTGATCTCCTCCAGCAATTCCTCCGAAGCCAGATCCTCCACATACAAAAGATGCATCAGCGTATCCGATCTGACCCCGCTGTAAGATTCCACGATCTTCAGCCGCGTATCCTTCACCCTTTTCCGGATCAAAGCTGAATTGGTCTTCACGGAATCAGAAAATCCCTCTTTGGATCCCCGGAGTACTTTTTCCCGCTCCGCCTCCGATACTCCCATATTGGGATAGCCTTTACTGGCGATCTTGATGGCCTGGTCAAATCCATCCATAAAAAAAATCGCATTTCCGGCCAACATCGCTTTCAGCGCTGCTTCCATGGTGGGGATCTCCGTCACATCAGAGATCCCCAGTGAATTATATTCCAGGAATTCCTTCATCTTAGACGGAGGGATCTCCCAGAAATGATTGATCAGTTTTCCGATGACAGAATCCTCCAGCATCATATTGCTGACCGCCACCTCGATATACACCACCAGACAATCCACTTTTTTCCCATCTCCCAAACGCATGGGGCGGATGATGATATCATCACAATCACTCAGTTTCTGGCGGATATAGTCCTCGTTGACACGCAGGCTGGAAGAAACAGGAGTTTCACTCGTATCCATGCCGTACCTCCTCTAAAGCATGTTTTAAAATTGTTTTTATTATCTTCACTTTGTATCATTTCTATACATTATCTTTTCTGAGTTTTTCCATTAAAACGATCTCACATATTTTACTAAGAACACTTTGTAAAAGATCTATTTTTGTGTAAAAAAATAAAGCTAGGGATCTGTCTCCAAATCCCCAACCCATTTCTACGATCAAGCCAGTGTAGTGTATCCACAAGCTGATCTCTGTAATAAAGTGTAGTATCCTTTTTTATAATTAGTATGAATAGTATCACAAATTAAATAATGATACTCGATATGATATGTCAATGACAATAATCCTATAGATCCATTGATCGGACTTGAGGACTTTGTTCAAAAACTTTATGATAGTATATTGCAGGGAATGATCACATATGCTATAATGCCAGTAGGCTAAAGGACGTGAGTAGTCCATTTAAGTTTGTTTGTAAAAAAACATGATCTTGCTCTTTCTATCATATCATCAAGTTCTTGACATTTTCTCATAAATTCTGAGCTACCAACTCCAGGGCGTTTGAGTTCTTCTTCTGCCATTGCGTCTGCTTGTTCTTTTCACAAAGGCATCAGATTAAAAAATATTTGCTATAAGTTTCAATAAGTATTAGTAAAGCAGTAAAAAACAACAAAAAAAGCAACCAACGATCCAGTTGATCACCTTTTTGATCTTGGCTCAAAAGTGAAGTGCGTATCTCCCTCCGTTCTCAAAGTTTTCCACACTTCCCAAGAACAGGGGATGAGAGAATCGAACTCCCACTAAGAGTTTTGGAGACTCCTGTCATGCCATTTGACCAATCCCCTCTATATTGTACAACCTAGTACTCCATCCGGCCAGAGATCATATGCCACCGCATCGCCGTCAAAATTTTGCCTAGCACTGATGCAGATCAGGCAAAGTCTAACTATGATTTCTGTCTGGATGGAGTACTAGACGTACCCTCAAAACTGCATATACGATATCATTCCTTATCCTGACATTCTGGTCAAACCCTCA
>CANTEW010000024.1 GCA_947652925.1 uncultured Lachnospiraceae bacterium
GCAGATCGCCATGCAGATCAAAAGGACGACAAATACATTGAGCTGCGGAAAGTTAGGCCAGATCCGTCCGGGTGCATCGGGTTTCTGCAGCATGATGCCTGCCAGACATCCGGCAAGCCCCACCATACGTCCGGCGGACAGGTCGGTGCCTTTTGTGATCAGGCAGCCGCAGACGCCCAGGGCTACGATCACACGGGGGGCGGCGTTGATGGCCAGGTTCTTTAAGTTTGCGAGGCTCCTGAAGCTGGGGACGGTGATGCTGACATATACGACCAGAACGGCCAGCAGTACGATGATCCCGTTGTTGATCAGGAAATTTTTTATATCAAAGCTTTTTGCTGTATCCTTCTTATTCATCCTTTTCCTCCTCCTAAAATTGTGTTGCATATTTCATGACGTTTTCCTGGGTGGCTTCTTCTCCGGAGACTTCACCGGTGATCTTGCCGTTGCACATGATCATGATCCGGTTGGATACGCCCAGGAGTTCCGGCATCTCTGATGAGATCATGATGATCCCTTTCCCTTGTTTTGCCAGGCCGATCATGATCTGGTAGATCTCGTATTTGGCGCCTACGTCGATCCCGCGGGTGGGTTCGTCCATGATCAGTACGTCCGGGTTGTTGGCCAGCCAGCGGGAGATGATGACTTTCTGCTGGTTACCGCCGGAGAGGTTCTGGATCAGGGTCTTGCTGTCTGGCGTTTTGATAGAGAGTTTTGCCACATTGTCCTGTACCAGTCCTTCGATCTTCTTATTATTGAGCTTTATGCCGGCTTCCAGGTAGTGGTCGAGGGAAGCGATGGATACGTTGTCTGCGATGGAGAGACAGCCTAAGATACCGGTCCCGCGGCGGTCTTCCGTGATCATCCCGATACCGTTCCTTATGGCGTCCTGGGGTCGTTTGATCGTGATCTTCCTGCCGTTCAGGAGTACCTCGCCTTTTGTGGTGTGCCGCATGCCGAAGATGGCTTCCATCAATTCTGTCCGCTGGGCGCCCACCAGACCGCCGAACCCTAAGATCTCACCGCGGCGGAGGGTGAAGGAGCAGTCCTGGAAAGAGCGTTCATGGATACTGCTGTATCCTTTGATCTCCAGGAGTACATCGCCGGGGGTGTTCTCAAGGGGCGGATATACGTTGGTGAGTTCACGGCCCACCATCTGTTTTACGATCTCGTTGTCGCTGATGTCCTCGATACGCCAGCTCCCCACATACGTCCCGTCCCGCATGATCGTGATGTCGTCGGCGATCTGGCGGATCTCGGCCATCTTATGGGAGATATATACGAAAGAGACCCCTCTCTTACGCAGGTCTTTTACGATGTTGAATAAAGCTTCTACTTCTGTCTCTGTCAGGGATGAGGTGGGTTCGTCCAGGATGATCAGCTTCGCATCCTGGGAGACTGCCTTGGCTATCTCTACGGACTGCATCTGTGAAATAGAAAGATCCCCCAATTTTTTCTTGGGGTCGAAAGGCATTTTTACATTTTCCAGCCATTTTGAGGCTTCGGCGTTCATCGCTTTGTGGTCGATGACCTGGATGGGTCCGTATTTTTTGACGGGATACCGGCCCAGGTACATATTTTCCGCGATCGTCCGGTCGGGTACAGGCTGTAATTCCTGGTGTACCATAGCCAGGCCGTGGTGCAGGGCTTCATCCGGATTGCTGATGTCCATCTTTTCCCCGTCCACATATACTTCGCCTTCGTCCATATGGTAGATGCCGAAGAGGCATTTCATCAGTGTGGATTTGCCGGCGCCATTTTCACCCATGAGTGCATGGACGGTCCCGGGGCGGATCTCCAAATTTACTTTGTCGAGAGCTTTGACACCGGGGAAACTCTTGCTGATTCCATGCATCTGTAATCTGTATTCTGACATCCATTCTCTCCTTTCTCATAAATGACCCCGCAGCAAGCTGCGGGGTATCAGAGTGCGATTGATCACTGGATCTTTTCAAGGATCTCTGCAGCGTTGTCAGCTGTAACCTTGACATAATCTACCATATTGACAGCGTCTACCGTCTCGCCGTTCAAGAATTTTACAGCAAGGTCGCCAGCACCCTGGGCCTGCCCGAAGTAATCATTGAATACGGTGCCTGTAAAGCTGCCGTCTACGATGTTCTGTACCGCGTCGGTCAAGGCGTCCACACCTACCAGATAGATGTCTTCCCCAACTTTGCGGTCTGCAGCCTGGATCGCCTGCAGTGCGCCGAGAGCCATAGCATCGTTGTTGCAGAATACAACTTCTACTTTATCGCCGAACTGTGTCAGGGCATCCTGTACGATCTGCTGGCCTTTGGCCTGGTCCCAGTCACCGCGCTGGAGCAGCAGTTCTTCTGTCTCGATACCCTGGTCGTTGAGTGCTTTGATGGAATACTCTGTCCTGTACTGTGCATCGATGTTCTCAGGGTCCCCCTGTACCATGATGTAGCTCACTTTGCCGTCGCCGTTGATATCGCCTTTATTTTCTGTCTCAGCGATCTCTTCGCCCTGGAATGTACCGGACTGTCTTGCGTCTGCGCCGATGTATGTAGCTTTGATGCCTTCATCTTCCCATCTGTTGGACTCAGTCTCGTCGGGCTGGCGGTTGATATAAACGACCGGGATCCCTGCGGTGTTGCACATATCTGTGATCTGCGGTGCGGAAGAAGACTGTACCAGGTTCAGGATCATAACATCTACACCGCTGGTGATGAAGTTCTGGATCTGGTTCGTCTGTTCAGCCTGGTCGTTCTTGCCGTCCTGTACAGTGATGTTGCTCTCTGTGAACCCTAAGTCTTCCACCATATAACGTACTAACTCTGTACGGTACAGGGTCATGAAATTATCGGAGAACTGGTAGATGCTGATACCGACTTTGGCGTCTTTCACGTCAACGCCTGCGGATGATGCGGCATCGTCCGCAGCATCCCCTGTATCTTCCGCAGCATCTTCTGCTCCGGAAGTATCTTCCGCGGCTTCTGTCGTGTCTGCTTTTTCCCCGCTGTCTGAGGAGCCCCCGCCGCATGCGGTCAGCATGGATACAGCCAGTGTGAGGCAGAGCAGTGCTGAGATCAGTTTTTTCTTCATTTCAAAAGTCCCTCCTTTATTTTGGCGGCATGTCTCATGCCTGTTTGATGATATTGATTTTAGCAAATGTTTTCTGAAATAAACATAGAAATTTCTTTTGTTTTTATAGGATTTTATTAGGACATCTTTGTGGATGCCCTGTATTGTTTGGGAGCTTATAGGTTTTTTGGCCATGTTTGGAAGATATGGGGAATATCGTTCTTTGGATCTTCAGGCGTATATACTTTTTATAAATGCTTTACATTTTCAGTCTTTTTGTTATAATCAGGACAGGGCTGTATAGAAATGCTATGATGGAGCAGCAGGTGCCGGTCTTACAGATATAGTGAAAAGTGTAAGGTCTTTACTGAGTGATCGGTGAGGGTCTTGCACTTTTTTCGATAGCTGTTTTAGTCCTAAATTTGGGCATAACTCTACCTGGAAATTTCTTATAGTCCATGCTATACTGGTACAGTTGATATCCCATGTTGAAAACAGGAGAAAAACAATGCAAGAATACAGTGATATGATCAGTTTTGTCTATTCAGACAATGGGACATATTTTTTTCAGAGGCTTTACAAAGAGGTAGAGCAGATGCGCAAGAAAGATCAGCCCTTAGAGGGCGGGCATTATATCAAAGAACTTGAGATGACTCTCTCAGAGGCCCTGGCTGTGACTGTTTCAGCTACTTTTGCTATACAAGATGAGTTCGTGGAGAAGGATCACCATAAAGATTTTGATGCCTGGAAGAAGAAACATCCCCAGGAAGATATGGATTACCAGACTTGGATCAATAAATCTCTGATCTTCCAGTTGGACGAGCTGAAGCTCACAGATATCAATACTGCGCTGACAGGGGTGGTCGTGCCCCCGAAAGAGGGGAAGCGTACAGCAGTGCCTAAGAAGAAAAAGAGGGGATTTTGGAATAAACGTTGACAGGTGATCTGGAAAGGAGTATCCGGTGGGTCTGCAGACAGAAGATGAGTATGTGGAAAAGAACAATAAACGGCTGCGCAGGGGTTATACCACAGGCTCCTGTGCCGCCGCTGCCGCAAAAGGAGCGGCCATGATGCTCCTGGGGGGAGAACGGATAGACAGTGTGGAGCTGATGACCCCCAGAGGCATCTTACTGGAACTCTCCCTGGAAGAGGTCAGCAGGGGAGCGGATCTCGTATCCTGTGGTGTGGTGAAAGACGGCGGGGACGATCCGGACACCACCCATGGGCTGCTGATCTGCGCGCAGGTATCTAAATGCAGGACCCCCGGTATATACATAGAAGGCGGCGCCGGCGTGGGCCGGGTGACAGTCCCGGGGCTTGACCAGCCGCCGGGGGCGGCGGCGATCAATCGTGTCCCCCGGCAGATGATAACGGAGGGAGTGGCGGATGTATGCCGCCGGTACGGGTATGAGGGCGGTATCCAGGTACTGATCACTGTGCCTGGAGGAGAAGGAGCTGCGAAGAAGACTTTCAATCCCCGTCTGGGCATCCAGGGAGGGATCTCTATATTGGGCACATCTGGGATCGTGGAACCCATGAGCGAGCGCGCCCTGGTCAAGAGTATCGAAGTAGAGATGAATGTGCGCATCGCCCAGGGCGCGCAGGTACTCCTGGTGACCCCGGGAAATTACGGGGAGGCTTTTTTGAAAGAAAATATGCCCCTGCCTTTTGAAAAAAATATGAAATGCAGCAATTATATCGGGGAGACCATAGATATGGCGGTGGCAAAAGGCGTCTCCGGCATCTTGTTTGTGGGGCACATCGGAAAACTGATCAAAGTGGCGGGAGGGATCATGAACACCCATTCCCATGCGGCGGATAGCCGGTGCGAGCTGATGGCGGCCAACGCCCTGCGCGCAGGTATCTCCCGGGAAGGCGCGCTCAAGATCCTGGAGACAAAGACCACGGACGAGGCTCTGGATATCCTGGATGGGGAGCATGTGCTGGAAAGGACGATGGGTCTGATCGGGGATAAGATCCAGTTCTATCTGGAACACCGCTCGTACAGCCGGATCAGACTGGGGGCCGTATTCTTTTCCAGTGTCCGGGGGTATCTGGGGGAGACAAAGAACGCCAGGCAGCTGATGGAAGAGATATGATCGATGATAAAATAAAAGGAGGCACAAATGAAAGGTAAACTTTATGGGATCGGCGTGGGGCCGGGGGATCCGGAACTGTTGACTCTGAAAGCGCTGCGCATCGTGAAGGAGAGCCAGGTGATCACTGTCCCAGGGGACACGGCGCAGGAGAGCGTGGCTTATAAGATCGTAAAAGGGGCGTATCCGGAACTGGATACGAAGGAGATCGTAGCGATCCCTATGCCCATGACAAAAGATAAAAAGCAGTTGGAAGAGAGCCATGAGAAAGGGGCGGCCACCCTCGCCGGATATCTGGAGGCGGGCAGGCAGGTGGCTTTCCTGACCCTGGGCGACCCGACTGTGTATTCTACATATATCTATCTGCATAAGCGCATAGAGGCGATGGGGTATCCCCTTGAGATCGTCAGCGGCATCCCGTCTTTTTGTGCAGTCGCCGCCCGGTTAAATACCGGACTGGTGGAGAAGGCAGAACCTCTCCATGTGTTCCCGGCGTCTTATCCCATTGATGAGGCGCTGGATCTGTCCGGCACGAAGATATTGATGAAAGCCGGGAAAAAGATGGGCGGTGTGAAAGAAAAACTGAGAGCACACGGCGTGTCATGCAAGATGGTGGAAAACTGCGGTATGGAAAATGAGAGAGTATACAGCTCGCTGGAGGAGATACCGGAACAGGCGGGTTATTATTCACTGATCGTTGTGAAAGGATAGTGTAGAAAGGATAGAAGAAGGATATGGTACATTTTGTGGGAGCGGGGCCTGGGGCGCCGGATCTGATTACTTTGAGAGGAAAAGGATTGTTGGAGCAGGCGGACGTGATCATTTACGCGGGGTCTTTAGTGAATCCCCAGCTTTTGGACTATGCAAAAGAAGGCTGCGGCATCTATAACAGCGCAGAGATGACACTGGAGGAAGTACTGGCGGTGATGCGCCAGGCGGAAAAAGACGGAAAGATGACGGTGCGCCTGCATACGGGGGATCCCTGTATCTACGGGGCCATCCGGGAACAGATGGATGCATTGGATGAGGATGGGATCGCATATGATTCCTGTCCGGGGGTCAGTTCTTTTTGCGGGGCGGCTTCAGCTCTGGATCTTGAGTACACCCTGCCGGATATCTCCCAGAGTGTGATCATCACCCGCATGGCGGGACGGACGCCTGTCCCGGATAAAGAGAGCATAGAATCTTTTGCGGCCCATCAGGCCACGATGGTGGTATTCCTGAGTACGTCCATGCTGGAAGAACTCAGCGGTAGACTGGTGGCCGGTGGATATAAGGAAGATACTCCGGCGGCGATCGTCTACAAAGCCACCTGGGAGGATGAGCAGACGCACATCTGTACAGTGGGTACGCTGGCACAGACAGCGAGAGAGCATAACATCACCAAGACCGCGCTGATGATCATCGGGGATGCGGTATCAAGTAATTCCTATGAGAGGTCTAAGCTGTACCATCCGGAGTTCACGACAGAGTTCCGGGAGGGGAAGGGTTCGGACTGACGGCGGGGGTGTATAGATGAAGGTCAACATCGTCAGTTTCAGCCGCAGAGGGGCTGCCCTGGGAGAGAGGCTGCAGGCGGGCCTGGAAGAGAAGGGGTGGCAGGTCTATACATTCGGAAAAGGCAGGTATATGGAAGGCGCCCACAAGATCTGGGCACGTCAGATCAAAGAGCCGATCGGTCAGTGGACAGGGGAGCATTTCTCCAGATCCGACGCGCTCATCTTCGTGGGAGCCTGCGGGATCGCTGTGCGCAGCATCGCGCCTTTTATAGGTCATAAGACTACAGACCCGGCGGTGGTCGTGGTAGATGAGAGGGGAAGATTTGCGATCTCTCTTTTGTCCGGTCATATAGGAGGGGGCAATGAACTAGCGCAGACAGCGGCCCAGATCGTGGGGGCGCAGCCGGTGGTGACCACAGCTACGGATCTGGCCCAGGTTTTTGCGGTGGATATATTTGCGAAAAAAAACGGCTGCCATATCTCGGATATGAAATATGCCAAGGAAATATCAGCCAGGCTCCTGGAGGGGGAGAAAGCGGGCTTTTTCAGCGACTTTCCCTGGGAAGGGACACTGCCGCAGGGACTCGTGGAGTGCAGAGCGGGTATGGAGCTGGGGATCGGGCTGACAGTTTTTACAAAAGAAAAATGTCCCTTTTCCCATACGCTGTATCTGATCCCCAGGGTGGTCACCGTGGGGATCGGATGCAGGAAAGGGATCGCCCAGGGCGCGATAGAGGCTGCTGTGAAAAACGCGGCGGAGCAGGCGGGCATCTCCCTGGATGCGATCGGACAGGCGGCCAGTATCGACCTGAAAAAAGAGGAGCCGGGGCTTATAGACTATTTAAGAGAAATGGATCTGCCTTTTAAGACATTTTCAGCAGAAGAGCTGCGGGCGGTGGAAGGGGCGTTCACACCCTCTTCTTTTGTATCCTCCGTGACCGGCGTGGACAATGTGTGTGAGCGGAGCGCTGTCCTGGCCAGCGGAGGGCGGCTGATCCTGAGAAAGACGGCCTGGGACGGTGTGACCGTCGCCTTTGCGATGAAGGGATGGACCCCTGTGTTCTGAGATTTTGACAATACGAGAGAAGAAAGGATTTTCTGTATGAATAAGATATATGTAGTAGGCATCGGGCCCGGATCGTATGATCAGATGACCATCCGGGCTGCGGAAGTCTTGAAGGACAGTGATGTGATCATCGGATATACCGTATATGTGGATCTGGTCAGGGAGCATTTCCCGGGGAAAGAATTTCTGACGACCCCCATGACAAAAGAGACCCAGCGGTGCCGGATGGCTTTTGAAGAAGCGGCCAAGGGAAGAGCAGTCTCCATGATCTGCAGCGGGGACGCCGGTGTGTACGGCATGGCCGGACTGATGTACGAGGTGGGCAGAGACTATCCGGATATCCAGGTGGAGGTGCTGCCGGGTGTGACAGCGGCCACTGCAGGCGCGGCTTTACTGGGGGCGCCTTTGATCCATGACTTCTGTCTGATCAGTCTGAGCGATCTTCTGACCCCATGGGAGAAGATCGAGGCAAGGCTCTTGCACGCCTCTGAGGCGGATCTTGTCATCTGCCTGTATAATCCGTCCAGCAGGAAGAGGAAAGACTATCTGCAGAAAGCCTGCGATCTGATGCTGCGTTTTAAAGCGGGAGATACGGTGTGCGCGACGGTGGGCAATATCGGAAGGGATGGGGAAGAGAGCCATCTCATGACGTTAAAGGAACTGCGGGATACATCCGTGGATATGTTCACCACTGTGTTCATCGGAAATTCCCAGACAATGCGGATAGGGGATAAGATGGTCACGCCCCGGGGATATAGAGATGTGTAAGATACTGGTGTTTGCGGGTACTGCGGAGGGGTATGCCCTGGCGGAGTATCTGTATGGGACGCAGGTCAGCGCCCACATCTGCACAGCGACCGATCATGGAGCTGAGAAGATCAGGGAGCGGGAGGGCTTTACCTGTTCCGGCCATCGGATGGACGGGGAAGAGATAGAGGCTTTCCTGAGGGCAGGAGGTTTTTCCCATGTGGTGGATGCCACCCATCCTTACGCTGTCCAGGTGAGCAGCAATATCCGCGGAGCCTGTGAGAGGGTCAAGATCCCTTATATGCGGGTCCTGCGGGAGTCGGCCGGGGGAGAAGGGAGCGGAGGGATCCACTATGTGGACAGTATAGAGGCGGCTGTGGAACTCCTGGAGAGTACGCAGGGCAATATCCTGGTCACCACGGGCAGCAAAGAGCTGGCTGCATTTACCCGTCTGTCGGACTATAGGGAGCGGGTCTATGCCCGTGTGCTGTCTCTCCCCTCTGTGGTCCAGTCCTGCGCGGAGCTTGGATTTACCGGCAGCCATCTGATCTGTATGCAGGGGCCTTTCTCTCAGGAGATGAACGAGGCTATGCTCAGACAATGGGACTGTAAGTACCTGGTGACGAAAGATACCGGGCAGGCCGGCGGCTTCCAGGAAAAATGGGATGCAGCCGGCAGCCAGGGAGCGGAGCTGGTGGTGATCGGGCGTCCCACGCAGGAACAGGGAGAGTCGTTCTGGGCGTGCAAGAGGCGGCTGCAGTCTATCTGCAAGATCCCGTACCGCCCCCAAGTCTCTCTGGTGGGCATCGGGATGGGCGATCCAGGCACCATGACCCTGGCCGGGAGGCAGGCCTGCCGGGAGGCGGATCTTCTGATCGGAGCGGGTCGGATGGCAGAGGCGGCCAGGAGTCCGGGACAGCAGGTGCTGCAGGAATACCGGGCGGATAAGATCCTGGAGTATCTGCTGGAACATCCGGAATATGAGAGAGTGGCTGTGGCTCTCTCCGGAGACGTGGGTTTTTACAGCGGCTGCCGTTCTCTCATGGATACGCTCACAGAAGGGCTGCCGAAAGAGGCTGCGATCCAGGCGCTCCCAGGCATCTCCTCTCTGAATTATTTCATGGCGAAGATCCAGAAGAGCTGGGACAAGGCCAAGCTGGTCAGCGCCCATGGCAGAGAATGCAACCTGATCCATCAGATCCGCGGGAATGAAGGTACATTCGGTATCCTGGGGAAAGCCCGGGGGATCGCAGACCTGGCCCGGAGCCTGTGCGACTACGGTATGGGAGATGTAGTGCTGTCTGTAGGTGAACAGCTGTCTTACCCCCAGGAGAAGATATTTTCAGCTCCGGCGAAGGAGCTGACCGGCCATCAGGGGGATCCGTTGAGCGTATTCTATGCGGAGAACCCGGCGCCCGTCTTTTATCCGGGGCGCGTCCGGGATGGGGACTTCCTCAGAAACGCCGCGGGTGAAAAGAATGTGCCCATGACGAAAGAGGAAGTGCGCACAGTGTCTCTGTCCAAACTGGAACTCACTGAGGATGCGATATGCTATGATGTGGGTGCGGGCACAGGCTCTCTTTCTGTGGAAATGGCTCTGCGCGCCTTTGAGGGAAAAGTCTATGCGGTGGAGAGACAGCCGGAGGCCGTGGCGCTGATCAGAAAAAACGCCCAAAGATTCGGACGGGATAATCTGGAAGTGGTGGAGGGCATGGCGCCGGGGGCGCTGGAAGGACTGCCCGCGCCCACCCATTGTTTTATCGGAGGGTCTTCCGGGAATCTGAAAGAGATCCTGGATGTGCTATTGGAGAAAGCTCCGTGTGTCCGTCTTGTGATCAACTGTATCACATTGGAGACGCTGCAGGAAGCCATGGAAGCTATGGAGACTATGCCTTTCACAGATGTGGAGGTGGTGCAGGTCATGGTGTCCAGGGCGAAGAGACTGGGCAGATATCATATGATGATGGGAGAAAACCCCATCTACATTATTTCTTGTACAGGAGGGAGAACACGATGAAGATACCCCGTATATTGATCGGAGCCGGGGCCAGCGGCAGCGGGAAGACCCTGATCACCTGCGGGATCTTAGAGGCTCTGCAGGAGAGAGGGTTAAAGGTCGCTTCCTTTAAATGCGGCCCGGATTACATCGATCCCATGTTCCACAGCCAGGTGCTGGGGACAAGATCCCGGAACCTGGATACTTTTTTTACAGGGGAGACTGTGACCCGTTACCTGCTGGAGCAGAATGCCCGGGACGTGGATATGGCCGTGATGGAAGGAGTCATGGGATTTTATGACGGGGTAGGCGGTGTCACTACCCAGGCCAGCGCCTATGAGCTGTCCCGTATGACCCGGACGCCGGCGGTCCTGGTCCTGGACTGCCGGGGGATGAGTGTCTCGATCGCGGCCTATATGAAGGGTTTTCTGGAATATCAGGAAGATAGCCAGATCAAAGGCGTGATCTTGAACCAGTTATCGCCCATGCTCTACCAGAGGATGAAGGGTCTTTTGGAAAAAGAACTCCATCTGAAAGTCCTGGGCTATGTGCCGAAAGTGGAAGACTGTGTGATCGACAGCCGCCATCTGGGGCTTGTAAAGCCGGAGGAGATCCCAGATCTTAAAGAGCGTCTGGAGCGTCTGGCCAATATCCTGGAAAAGACGATGGATATGGATGGTCTTCTGGAACTGGCGAAAGAGGCCCCTGCGTTGGAAGAAGTGGAACTTTCCCAGGAAGATCCGTATTTTTCCTGGCATGTGCCGGAGCCTGTGACGATCGCGGTGGCCAGGGATGATGCTTTTTGTTTCTTTTATGAAGATAATCTCCGTCTGTTGGAGGATATGGGGGCAAAGATCGTATATTTCTCCCCGCTGAAAGATAAAGAAGTGCCGAAAGAAGCCCAGGGGCTGCTGCTCTATGGAGGCTATCCGGAACTGCACGCCCGCGCTCTGTCGAAGAACAGATCCATGAAGAAGAGCATCTACAAGAAGATCACAGGCGGAGTCCCCTGTATGGCGGAGTGCGGCGGGTTCATGTATCTCCATGAGACCATGGAGGATATGGAGGGGAACGCCCATAAGATGGTAGGGGTGATCCCGGGCGGCGCCTATAAGACGCCCAAGCTGAACCACAGATTCGGCTATGTGACCCTCTCCCATGGGGTGGAAGGGGTCTTTGGCCAGGATGTGGGTGAGATCCCGGCCCATGAATTCCATTATTTCGATTCCCCCAACTGCGGCACGGACTATCTGGCAAAGAAACCGGCCAGCAGTCGTTCCTGGGAGTGTATGCACAGCAACGCCCAGCTTTTTGCAGGTTTCCCTCATTTTCATTATTACGGCAACCCTCAGGTGGCAAAGGCGTTCCTGGAGAAATGTCTGCAGTATCTCCATAGAAAGGGCAGGCGGTAGAATCTCATGTATCCTTTACATATCTGTGTTTTACCTGTGAGCTTTCTGTTAGACTTATTATTCGGGGATCCGGCGTGGCTTTACCATCCGATCTGTCTGATCGGGAACGGGATCTCTTTTCTTGAAAAAGCCCTGCGTGCCATAGGCGGATGCCGGGGACCAGGGGAACATCCGGTGCGGGAGACGATCTGCGGCGGCGTTCTGGTCCTGGTGACGCTCTTATGTGCTTATGTCGTCCCTTTTGCCGCTCTCTATGTGGTGGGCCGGGCGTGGCCCACAGCGGCCGTGGTCCTGGAGATCTTCTGGTGCTGGCAGCTTTTGGCCGCCCATTCACTGAAAAAAGAGAGCATGAATGTCTATCGTGAACTGGCAAAGCCGGATCTTGAAAAGGCGCGGTATGCAGTCTCGATGATCGTGGGAAGGGATACAGAAGAGCTGTCGGAAGAAGGCGTGGCGAAGGCGGCGGTGGAGACGATCGCTGAGAATACGTCGGACGGCGTGGTGGCTCCCATGTTTTATGCGTCTTTACTGGGCGTGCCGGGGATGTTCCTGTATAAAGCTGTCAACACTATGGATTCTATGCTGGGTTATAAGAACGACCGCTATCTGTATTTTGGAAAATGTGCGGCCAGGCTTGATGATGCGGCGAATCTTATCCCTGCCAGGGCGACGGCTCTCCTGATGGTCCTGGCCAGTTTTATTGATAAGCTGGACGGGAAGAATGCATGGCGGATCTTCAGACGGGACCGTTTCTGCCATGCCAGTCCCAACTCTGCGCAGACAGAGTCTGTGGCTGCGGGCGCGCTCCATCTGCAGCTGGCCGGGGACGCCCGGTATTTTGGCAGACTGCACCAGAAACCGGCCATTGGGGATAAAGACCGGACGATCGAGCCGGAGGATATCCCCCGGATGGACCGTCTCATGTATGTGACGGCTTTCCTGGGGATGGTCTGTTTTACACTATTGAGGATGGGGGTGACCATGATCGTATGAAAGGAGCTGAGAAACATCAGCATGGAGGGGATGTATACCGCTATAAAGGCTGCATAGATTTTTCTGCCAACTGTAATCCTCTGGGCACGCCCAAGAGTGTGATCCGGGCGGCGGCGGAGAGCGCGGCGCGGATGGCGGATTACCCGGATGTCCATTGCCAGGAGCTTAAGGGAGCGCTGGCTGTGTACGAAGGCGTGGGACAGGAGCAGCTCTGCTTGGGAAACGGGGCGGCGGAGGTGATCTTCTCCCTCTGTCTGGCTGTGAGACCGCAGAAGGCGCTGGTCCCGGCGCCCACTTTTGCAGAGTATGAGCAGGCTTTGGCCAGCGTGGGATGTGAAGTGGTCCACGTCTTTTTAAAAGAAGAAAAAGGTTTTTGCATTGATGAGGAGTTCGTACAGGCGATCCGGAGGGAACGGCCCCGGATGGTGTTCCTGTGTAATCCTAACAATCCTACGGGGGTACTGACATCCAGAGGATCCTTACTGCAGATTTTAGATGCCTGTGAAAAGGCGGGCAGTCTGTTGGTGCTGGATGAGTGTTTCAATGATTTTATCCGGGACAGGGAAGAGTATACGATGAAGGCATATCTGTCCGATCATCTGGCTCTTTTTATCCTGAAGGCGTTCACCAAGCGCTATGCCATGGCCGGGATACGGCTGGGGTATGGTCTGTCTGCGGATCTGGATCTTCTGGATAAACTGGAGACGGTCACCCAGCCGTGGAATGTGTCTTCCCTGGCCCAGGCCGCAGGAGTGGCTGCCCTGAAAGAAGTGGATTATGTAGAGAAGGGCAGGCGGCTCATATGGGAGGAGAAAGAGTATCTGCGAAAAAGATTGACGGACCTTGGATACCGTCTATATGATTCCCAGGCGAATTATGTGTTCTTTTACAGCGGCAGGCCTCTGTGGGAGGCCTGTAAGGACCGGGGAGTGCTGATACGGGACTGCAGCAATTATCCAGGTCTGGGAGAGGGGTATTACCGGATCGCGGTACGCACCCATGAGGAAAATCTGAAATTGATACAGGTATTGGAAAATATTCGAGAAGGAGGAGCGGCATGGCAAGAGCGATCATGATCCAGGGAACGATGTCCAATGCGGGAAAGAGCCTGCTGGCGGCCGGGTTGTGTCGGATCTTCCGGCAGGACGGCCATCGGGTGGCGCCTTTCAAAGCCCAGAACATGGCGCTGAATTCTTTCATCACCCCGGAAGGCCTGGAGATGGGCCGGGCGCAGGTGATGCAGGCAGAGGCGGCAGGCATCCAGCCTTCTGTGCTGATGAACCCCATTTTGTTAAAGCCTACGAACGATGCCGGGTCCCAGGTGATCGTAGGCGGGGAAGTCATGGGGAATATGAGCGCATGGGACTATTATGACTATAAGAGCCAGCTCATCCCCAAAGTCAGAGAGGCGTATGAGGAGCTGGCGGCCCAATATGATATCATCGTCATCGAGGGGGCGGGAAGTCCTGCGGAGATCAATCTGAAACGGGATGATATCGTCAACATGGGCATGGCTAAGATGGCAAAAGCCCCGGTACTCTTAGTGGGGGATATCGACAGGGGCGGAGTTTTCGCCCAGCTGATCGGAACGGTCATGCTCCTGGACGAAGATGAGAGGGATCTGGTCAAAGGGCTGATCGTGAATAAATTCCGCGGCGACCGGGCGATCTTGGATCCGGGTCTTGTCCTTTTAGAAGAGAAGGCGGGCGTCCCGGTGGTGGGCGTGGCTCCTTATCTGCATATCCAGGTGGAGGATGAGGACAGCCTGACGGAGCGTTTTGAGGGCGGCGGTCGTCCGGTGGATCTTATCGATATCGCGGTGGTACGGCTGCCCAGGATCTCGAATTTCACGGATTTTGATCCTTTTGAGAGCATCCCGGGGGTCTCCCTGCGTTATGTCAGGAATGTATCTGAGTTAAAGGATCCGGATATGGTCATCCTCCCGGGGACAAAGAACACCATGGAGGATCTGCGGTGGCTCCGCCAGAGCGGCATGGAGGCGGCGATCCTCAAGCTGGCCGGAAAAGGGCGTATCATCATGGGGGTCTGCGGCGGTTATCAGATGCTGGGGACCAGCCTCTCCGATCCGGAAGGTGTGGAAGCCGGGGGGAGTATGCGGGGCATGGGGCTCCTGCAGATGGATACGGTGTTCTCATCGAAGAAGACCCGCACCCAGGTGGAAGGCGTGTTCACCCAGATGGGCGGGGCGCTGGGAGCCTTGCAGGGAGTAGGATTTTCCGGTTATGAGATCCACATGGGGGAGCCTGTATTTGCGGGGGATACCCACGGACTGGATCAGGTCACAGACCGGGTGACGGGAACGACCAAGCAGGATGGGGCATGCAGTGGGAATGTGTATGGGACTTATGTACATGGGATCTTTGACCGGGAAGCGGTGGCAAAAGGCATCGTGTCTGCGATCGGACGGGCGAAAGGGCTGGATGTGTCAGAGATCCAGGCGGTGGATTTTGCCGCTTTTAAGGAGACGCAGTACGACCTGCTGGCAGACGGCCTGCGCAGCAGTCTGGATATGGAGAGGATCTATCAGATCCTGGAAGAGGGGGTAGGAGAGCGATGAAGATCAGATTAGAACAAGTTGCACCAAAAGAGATAGAAGCCCGCAGTTTTGAGATCATCACCCAGGAGCTGGGGGATGCTGCCCTGGTGCCTGGCACGGAGGCGATCGTAAAACGCTGTATCCACACCAGCGCGGATTTTGACTATGCTGAAAATCTCTGTTTTTCAGAAGGTGCGGTGGAGGAGGCGCTCGCCGCCCTGCGCGGCGGAGCCAGCATCGTGACGGATACCCAGATGGCCAGGGCCGGGATCAACAAGAAGATCCTGGGCGGCTACGGCGGCCAGGTACACTGCTTTATGTCTGATGAAGATGTGGCAGTGGCCGCGAAAGAAAAAGGCTGCACCAGGGCGGCGGCCAGTATGGAGAAAGCGGCGGCTATGGGAGAAGACCTGATCTTCGCCATCGGCAATGCGCCTACGGCGCTGGTCCGTCTGTATGAACTGATCAAAGAAGGGAAGCTCCATCCGCGTCTGATCATCGGCGTACCGGTGGGATTCGTGAATGTGGTGGCGTCCAAAGAACTGATCATGGAGCTGGATGTGCCGTATATCGTGGCAAGAGGAAGAAAAGGCGGGAGTAATATAGCGGCTTGTATCTGTAATGCGCTTTTATATATGTAGTTTCTTTATGGATAGAGGAGCTGCCGGATGTTGGATCATCTGGCAGCTCTCTGAGTGTATCTTAAAACAGAGAAGGGATCAGAGATGGAGATAGACGGTACAGTAGATAATATCATATTGATCGGTATGCCGGGCAGCGGTAAATCAACCATTGGCGTTTTATTGGCGAAAAGGCTGGGGATGGGGTTCATTGATACAGATATCCTCATACAGAGCGCATCAGGGAAGCTCCTGTATCAGATGATAGAAAAAGACGGTATAGAGACGTTCATAAAATATGAGGAGGACGTCCTCAAAAAGCTGGTATGTGACAACTGCGTCATAGCGACAGGGGGCAGCGCAGTGTATGGCAGGGCAGCGATGGACCACATGGCGCGGCTTGGCTGCAGGGTCTATCTGGATCTGCCGAGCAAAGTCATTGAGGGACGTCTGGGCAATATCAGTACGAGGGGCGTTGTCATACGTGAAGGCGAGACGATAGGACAGTTATACGAAGAAAGGGCGCCCCTCTATGAAAAATATGCAGATGTGACTGTGGATGGGGCAGGGATGCCGAAGGATGTCGTTGAGTATGTGTGCAGAGCAGTCAGCAGGTATAAAAAAGACCGGTCCGGGGGAGATCTGTGATCCCCCGGCGCTTTTGGTACTTTTCTCATAGAAAAGTACATAGAAAGATCTGAGCAGTCGCGGATCATACCAAATTGTCTGTGAGATCCAAGTCATTTACAGAATTTAGAAGGCTTTATGTGAATACGCTTTAAGTTACAGAGATATTTTCAAGAAGTTGTACCTGATAGCCATCTGGATCTTTGATAAAAAAGAATCGCAGAGATGGATCTGGTGAGATAGGGCCAACAGGTATACAGTCAAATGTTTTTTTGACTTTTTGGATCATTTCCTGTGCGTTTTCAACTTCAAATCCAATGGAGATCCCTGTATAAAGGGGAGGATCGCTCTTTTTTTCGATCAGTTCGATGTGGGGCACATCTTTTTGGCCGAGCATAGTTATCCTTTCACCGAACTTGTTTGTAAACTGTTCTAGAATGGGCATCCCTAACAGTTTATGATAAAAGAGCAGGCTTTTTTCCATATCGGATACTCGCAATGTGACAAAAGTAAATTTCATGATGATATCCCTTTCTTATTTAACATTTGGAAATAAAGAGGCGTCTGTATGAGGGAGAAAACAGCTCGCTATGAATTCATCCATATAAGTAGGTACGATGCTCAATTCCAGGTAAGTCATATTTGCAGCCAGTCCGTAAGTTTTTCTTTCTGCTTCTGTGGACATCAGCATTGTGTAGGCCCCTGTCAGGGAAGAATTGCCGATATAATGGAATCTCTCGATCTCAATGTCAGGGAACATCCCAATGCGTATGGCGTTTTTCATGTTGATTCCGCTCCCGATCCCTCCGGCCACATAGACCTGGTCGATCATAGACACATCAAAGTCAATAGAGTGCAGCATAGTGCGGACAGCAGAGAATATAGCACCTTTTGCACGGATAAAATCATCAATGTCCACCTCTGTGATCTGGATGTCTTTGTTCCCGGCGGCTTCTTCCCGGTATACGAGTATATAGCTGCCCATGCCATGTTCATCATGGAGGATGCGTTTCCCTTCACGGACAAACTTTCCTTTGGGATTGATGATCCTTGTACGGAACAGTTCACTGATGAGGTCGATGATGCCCGAACCGCATATCCCTACAGGTTTTTCATCCTGGCCGCCTACGATATGGAAGTGAGGTTCCATGGTATCGGCGTCGATCGTGCATGCTTCAATGGCACCGTCGGTCGCCCGCATCCCACAGCTTATATCGCCTCCCTCGAAAGCCGGTCCCGCTGAACATGCGCAGCACATCATAAAGTCATTGTTCCCAAATACAAGCTCCCCATTTGTCCCCAGGTCTATGAAAAGTGAAAACTCCGGCTTGTCCCATAAAAGGCTGACCAGTGTGCCTGCTGTGATATCCCCGCCCACGTAACTGCCCACATTGGGCGCAAATATGATATGGGCATCCGGATGGACATTGAGTCCCAGGTCAGACGCAAATATGGAATTGGATTTAAAGAAAGCCGGTATATATGGTTCCTGCCGGAGATAGTCTGCGTAGATCCCTGCAAAAAGGTGGTTCATCGTGGTGTTTGCCGCTACACATATCCTGTAGATATGTTCCGGGGAGATATCTGCATCCTGGCACATCTCCAGGATCAGCGGATTGAGTGTATCGTCGATGATGGCATCCTGGAGCTGTTTTTGACCGCCTTCTTTTGTGGATCCGATGATCCGGTTTATCACGTCTGCGCCAAATCGGATCTGGGCATTCCCTGTGGAGGCTTTGGAGAGGATCTTTCCGGATGTCATGTCGATCAGCAGCGCTGCTACGGAGGTGGTCCCGATGTCGATAGCCAGTCCTCCGATCACAGGATCTTCTTTTGCAGGCAGAACATCATACAGAAAGATATCATCGTCTGTCTTTCCGGCGACACATTGTACATGGAAGTTGCTGTTCCTTAAAGTGACGGGGAGTTTTTTGAGGACAGTGTAGGTCATGCGCACACGGGAGATACCTGTTGTGTGCTTGACGGCGCGTATCAGCCGTTCGTTGTCCGGCATGGTATCGTCGAGGCTGGGCGCGTCCATAGATATCTCCAGTAGTTCCATAGAGTTTTCCATAGGGATCCCTGCTGTTTTGATCTTTTCTTTGGCTTCTTCGAAGATTATGGTCTCCTTGGCAGAGCCCAGGTCGGCGATCTTCATCTTCTTTTTAAAAGCGGACGCCACATCGGGGACTTCTATCTCTACATCTTCTACGATGGTGTTCTCACATGCGAGACGCCATCCCTGCGCGTATTCTTCCTCGGTGATATGGAGGCTCTTTTTGGAGTGCAGCGTCCCTGCCCTTGACCGTACACGGCATTTGCCGCAGGATCCGTTTCCAGAACAGGGGGCGTCGATCACTACATTGGCGCTACGGGCTGTTTCCAGCAGGTTGCTCCCTTTTACGGCTGAGACTGTGGTCGTATGGCCGTCTTCAAAATGAAATACTACATCAGGCATATTTTATCTCTCCCTTATTTTTATGGATAGTGGTGTTTTTCGATGTTTTTATTATATCCTTTGTCTTATTTTTCGTAAAACAGAGAATTGTTGTAGGATAACAACTTTAAGTTGTGCTATACTGTATTTAGAATGGGGGGGGGGTGCGCCAGTTCGGCGCTAGATATATAACTGGTGGGAATCCAGTCTGGTAAGGCCTAGCAAGCCGCCAGTGCCGAGTCCTTGGAGCGCCAAAGGCTAACAATGGTGCTTAAGCGTAGGACAGGGAACAGGAACGCCGTAATGCGAAAGCGTGAAGTGATTGAGCTCCGTTAGAAAATCGATTGTGTGGGGTGGTCTGCTACCTCCTTGGGTCACCAACAAGGAATAGTCGTTAAAGCGAGACTATGAAAACACACCGGAGTCCTAGAGCACGGCATACCTGATATTGTTATATCCAGCGTACCTGGGAGACCTGGACGGTTCTGTACACGAGACAGTAGGGACTATCGGCCAAGGCAATGGCGAGTAGGAACGAAGACCGTCGAGGAGTCGGATTCGCCAATAGTACCGATGAAGGAAGTAATGACTCTGGAGGGAAGGGCGGACAATAAGTTGCTTCTGCTGACAAAACATGGAAAGCACAGGAGGCAGTCATTCTATGGAAAGAGAGAAAGCAGAAATAGCCAGTCTCGTAGAGAAATATGGCAGAGTCCAGTCGTTGATGAAATACGTCAACAGCGACACGCTCAAGGAGTCCTACCGCAGACAGCCGAAAGGAAAAGCGGTTGGAACAGACGGGGTGACAAAGGAAGAATACGGAGAAAAGCTAGAGGAAAATATAGAAGACCTGATAGCCAGGATGAAGAAGTTTTCCTATAAGCCATATCCGGTACGCAGAGCCTATATACCAAAAGGGAATGGGAAAATGCGCGGACTGGGCATCCCGTCATTTGAGGACATAGTGGTACAGGGCGTCTTCAAGGAGATACTGGAAGCGATTTATGAGCCGAAGTTCAAAGAGTTCTCTTTTGGGTTCTGGCCAGGAAGAAGCTGCCACGATGCAATCCAGAGGGTAAACAAACATATCATGGCGGATAAAGTCAATTATATCTTAGATGCTGATATCAAAGGCTTCTTTGAAAGCAGAATCCTACCCTTTGGCAGATACAAAGGGACAAAAGAGTCTTTCGACTTTCTGGGGTTCACACACTATAACGCAACAAGCCACTGGGGAAAATACTGTGTGCTGCATAGGACAAGCAAAAAGAAGCTGAAGACGAAACGTGAAGCCGTAAAGAAATGGATATGGGAGCATATGCACGAGAGCATAGCTGATACGATTGAAGCGTTGAATGTGAAACTGACAGGACATTACAGATACTATGGAATCTATGGAAACTATGTGGGCCTGCAAAAGTATTATAAGTATGTCCGGGAAGAATTATGGAAAAGCAAGAGACGCAGAGACCAGACCTATTGGCTGACATGGAGGAAATATAGGAATATCTTAAAGATACACCCATTGGAGTATCCGAGGATATATCTGAAAAGTGCTTATTAGGCGAATGGCTTATTGAAGAGCCGTATGCCTTAATAGGGCACGTGCGGTTCTGTGAGGGGCTTTTGAGACTTGAACCTCTCATCGCAAAAAGAAAAAAGATGAAAGGAAGTGAAAAGTCGAGACAAAGTCTACTCGACGTTCCAATATGGATCTTAAACTGTTGGATCATTTTATCACAGTATACCAGACGGGGAGTATCACAGCGGCGGCCAGAGAATTGGATATTTCTCAGCAGGGGTTATCAAAGTCGATACAGAATCTGGAACGTGAGCTTGATCTTCCGTTGTTTTTAAGAGAAAAAAATCGTCTGCAGCCGACTTCTTTTGGGAATCTCTTTTATACACAAGCGCTCCATCTGACAGGAGAATTCCAGAAGATGCTGGATATGATGGAGGACGCGAGAAAAGGGGCTGCTACTCTGAAGATCGGATTTGCCACCAATATCTTTAGCGCGCTCAATGAGATAGAGACAGCCATATGGCGTTTTAGAAAACTGAATCCGGGGATCTTAGTCGAGATATCCAATGAGACGGATCTCGTCTGTGAAGAAGAGGTGGAAAAAGGAGGATTGGACGTTGCTTTTGGTATGGGATCTTTTTTCTCACCGGATATACGATCCCATTATCTGGCGGAGGAATCCATATATGCTCTTGTTCCCGACACACATCCGCTGGCTTCGAGGGAGCTGTTGTATATATCAGATATATGTGAGGAACCCTTGATCACTTCTGACAAGAAAAATAAAGGTTATTTCTATCTGAAAGAAGATTTTCAGAAAAAAGGGCTGCTGCCCCGTATCGCGTTCTGGTCAGACGATCCGCAGACACATTTTAGGCTCGTGCAGAAAAGAATGGGGATCTCACTTTTTCCAGAACATTGGATCTCGCTCTTGAGTAATGTCAGCGATCTAAAAGTGATCCCGCTCGCAGATATCTCGAAACGGAAGATCTATGTCATTTATAAGAAACAGGGCAGAGTGCCCCCTGCGTTGAAGGATTTTTTGAGATTTATTTTAGGTCCTGCTATTTAGAGAGTGTTTGAAAACCTTCTAAATTCTGTAGATGATCTGGATCTTACAAATGATCTGAGATGATACGTGGCCGCTCAGATCTTTCTATGTACTTTTCTACGAGAAAAGTACCAAAAGCGCCGGGGGATCACGGATCCTCATCCGGACCCCTTAAAACGCCGTTTTGGGAATGTACTCATCTATTCAGAGATCATAGTTTGACTGGATGGAGTATTAGACGTTTTGTCTAAATATAGTTGAAAGCTTTTCAGTAAGAGCATATAATGGTGATAGATTGGAGAAGGTTTTAAAACACGCTCTAACGTGAAAGGAGTTTATTCTTATGAAAGGCAAAAGATCATCGGGTCAGTGTGGAAATGGCACAGCAGCCATCCCAATGACCATGGAGAGGGGAAGAGCAGATGGATAAGGAACAGTTGATAGAGGAGTTTACGGAAGTCTATGGAGGCGGCGGTGAGATCAGGTGCTTCTTTGCACCGGGCAGGGTCAACCTGATCGGGGAGCATACGGATTATAATGGGGGCCATGTCTTTCCATGTGCCCTGACTATCGGGACTTATGGTGTGATCCGCAGGAGGGATGATGACAAGCTGCGGTTCTATTCCATGAATTTCCAGGAAGTGGGTATGCTGGAGTCGGATCTTTCTCATCTGGAACCTGCAAAAGAGGCAGTGTGGAGCGATTATCCAAAGGGTGTGGTCTGGGCGTTTGGCGAGAAAGGCCATCCGATCCCCACGGGGTTCGATCTGCTGATCTATGGGAATATCCCGGCGGGATCTGGATTGTCCTCCTCGGCATCCCTGGAAGTACTCACAGGACTCATGCTGAAAGAAATCTATGGGTTTGAGGGGGTCTCTATGGTGGATGTGGCGCTCATCGGGCAATACTCGGAAAATAATTATAACGGGATGAACTGCGGGATCATGGATCAGTTTGCCAGCGCTATGGGAAAAAAGGATCATGCCATATTCCTGGATACGGCGACATTGCGATATGAGTATGCGCCTGTGAGACTGGATGATGCGAAGATCGTGATCACAAACAGTAAAGTAAAGCACAGTCTGGTGGATTCAAAATATAATGAGCGCAGAGAGCAGTGTGAGGAAGCGCTGAAAGATCTGCAGAAAGTGGCGGATATCGCCCATATCAAGTCGTTGGGAGAGCTTGACAGGGAGACATTTGAGAAATATGAGTTGTCTGTCAAAGACCCTGTATGCAGGATGCGCGCCAGGCATGCAGTCTGTGAAGACCAGAGGACGATAGAGGCAGTACAGGCTCTGAAAGGCGGGGATCTGAAAAGATTTGGGCGGTTGATGAACGCTTCCCATGTGTCTTTGCGGGATGACTATGAGGTTTCCTGTGAGGAGATCGATATCCTGGTGGATCTGGCCTGGGAGATCTCCGGCGTGCTGGGCGCCAGGATCACGGGAGGCGGTTTTGGGGGCTGTACGGTCGCGATCGTCCAAAACGATGCGGTGGACAGATATCAGGATGTCATAGGCCGGGCTTATAGAGAGCGCGTGGGTCACAGTGCAGAATTTTATGTAGTGGATATAGGAGATGGAGCATATGCCTTTTAAATATATAAAAGAACTTGTGGAGTATGGGATCAGGAAAGGACTGATGAAAGAGGCAGACAGGGTCTATGTGACCAACCGGATCTTGGATCTGATCAGCTTTGATGAGTACCGGGAGCCGGAGGATGCGGATGGAGATGCTCCGTTGGAGGATATACTGGGAGGACTCCTCACATATGCCTGTGATGAAGGTCTGATCGAGGATACTGTCACGGACCGGGATCTGTGGGATACCCGGCTGATGGATCAGCTGCTCCCCAGACCCAGCGAGGTGATCGCTAGGTTTGGAGAGCTTTACCGGGAAAGTCCGAAGAAAGCTACTGACTTTTTTTATCAATTTAGCCAGGATTCCGATTATATCCGCACATACCGGATAAAAAAGGATATAAAATGGATGGTGGACAGCCCTTATGGAAAGATCGATATCACGATCAATCTGTCAAAACCAGAGAAAGACCCGAAAGCCATCGCAGCCGCGAAACTGGCTGTCCAGAGCGGTTACCCCAAATGTCTGCTCTGCAAAGAAAACGAAGGCTATGCAGGGACGCTGACCCATCCGGCCCGGGATAACCACCGGATCATCCCGCTGACCATAGGCGGGAGTCCCTGGGGTTTCCAGTACTCTCCGTATGTGTATTATAATGAACATTGTATCGTGTTCAATGGGGAGCATACACCTATGAAAGTGGACCGGGCGGCTTTCTGTAAATTATTTGACTTTGTAAAATGGGCGCCCCATTATTTTATCGGTTCCAATGCGGACCTTCCTATCGTGGGCGGCTCTATCCTGAGCCACGACCATTTCCAGGGGGGCAACTATCAGTTCGCCATGGCGAGAGCGCCCATCGAGGAACATGTGAAGATCCCCCGGTTTGAGGATGTGGAGGCGGGGATAGTCAGATGGCCCTTGTCTGTGATCCGCCTGCGCAGTGAGGACAGCGACCGGCTGGTGGATCTGGGCGACTATATCTTGCAGTGCTGGCGGGCGTACAGTGATGAAGAGGCATTTATCTTCGCCAAGACAGAGGACGGCCTCCACAATACGATCACCCCGATCGCCCGGAAAGTGGGAGATATATACGAACTGGATTTGGCACTGCGCAATAATATCACCACAGAAGAGCATCCGCTGGGCGTGTACCATCCTCATAAGGAACTGCATCATATCAAGAAAGAGAACATCGGCCTCATCGAGGTCATGGGCCTGGCGGTCTTACCCGCCCGTCTGAAGGCAGAGATGGAAGGTGTGGCGGACAGCATCCTGCATCATAAGGATCTGCGTGCGGATAAGGAGTTGGAAAAACATGCGGATTGGGTAGAGGAGTTCCTGCCCGGATATACAGATATAGATGAAGGGAATGTGATGGATATCTTGAAAGAAGAGATCGGAAAGGTCTTTGTGAGAGTCCTGGAAGATGCCGGGGTATACAAGAATACCCCGGAGGGAAGGGCGGCTTTCCACAGATTTATAGAGAGTCTGTAACTGTTCAGGATCTTCACAGTCACGGGCAAACATCCCATTGGAACGTCTTTGGGCAATGGGATGTTTGCTATGTGTCTCAGTATCTACTGGATCGTCCCGGTGTTTTTGATGTGCTGGATAAAGATATCCCGGATGCCGGGGTATTCTCCCAGTCCTTTCAGGCAGGTCTCTACAGGGAAGCCAGCTCTACGGAATTGAGAGTACCAGGAGTCTGCCTCGTCTCCGGCCATATCGTTGCGGGCATGGTCGCCAGCTACGATCATGAAGGGGGCCAGATGGATCTTCTTCGGCTGGAAGCTGCGGATCATCTTGATCAGAGTCTCCATGGAAGGGTAGGCTTCCACAGTACCCATGAAAAAATTGGGATACCCCATGTCTTTCATGGTGTAATCCAGCGCCGCATAGATGGAGTTGGCATGGTGGGTGGTCCCGTGGCCCATCAAGACTAATGCCTCATCTTTGGGCAGGTGCTGGAATGCCTGGGCGATGGCATCTATGACTTTTCGGTTATCTTCTTCTGTAGTCAAGAGCGGCGCGCCAAAAGATATTGATCTGAATCTGCCGCTAAAAGCCAGGGCATCTTCTTTCATCAGGTCGTTTTCGATGCCGTTGATCACGTGCGTGGGCTGTATGATCACATGGGTGATCCCATCCCTGTGCATTTCCTCCATTGCTTCTGTCACGTTGTTGATATGGATCTGATCTCTGGTCTTTAATTTTTTCAGGATCATCTTGCTGGTCCAGGCGCGGTAGATCTTATAGCCGGGGAATGCCTGGGCGATAGATCCTTCAATGGCGTCGATCGTTACTTTTCTGGTCTCTTCGTAGCTGGTCCCAAAACTGACGACCAGGATAGCTTTTGTTATTTCTGTGGACATGTGTCTGTTTCCTCCTTGTTGTGGGATGTCTGGATATTTTCTATGTAATGCTCTAATGTGCCAAGATCTCTGGGCAGCGGAAGGGAGGCGTCCAAGATGCCTTTTTTGCAAAGGCTCTCAAATAGCTGCAGGACTGCAGGTTGTGCCAGGTTCGTCTGTGCCAGTATCTTTTTATCGGTGAATACCTCCAGCGGACTCCCATGCATCAATACCTGCCCCTCATGCAGCAGTACGATCTCATCAGCCCATTCCAGGGCATAGTTTACATCGTGGGTAGACATCAGGACAGTGATACCCTCCTGGGTCAGCTGGTCTACGATCTTGTTCACCATGATCGTATGTTTTGGGTCCAGGGCGGCTGCAGGCTCGTCCAGGATGATGATATCCGGGTGCATGACCAGGATATCGGCGATGGAGACCTGTTTTTTCTGGCCGCCGCTCAGGGCATGGGTGGGTTTGTGGCGGAAAGGCGTGATCTCCAGCCTGTCGATCACCTGCTCTACTTCCCTGCGGGCTTCTTCTGTGGGAACGCCCAGGTTCAGGATGCCGAAAGAGATCTCCTGGTATACGCTGGCAGAGAAAAGCTGGTCGTCCGGGTCCTGGAAGATGATGCCCACCTTACTCCGGAGTCTTAACAAACCTTTCCGAGAGTAGTCATAGGGTTCGCCGCAATAATATAAAGTACCCTTGCTGGGACGGTTGATGCCGTTGCAGCATAGGAAGAAGGTAGATTTTCCAGAACCGTTCGCACCCATGAAAGCTATTTTTTTTCCGCGGAAGATCTCTAAAGATAGCCCGTTTAAGGAGTGGCTCTTTTCATTGTCGTATGAATAGTATATATTTTCTGCTCTTAAGATCGGGGTTTCGCTCATTTTATTTTACTCCAAATGGTAAGTATCAAAAGAAAGATCTCAAAAAAGAGGATCCATAGGATCTCTTTGCGTTTGGGCGGATATTGTTCCTCCAATACCTGCAGCCTGCCGTCATAACACCGCGCTTCCATAGCATCGAATAAGGCGCCGGATCTTGTCATGGCCCGGATGAGCAAGACAGACGCCATGGCACCAAAAGAGCGCAGGGAAGTCTTCAGATCCCGGTTTCCCAGACGGGCATCCTGGGACAAAGAAATGGAAAAGGAGATGCCGAGCAGCAGGAATATGTAACGATAGATCAAAAGCATCAGTTCCACCAGAAGATCTGGACAGCGGAGTTTCTTCAACACGGACAGTATATCAGTCATGGGGGTGTTGAAAGAAAGGAAATACAGGCAGGATACACTGGCAAGGGCAGTCAGGATCATCTGTATACCTTTATAGATGGAAGCGTAGCTGGCAGTGAGGTGATAGCTCCCCACCGGAATGGCAAATGCGTCAAAGGGTGTGCGGGAGATATTGACGATCACAGCCAGGGTACTCAAGATCAAAAAAGCGAGAGGGATCATCAGATAGTGCCAGTACCGGGAAAACGGGATCCCTCCTTTTTTCACAGTCAAGATCCCGTTCACGGCCAGTACGAGGACCGCCATTGCCAGAGAACGGCTGACCACGCAGAAGAGCAGGGTCAGCATGGCATATGTAAATTTTTCCATAGCGTTCATATAGCGGAGCCTGGAATAATAACAGAGCATGTCAATGGTTATCATCTGCGCATTTCTTCCTGTTTTTTCCGTTCAACGAAACGTCCCATGAAAAAAGCGATGATACCGACCCCGATGCCTGTCTGGAGGCAGAAGATCAGGCTCTCGACTTCTCCAGGGATCTCTCCGCCCAGAATGCTTTCCAGTATAGGTGTAAACCAGGGGGTATACGCTTCTCCGGTCACTTCTTCTACCATGACGCTCCCGGCATCGTCAGAACCGCCGAATTCCGCGCCCTTTTTTAGGAACAGGGGGGCGACAGCCAGTAGAGCCACACATAGGAGTAAGATCAGGACAGTTGTTGTATTCCGGCTTTTTTTGGTCGTTTCCATATCAATAGACCTCCTTTTCCTTGATAAATCCGATGGATCTTAATTCAGGCATTGCATAAGTCTCCAGGCCGATGATGATGATAACAGTCAATAGACCTTCGATGACGGCCAGAGGCAGCTGGGTCGGTGCGAAAACGCCAAGGAATTTTACAGCGGAGGCTGCCACGCCGCCGGATTCGGAAGGATAGGCCATGGCCAGCTGGAGACTTGTCACACAATATGTAAAGACATCTCCCAGCATAGCGGCCAGGAAGATACTCACTTTCCGGTTTACTTTCAGTCTCAGGCAGAGATGGTAGACGGCATAGGATAAAAATGGCCCCGCGATCGCCATGGAAAATGTATTTGCGCCCAGAGTGGTGAGTCCGCCGTGGGCCAGCAAGATCGCCTGGAATAAGAGTACGATGATGCCCAGGATACTGACGGCGGAAGGGCTGAAAAGGATCGCTCCTAGACCGGTGCCTGTCATATGGGAACAGCTGCCTGTGACAGACGGGATCTTCAGAGATGAGATCACGAAGATAAATGCGCCGGACATGGCCAGGATCGTCAGGGCCCGTCTGTTTTCACGGAGTTTATTCCGTATGGAGAAAAAGCCTGCAGCCAGGAAAGGGATACATAAAGCGCCCCATGTGATACAAGATCCTACGGGCAGATAACCTTCCATAATGTGCATGGCGTTTGCGATGGGGGTGATCCCGAAGCTTAAAGCTAGGATGGTGCAGAGAGCCACAGTTTTCTTTTGGTTCTTTGACATAACAACCTCCTCATTCTTTTTTGATCTTAGATTTTTGATCTCAGAGTAAGATCCGGAACAAAAAAATACCGCACAGGTCAAGTGCGGTAGGCCGAAGTGTATTATCTCCACAGAAATAAGACATCAATACCAGATCATATCAGCGAAAAACGATGATACTGGATATCTGACGGTACAGTATTCTAGGCACTTCAGGCTATCGTTCGCGTAACCTTATGTGTGTGTTATATGTGGCAGGTCTTCTGACTTGGGTATATGGCAGATCTGCCAGTCTTTGCCCGCCTTCCCGGTTTCCCAGTGGCATCTTTGGACAAAGATTCTTCCCTTACAGCGGCGCGACCGTGCAAGATTCACACTTGCTTCCCTATAAAGACCACATATATAGTGTCTACTTGATTTTATCAGTAGTGATAATTTTTGTCAATACAATTGACAAAAAAAGAAGTGTTGCTTATTATGGATGAGAATAAAGAGCAGGAGGGATCGAAAATTGAGTATCTTTATGATCGGTATTGACCATAATAGAGCATCCGTAGATATCCGGGCATTGTTCTCTTTTACAAAAAAAGCTGCCGGTGAGGCTATGCTGGCGGTCAAGGAGATGGACGGGGTCAATGGGTGCGTCATTCTTTCTACATGTAACCGGATGGAGATCTGGGTGAGTGTCCGGGATGGCTGGGATGGAGGGGGAGAGGGGCTTTATGGGCAGCTGTGCGCGATCAAACAGGTGTCCGGAGGACCTTACCGGGATCATTTCGTGTTCCGCCAGGGCCGGGAAGCTGTCGGACATCTCTTTTATCTGACCAGCGGGCTCAAGTCTCAGATCCTCGGGGAGGATCAGATACTGACCCAGGTGAAAGACGCCCTGACGCTGGCTCGGGAAGCTTTTAGCACAGACGGTGTACTGGAAGTGCTGTTCCGCATGGCGGTCACGGCGGGAAAACGGATCAAAACGGAAGTTGTTTTCCACAGATCGGATCCTTCTGTGATCCACCAGGCGATCCGCACACTCAAGCGGCAGGGGTTTGGAGTGTCCGGGAAAAAGTGTATGGTGATCGGAAACGGGGAGATGGGTAAGATGGCCGCGCAGACATTGGAAGAGGCCGGCGGGGACGTGACAGTGACCATCCGGCAGTACAGGAGCGGTATGGTCAATATCCCCCAGGGATGCCAGAGGATCGATTACGGCCGCCGGATGGAGCTGCTGCCCCAGTGCGATCTGGTGGTGAGCGCCACAGCCAGCCCCAATCTCACACTCCGGGAGGAACTCTTCCAGCAGATAGAGCTTTCAAGACCTCTGATCTTGATCGATCTGGCCGTGCCCAGAGATATCGAGCCGGATCTGGGGAAATGGGACGGAATCACCCTCTACGATATGGACAGTTTCCGTGAGAGTGAGGCGGCGCCGGAGAGGGAAGAGAGTTTCCGGCAGGCAGAGTCTATCGTTACAGAACAGATGGAAGAGTTTTACCAGTGGCTGGAGGGGCGGGATATCATCCCACGGATACAGAAGATCCAGACAGAGGCTGTCCACGATCTGGATCTGAGGATCCATAAAGTCCTGCAGAAAACTCCTATGGAGGAGGAAGACCGCAGAAAACTCCAGCAGACGATAGAGAAGGCGGCGGGAAAGGTAGTCAATAAATTGATCTTCGGCCTGCGGGACGATCTGGATAAAGACATGTTCCTGGAATGCGTGGCCGGTCTGGAAAAGGTGTATGGAGATGCATAAAGAGGCAGATGGAGGGATACATAGATGGTTCCCCCTGTTTTTTGATCTGAGCGGCTGGCGTATCTTGGTGGTGGGATGTGGTAAGATCGCGTGCCGCCGTATACAGACTCTGCTGGGATTCGGCCCCGGGCATGTCTGTGTAGTCGCCAGGGAGACAGGGAAGAGTCCGGAGGGCTGGCGGGATCTTCCCAATATGGAGATATGTGAGCGGGGATATCATACAGAGGATCTTGAGGGGTGCCAGATGGTGATCGCCGCTACAGACGATGAAGATCTGAACCGCCGGATCGGGGAAGAGTGCCGCAGACGGGGGATCCTTGTCAATGTGGCCAGCGACCGCAGCCTGTGTGATTTTCATTTTCCGGGGGTGGCGGTGAGCGGCCCGATAACAGTGGGGATAAACGCTGCAGGGCTGGATCACAGCTCGGCAAAGAAAGCACGGGAACAGATACAGATATTTTTAGATCAGGGAGGTCATAGGTAGATATGGTACGTCAGATCGTGATAGGGAGCAGGGAGAGCAAGCTTGCAGTCGTGCAGAGTGAGATGGTGGCAGACTATATACGGGAACAGTATCCCCAGTGGGAGGTGAGCCTCCTGACCATGAAGACTACAGGGGATAAGATCTTGGACCGGACTTTGGATAAGATCGGGGGCAAAGGATTGTTTGTGAAGGAATTAGATAAGGCGCTTCTGGATAAACGCAGCGATCTGTCGGTACATAGCCTGAAAGACATGCCCATGGAGGTATCAGAGTCTCTGCCATTGGTGGCTTTTTCCAGACGTGAGGATCCGCGGGATGTGCTGGTGCTGCCGAAGGGATGCGAGGGGATGGATCTGATGGATATCACAGGACCGATCGGATGCTCCAGCCTGCGGAGGCGGCTCCAGTTGTCCAGACTATTTCCCCAGATCCCCTGTAAAGATATCCGGGGGAATGTGCTGACACGGCTGGATAAATTAGACAGAGGGGGATATGGCGCGCTGGTGCTGGCCTGCGCCGGGTTAAAAAGACTGGGATTGGAAGACAGGATCAGCCGGTATTTTGAGCCGGATGAGATGGTACCTGCCGCCGGACAGGGGATCTTAGCCATCCAGGGGCGGGAAGGCGAGGATCATTCCTATCTGGACGGATATGACTGTCAGGAGAGCCGGTATGCGGCTTTAGCAGAACGGGCTTTTGTGCGGGAACTGGACGGAGGCTGCACATCCCCGGTCGCAGCCCATGCCAGGATCACAGATGGAACGATACGGCTCGATGTCCTGTATTATCGGGGATCCACGGAGGAGTGGCATACGGCGGGATGTACAGGCCCGGTGGAGGAGGCAGAGAGTCTGGGCAAAGACATGGCCGTCCGGATGAGGGAAAAGTACGGCGTCTGAGATCTTATGTATGGATGGACGGGATCATTTGCGCAGCAGCCCGCAGACCAGTACGAAATAGTGGGGGAGTTTCCCTTCTTCCATCCACTCCAGTCCGATCCCCATCAGTTTGCTGATGGTCAGCCCCACATTCCCGCCCAGGGATTCTATGGAATAACGCATTTTGTCCGGAAAACGGCAGGGCTTGTTCTCTTTGCGGCTGCAGTCTCCTTCACAGAGGATACAGGAGCCTGCAGATAAGCTGATGCTGCCGGGGATCTCTTTTTCCCGGCGGAGGAGTTCTTCGGAAAGCTCACGTTTGATCTGCATGACGGAGGCTTCGGTGATCCGCTGGATATCTTCTTCAGGGAGTTCCCTGCCGGCGTATCCTTCGTCGAATATGATCTTGACGGCGGTCAGGTCCAGCGTCTGGTATCTTTTCCAGTATTCGATCACGTCAAAAGCGTAGGATGGGCAGGACCATCTGCTGTCATAGTTGGGACAGGCCTTGCAGCACTCCAGGAATGTGTCTACGTCTACATATCCTTCCAGATAGTCGGATATGGGGATCGTGGCTCCATAGCGTTTGGTTGTATACATGGGATGTACCTCCTTAAGATTATGTTTCAGTCATATTGATTCTACGATAGAAAGCGATATTTGTCAAAAACCATAATCTGGGATCAGCTGTCCATTGGGCTACAGTAATGATTGACAGTGATGGATATATGATGATACACTGTTTTAGAGTGTAGAAGTTACAGGAGACGATATGTATTTAAGATCGGAGGAGAACAAATGGGATTTTTAAAAGGCAAGACAGCGATCCTCACAGGCGGCGGCAAAGCTGTCCTGAGTAACGGCAGATGTGGATCGATCGGTTACGGGATCGCGACTGCGTATGCAAAAGAAGGAGCAAATCTGGTCATCACAGGCCGCAATGTACAGAAGCTTGAAAATGCAAAAGAAGATCTGGAAAAACTTTATGGGATCAAGGTACTCACTGTGCAGGCAGATGTCAATGCAGGGGCTGATAATGAAGCAGTCGTAAAAAGAGTAGTGGATCAGACGATCGAAACTTTTGGCGATATCCATGTATTGATCAACAATGCACAGGCGTCAGCTTCAGGAGTTGCCCTTGCAGACCATACGACAGAACAGTTTGACCTGGCGCTGTATTCAGGTCTGTATGCGACTTTCTATTATATGAAAGCCTGTCATCCGTATCTTGCAAAGACCAAAGGTTCAGTCATCAACTTTGCTTCGGGCGCAGGTCTGTTTGGGAATTATGGGCAATGTGCTTATGCGGCTGCGAAAGAAGGGATCCGGGGACTTACCCGTGTGGCAGCCACGGAGTGGGGAAAAGACGGCATCAATGTGAATATCGTCTGCCCGCTCGCGTGGACAGCACAGTTGGAGAATTTTGAAAAAGCTTATCCGGACGCGTTTAAACAGAATGTCCACATGCCGCCTATGGGACATTACGGAGATGCGGAAGAAGAGATCGGACGTGTATGCGTACAGCTGGCATCCCCGGACTTTAAGTTTATGACGGGAGAGACGATCACATTGGAAGGCGGATTAGGCCAGAGACCGTGATGATCAGATCTTTATATAGTAAAAAGCCCAATGGATGGATCCCACTGGGCTTTTTTACTGTATCGCTTGCGGATGACAGGATTTGAACCTGCACGTCGTGAACACCAGAACCTAAATCTGGCGCGTCTGCCAATTCCGCCACATCCGCATATCGATCATTGACAGGGCATATTATAACATTTTTAAAAATAATTTGTCAATAAGAAGTTATTGGACTTGTCATGTCACAGCCTGCAGGACATGACACCTGCATTTACTTTATGGTGCAGAAAAGTTGGTTGACAAATGACATATCATACTATAAGATGTATTTTATAGTAAGATAAAGTCGAAATATGGTAGATGGTCGGCGTGAGGAGTCCATGTTGGGGAGCGATATGGGCCGGTATTTTGGGGAGGATATGCAGATGATCTGCCAGTGTTTGGGAGTGTCAGGGGATTATAAATGGTATTTGCAAGCTTATTTTTTGTGTGTTTTTTCTTTGTGGTCTGGATGATGGTCTACAGCAGCGTGACGACGATCCGCAGGAAGAATATCGTGTTGCTGGTATTTTCGATGATCTTTTATGCCTGGGGAGGGGCGCAATATCTGATCATACTTGTGGGGATGACATTCGTTGCATGGTCTTGCGCGAGGAAGATAGAATGGTACCGGGATAGAACTTTGCGTATCGTTCTTTTTATTTCTGCATGTGTGATCTTGATCGGTGTACTTTGCATATTTAAATATACGGGATTTTTTCTGGAGGGGTTCCGGGCTGTATCTGGGGTGCCTGAGGAGATCCCGGTCATTGTCTTACCTATAGGTATTTCCTTTTATACATTCCAGTTGCTGTCTTATGTGGTGGATGTATACAGGGGAGAGGTGGAGGCCCAGAAAAATTTCTGGGTGCTTTTACTCTATGCGGGTCTGTTCCATCAGTGCGTAGCAGGACCTATCGTGCGGTACAGCACGGTATCTGCTGAATTGGAACACCGGCGGGTCAGGATGGGCGAAGTGGCGGAAGGTGCCTGGAGATTTTCGTCAGGACTTGCGAAAAAGGCGATACTGGCCAACGGATGTGCCTTGGTGGCGGATACTTTTTTGCCCTTTGACAGTGCTGCGCTGGGATCTGTCCCGGTGTCTGCCATATGGATCGGGATCATCGGATATACACTGCAGATCTATCTGGATTTTTCGGCTTACTCGGATATGGCTATCGGGATGGGGCTGATGGCGGGTTTTCATTATCAGGAAAATTTCGATCATCCTTATATAGCCGGTTCGGTACAGGAGTTTTGGCGGAGATGGCATATCTCTCTGAGCAGTTTTTTCAGGGACTATGTATACATACCCCTGGGAGGGAGCAGGAATGGCCAGATCAGGACCATACGGAATCTGTTCATCGTGTGGGCTTTGACAGGGTTATGGCATGGGGCTTCCTGGAATTTTGTTGTGTGGGGGTTATATTTTTTCTGTTTTCTGGTCATGGAACGGCTTTGGAAACGGTGGGGGTTCAGTCTCCCGCCTGTGATCCGCAATATCTATACTCTGTTGATCGTAGCGTTTGGATGGGTCTTGTTCCGGTTTACGGATTTTTCTGATATAGCGGTGGTGGCAAAAGGCATGTTCGGATTGAACGGCAATGGATGGTCTGATCTGGAGACGAAGATCTTTTTCCAGAACCATTGTTTTCTGCTCCTGTTCAGCGCTTTATGCAGCACACCTTTTGTGACGCTGCTGCGGGAACAGTTCCGGTATGTGGGAAAAGTGTGGGAAGGACGTTTTGGGCGTGTTGTATATCTGGTGGGGGCTTTAGTGCCAGTGGTCTTGATCGTCTTGTCGGTGATGGCGCTGGTGGGAAATAGTTATAATCCGTTCTTGTATTTTCAATTTTAGTATGGCAGGAGGGGAGTCGTTTGGAGCTTAGTACACGACGTCAAAAGCGTAAAGAGAGAGAGAGAAAGAGATATCATAATTATCTGAAGGTAGAGATACGCGGTTTTCGATGGGTCTTGCTGCTCTTCTGCCTTCTGGGGATATTGTTGCCTTTGCGGCCGGAGAGGTCCAAAGTAGAGAAGAGAGATCTGGAAAAATTCCCGGAGATATCTATAGAGGGCATATTAAATGGGGATTTTTTCGCCGGTGTCAGTACCTGGTATGCGGATACGTTTCCTTTCCGGGAGCATCTCTTGACGGCGAATGCCGCTGTGGAACGCTTTTATGGATTGGGTAAAGAGCAGATCCATGGCGGTCTGGGTACCGGAGATGATATCCCTACGGAGTATACGGAGACAGACAAAGAGACGGATCGTGTGTCGGATGATAAATTATCCGAGGAAAAGACCACAGCGTCGGCGCAGGGGGATGAAGGCGGAGATGGCACAGTCCATGTGATGCCTGAGGTGGCGGGGACGATCTACATAGCGCAGGACAGGGCGTTTGAGTTATATTATTTTGCATTGGATTCGGCGAATCAGTATATCAGGATGATCGACCGGGCAGCACAGCTGTTGGAGGGGAAAGCGACTGTTTATGATATCCCTGTACCTACATCTATAGGTATCTATCTGGATAAGGAACTCCAGGATTCTCTGGGATGCAGCGATCAGTCCCAGGCGTTTGATTATATCCTGGATAATCTGGACAGTAGTGTCCGCGGGGTGCGGGTGTTTGACACACTGCTGGAACATAATAACGAGGATCTGTATTTCCGGACAGATCATCATTGGACAGCGGACGGGGCATACTATGCTTATGAAAGATTTTGCCAGGAAAAGGGCATCACGCCTATCTCCAGGGATGACCGACAGATACGGGAGTTTGATGATTTTGTGGGCAGTTTCTATTCTTTCGGGAATCAGGCGGCTGTCCTGGCAGAAAACCCGGATCGGATCATTGCCTATCTGCCAAATGGTACCAATGATATGACGTATACGGGTGTGGATGGGATCGAGGTGGAATGGAATGTGGTCTCTGACGCGTCCCAATATGATGATGGGAATAAATATTCGTGTTTTATCGGAGGGGATAATCCATATTCGATCATCCAGAATCCTGCAGTGCAGGACGGCTCTTCCTGTGTGGTGATCAAAGAATCCTACGGGAATGCTTTTGTACCGTTCCTGGTGGACCATTACCAGACTGTCCATGTAGTGGATTATCGGTATTTTATGGGGAATATCCCTCAGTTTGTGGAAGAAAACGGTGTGCAGGATGTGATCTTTGTCAATAATGCGGATGCTATATCGGCATCGGCAGTCGCTTATATGGATGGATTGTTCTGATCATGGGCCGGTTGGATGTATATAAGTTAAAAACATGATCTTCCACTGGTATTTTTATTAAATATGTGGTATATTATGAAGGTCCACTTTGGACCACCTCCTATATTGGATCGGGCTGGGAACGCCGTTTGATCATTTAGGGGGTTTTCTTTTGTGCTGTCGTCCCGTGACATGTTCGTCTGTACTTTTTCTGCGGCTGATAGTATAATAAGAAAAAGGCGGGAGGAAAGAACATGTTGAATGGATTTTCGAGGATGGAATCCCTGATAGGCAGAGAAGGGATCGACCTGTTGAGCAGAAAGAAGATAGCGGTGTTTGGGCTGGGCGGTGTCGGGTCGTTTGTGGTGGAGGCTCTGGCCCGCTGCGGAGTAGGGAGCCTGATACTGGTGGATCATGATACAGTTGACATAACAAATATCAATAGACAGTTATATGCATTGCATTCTACCTTGGGCAGATCTAAAACGAAAGTGGCGAAAGAGCGGATCCGCGATATTGATGAAAATATCTTGGTCCATACTTATGATACATTTTATAACGCGGACTCGGCTCATATGTTTGACTTTTCAGCATATGATTATGTTGTGGATGCCATTGATACAGTTTCATCCAAATTGCTGCTCATAGAGCAGTCAAAGCAGTCAAAAACGCCGATCATCTCATCGATGGGAACTGGTAATAAGCTAGATCCCACT
>CANTEW010000025.1 GCA_947652925.1 uncultured Lachnospiraceae bacterium
TTACACCCTGCATGGGTTTTTATTTTGGTTTTGGGTTGGCTCGTGCTATTCCCCAAAACCCATTTTTTCTAAAAATTGGCGTTCCAATTAAAAAATAATACAACTTGTCGCTACACTAGCCGCCTATTTTTCGTCTTTCGGCCTATGCCCGCTCCTATATACGTGTAGGGGGCATTTTTTACCGTACAGAGCCTTACTTCATTCACCTGCCCAGTACAACAGTCCAGGCATTTCTTCCTGATTGCCTTCATCGGCGTTGATTTCGCCATGCCTCCACCCTTCCCGGCCTTCCTTGATGATGGGCCGCATTTTCCGTTTACCTATACCTCATCAGTATCATAAATTAATCAATGATACTCCCGCAGAGATGGGAGTTTTGCCCTTCGTATGTCCTGCATACGATACTTGCACTATGATATCATGCATCCAAAAGGCCCTGGCCAGATCCCGTAGTTTCCCAGTATCCTGTCAAAAGACGATCTTTGCTCCCTTGCGATCTGCGCCATACTTTTACCGTGCAGGAAGACTTCTTTGATAATGTCATTCTCCCTTGTGGTTGTGTAACGCTCCACAATGCCCCATGATCCATTTTTAGAGTGTTCAGAGTATATTTTATCAACTGTATCGTCTTCAACGCTCAAACCGGCTCGTGGCTTTCCGTAGGCGTGATATCTTCGTCCTTGTGTGGGTAGGTATACGGACGATAGGGCCGCGATTTTCGCAATATCTCTGTACTACTTGTACTATCCAAAACCGGGCATGGGTCATGTAAGGGATGGCAGGTTGGGGGATCTGCTAACTGCCATGATCTTGTATTAAAATGATCGGAGGCACTGATAGAACGTATAACACACAGCATCTGTTGGAGCGACGGGGCTTAAATTTTATTGACAAACGCTGTAAAATACCACATAATGACTTATACACGAAAAGAGGGTGGGGAAATGAAAAAGGAATGTTTTGAGCAGGTTTATGAAGATCATCATAAGCTGATCTTGCATGTAGCGTTTGACATATTGCAGGATTATGATCTGGCACAAAAGGTGTGTGAGAAGGTCTTTGTGGAGTTTTATGAGAAAATGGAACGTTTGGGTAGATGGCGCGTCAAAAGCTGGTTGTTGGAGCGTGCGCAACGCGGGGCAGTTAGGATCTCGAAGGAGTCATATAAAAAAAAGGAAACATCTGAGATTGGAAAAAAGGAGCAGAAGCCGGTAGTGGATTGCTTGATAGAGACAAAGGATGGGGGATGATAGAGCCGTTAGAACGTGTTTGAAAAGTGATCTATATCAATTACATATCACAATTTGTATATAAATATGGAACAGTTGCTCTGGAGCGAGAGCGGCGCGGACACACTACGAAATGGGATCTTGTAGTTGACATTGATGATACTTCAAATATGTTCTGGAGTGGTTATAGCATGGAGCGCAAAAGGTTTGCCGAGATAGAGATGGAGATTGAATGGAAAAAAAACATAAGCATAACAAACTGGACAAACTGGTGAAGGCGGAGCTTGACCGTAGAGTGCGGAAGGTTGAGAAAAATCTGAGCGATGATGGATCTTTCGACCCAGATAAAATAGATAGTGAAGTGCTGCTTCAACGTATCAAGAAACAGATCAAAGAGAAAGAGGTACAAAAGGAGAAGATTGAACAGGAGAAAGAGATGAGAGTGTATCGGAGGGAAAGGAGAGTTGGTATTGTCATTGCAGTTTTGGTAGGGAGTTTTCTGGCGACTATGACCAGTGAGGCAAACAGAACATATATAGGTGATAGGATTCGGTATTTGGTGGGGAATGAAGTAGTTATAAGAGTGGGGGGCTATGAAGGCGAGGAAAATTTAGAGAGTGAGGAAAAAGAACGTTTGGCTTATCAAGAAATACAGGAGAAAATGGGGATTGCTGTTCCTGTTTTTAAATATGGTTTAGGTTCCAAGGATTCTTTTGAATATAATTTTGTACATGGTGATTCTATTGCAACTATAAAATATCAATATGAAGATATGACTTTAGATTTATGCATGATTAATAAAAATCGGACAGAGGTTTCAGGAATGAAATTTCATGGCAAAATCATAAAGGAAGTAGAGGTAATGGGGGGGCTTCTCACTATTCCAGTACAAAAAATAAAAGATATAGAGGATACTCAATCTAGTTATGCAGCACAATGGGAGTATAAGGATGGGTATTATCAGTTGAATGGAAAAGTTGGAGAGAAAGAATTTATAGAGATTATAGAAAATATTTATTATTAGGGCGTTATACTTCGATTTTGGAAGCGTATATATTTGTATAGCGTAAGTGGAACAGAAAGAGGAGGAGCAATGTTGCAAAGACTTTATAAAAAGGCATTGCCGTTTTGTTTGGCGATTATGTTAGCGATTTTTGCATTTTCGTCAAATGTTCCAGTATATGGGGCCTCGGATGGAAATTCTATCCATGAAGAGGTTGTGGAAGTATCAGATACTAGTACTGTATTGACTAGAGGTAATTTCTTGAATTATGGTACTGTAGCAATGTCAAAGGTTAGTTCAACAAGGGTTTTGATTTCTGGTATTACAGTGGCTCATAAAGTGTGTGATAAACTGGGAGTTAGTCTTTACTTGGAGAGAAGTTCAGATGGAGTTAACTATACTAGTTATCGGCATTGGGATTTTTGGGGCGAAAATAAGGATATGTTTTCCCAGACTTTAGAATTAATAGTACTACCTGGATATTGGTATCGTTTGGGTGGTGGTCATATTGCGATTATGGGGAATGATGGAGAGAGTACAACAACGATTACGAAGGGGCTTTATGTGAATTAGATATTGGGGCTTTATGTTCATCCTAAATGGTCTGTTTCTTTATTTGTAATGTACTAAAAATATTTATCCATGATAACAATTGATTAGTGTTGGTTGTGTTTAAGTGATTGTTTTTTTCTATAGTGTGATTGTTTTTGATTTTCTATAATACATAATCAGGAGAAACCCAGGATATGTTTTTGTCATAACCAAGGAATGAAGAACACTTACGCTGTCTGTGATATGACAGAAAATGTGGAATGCGTGATCCACTGTATATTTATCTTGGATTTCTACGATAAGGGAAGAACCTGTTGGAGCGTGACCAGCAAGTTCTTTCCTTTTTTCGTTAAGGAATGCTTGATAGATGATCTGTGACATTTTTATATTTTGTATCACAATATATTAAAGGCATCTTATAGATATATGTATTTTATCTGGCTGATAGAGTTTGATCTTTTGGAATGGACTTTATAGATCATTTCATTTTTGACTTACAAAAATAAGAAGTTGCATAATATAATGATCATGACATTTGGATGGAAAAGATTTCAAAGTACTTCCCTTTATCTATGTTATCCCAATAACATGTGTCATAATTTTTAAATCCCTCTTGTAAAACCATTATACCTTCTATATACTACTCATATATGGAGTAATATAGTTCACCAAAGGAGAGGTATCGCGATGAAGAACAAGAGAAGATCAGGAGCCGTATTAGCAGCTTTAGTCCTGAGTATGCTGTCTACGGCTCCTGTCCATGCCAATGTGGAGGGCATGGATGTTATGGATGTATTCCCAGAAGTCCCGGGGTCTGTCAGTTATGTGATCGATTTTTTTGACCAGGACGGAGAGCTATTGGATTCGAGGATCTGTACATATGGTGAAAGATTGGAAGACATCATAACACCAGTGGACAAAGAAGAGGGCGCATGTGTTTATCGATTTACAGGATGGGAGCCAGAGCTTTCGGAGGTCGTCACGGACAGCGTGGCCTATATGGCCGTGTATGAGAAAATCGGAGGAACAGAGGATAGTACTGAAAGTGTAGTCTCAGGAGCGGAGATAAAAGAACCAGATGAAACCGCCACAAAGACTACATCTGACGCATATCCCGGCGGAGTGGAGCGGGTCTCTTCTACTTCTTATGATGTAACGCCGTTCCACATAGAGACGCCTACCAAAGTCCCGGAGATACCAGAGGAGCGGCCAGATGTAGAGGAAGAAGAGACTTCGGACGTCTACATTCCAGAAACAGTTGTTTCAGAAAACATGCCAAGGCCAGATCGGGCAACGAAGACAAAGACAGTAGAAAATGACCAGGTAATGGAGCGGATATCAGTGGATATACCGGAATCATTGGGTGGTCTTGCAGATATAGAGATCCCTGATGTGGATCTTAGCGGGGTCTATGATATACCTGCTGTATCTGTCGGGGCCGTCCCGGAGAGTAGAGAGTCAGTGGCTGAGCCGGAACGAAAAGTCCGGGAGACAGAAGTACCCTCTGCCAGTGATGTGGAGAGATCATCCGCAGCGGGGACCACAGTACAGGATGTGGAGAGAATGAGCGACGTGTCTCCTAAGAGTTTCCCCTTGCCGCAGTTCTTGCTCGGGGCTGTCCTGGTCAGCGGAGCTGCCTGGGTCGGAAAGCGGAGGGCATATAATATAAGGAAGAAAAGCAGTGAAAATGGAATGTGAGAAAATAGTTTACAAGAAATCTCATCTATGCTATACTGGATAAGCGTGAAAGCAGCCCATATTCGGAAACCGGATTCTCCGACCATTTCTTAATATGTGGCGAGATCAAGAAAAGTATCCGGGAAAGACAGGGATGCTATAAGAGGATAAAGGAGGAAGTATCAATGATCTCAAAGGAAAAGAAGACCGCGATCATGAAAGAGTATGCAAGGACAGAGGGAGATACCGGTTCACCGGAAGTACAGGTTGCGGTCCTGACAGCAAGGATCCAGGAGTTGACAGAGCATCTGAAAGTACACCATAAGGATCATCATTCCAGGCGTGGACTTTTGAAAATGGTCGGTCAGAGACGTGGATTGCTGGCTTATTTGAAGAAAACGGACATTGAGAGATACCGTACACTGATAGAGAGATTGGGGCTGAGGAAATAAGGTATGTGTACAGTTCAGGGGCGGGGTGATCCGCCCCTTTTAGCATAGGAGTATCATAGTCAGGAAAGGAAGATCATATATGTACAAAAGTTATTCCATGGAATTAGCGGGCAGGACACTGCGCATCGACGTAGGCCGTGTAGCTGGACAGGCAAATGGAGCGGCCTTGATGTTTTATGGAGATACCACAGTGTTGTCCACTGCCACTGCATCCGAGAAGCCCAGGGAGGGGATCGATTTCTTTCCCCTGAGTGTAGAATACGAAGAGAAGATGTACGCCGTGGGTAAGATCCCGGGAGGTTTTAATAAACGTGAGGGCAAGGCGAGTGAGCATTCAGTACTTACTTCCAGGGTGATCGACCGTCCTATGCGCCCACTGTTCCCGAAGGACTACAGGAACGATGTCACGTTGAACAACATGGTCATGTCTGTGGATCCGGAGTGCAACCCGGAGATCCCGGCGATGCTGGGGTCTGCGATCGCAACATGTATCTCGGACATCCCCTTTGACGGGCCGTGTGCGGCTACGCAGGTGGGACTGATCGACGGGGGATTTGTCATCAATCCGTCTTTGGCGCAGAAAGATATCTCTGACCTGCAGCTCACGGTGGCGTCCACCAGGGAAAAGGTCATCATGATCGAGGCGGGGGCCAACGAGGTGCCGGAGGACAAGATGATCGAGGCTATCTATAAAGCCCATGAGGTGAACCAGGAAGTGATCGCCTTTTTTGACAAGATCATCGCTGAAGTGGGGAGACCAAAACATGCGTATGAGAGCTACGCAGTGCCCCAGGAGATCGTGGATGCACTGATGGAGATCGTGCCTGCCCAAGAGATGGAAGATGCAGTCTTCACCGACGAAAAACAGGTGCGGGAGGCGAATATCCGCAAGATCAAAGAACGGCTGGAGGAGGCCTGGGAAGATAAAGAGGACTGGTTGCCCTATATCGATGACGCAGTCTACCAGTATCAGAAAAAAACGGTGCGCAAGATGATCTTGAAAGATCACAGACGTCCGGATGGGAGAGAGATCACACAGATCCGCCCTCTGACGGCTGAGATCGACATCGTGCCCCGGGTGCATGGTTCCGGCATGTTCACCAGAGGACAGACACAGATCTGTACGATCACAACGCTGGCGCCCCTTGCCGATGCACAGAGGATCGATGGGCTGGATGAGATGGAGACATCCAAGCGTTATATGCATCATTACAATTTCCCCTCCTATTCTGTAGGCGAGACGCGTCCGTCAAGAGGGCCGGGACGAAGGGAGATCGGACATGGTGCGCTGGCGGAGAAGGCGTTGGTACCTGTACTCCCGTCGGAAGAAGAATTTCCCTATGCTATCCGTACAGTCTCAGAGACTTTTGAGTCCAATGGATCCACATCCCAGGCGAGTATCTGCGGGTCTACGCTGTCCTTGATGGCGGCAGGCGTTCCCATCAAGAAACCGGTGGCGGGGATCTCTACAGGGCTTGTGACAGGTGAGACAGATGATGATTACGTTGTCCTCACGGATATCCAGGGGCTGGAGGACTTTTTCGGCGATATGGACTTTAAGGTGGCCGGGACACACGATGGCATCACCGCGATCCAGATGGATATCAAGATCCACGGCCTGACAAGACCTATTGTGGAAGAAGCCATACGCAGGACGAAAGAGGCCAGGGAGTATATCCTGACGGAGATCATGGAGCCGTGTATCGCAAGACCAAGGGAGACGGTGGGTGTCTATGCGCCGAAGATCATCCAGATCCAGATCGATCCCCAGAAGATCGGGGATGTGGTGGGGCAGCGCGGCAAGACCATCAACCAGATCATCGATGAGACGGGCGTGAAGATCGATATCTCTGACGAGGGGGCTGTATCTATCTGCGGGACGGACCAGGCGAGCATGGATAAGGCTGCAGAGATGGTGAAGATCATCACTACTGATTTTGAAGCGGGACAAGTCTTCGTGGGCAAAGTGGTGAGCATCAAGGAATTTGGAGCATTTCTGGAATTTGCGCCGGGCAAGGAAGGGATGGTACACATCTCGAAGATGTCTAAAAAGCGCGTGAACCGTGTGGAAGATGTTTTGACATTGGGTGATAAAGTGAAAGTCGTTTGTCTGGGAAAAGACCGGATGGGCAGGATCAGCTTCAGTATGAAGGATCTCCCTGCGGAGGCGTAAAAGTAGAGGAAGGCTGCTGCAGGCAATGGATAGATTGCTATTATGCGGCGGCTTTTTTTTATCTTATGGGAGCTTTTATGGTGAGAGATCATCTCTATAGGAGAAACGGGTGTGCGGTATCATAATATTACGAAGGACGATATGTTGAATGGCTCGGGTCTGCGAGTGGTCTTGTGGGTGTCGGGGTGCGTCCACTGCTGTCCTGAGTGTCACAATCCTATCACATGGGATCCGAACGGCGGACTCCCTTTTACCGATGCGGAAAAACAGGAGATATTCCGGGAACTGGATAAAGAATATATCTCTGGGATCACATTCAGCGGGGGCGATCCTCTCCATATCCAGAATATCGCGGAGGTCACCGCTCTGGCACGGGAGATCAGGCAGAAATATCCGGAAAAGTCGATCTGGCTTTACACAGGATACCTGTGGGAGAATGTGAAGGACCAGGAGATCGCTGCATATCTGGACGTGTTGGCGGACGGGGAATTCCAGGCGGAGAAGAAAGAGAAAGGTCTGAAATGGGTAGGCAGCAGCAATCAGAGGGTCATCGATGTGAAAAGATCCCTGGAACAGGGACGGGTGATCCTTTGGGGGTGAGGCCGTCAGAGATGGAGGAAAACATGAGGAGGATAGGAAAGTTTTACAAGGTGAGCTTCCAGCGTTTCCAACAAGACTGGGAGGATATTTTCGGCGGACAGACAGATGTAAGGGCTGTCTATGAGGGGATCCGGCTTCCCAGGAGAGCCACCAGGGGGAGTGCGGGTCATGATTTTTATGCGCCTGTCGAGATCGTCCTTGGACCGCAGGAGAGTATAAGGATCCCCACGGGTATCCGGGTCCAGATGGAGGAAGGGTGGGTCCTCACCTGCTACCCCCGGAGCGGACTGGGTTTTAAGTACCGTATGCAGTTGGATAATACGGTGGGTGTGATCGACAGCGATTATTTTTATTCTGATAATGAGGGACATATCCAGGCGAAGATCACCAACAACAGCCAGGAAGGGAAGACAGTGAAGATACCGGCAGGGACTGGGTTCATGCAGGGGATCTTTTTGGAATATGGGATCACGGTGGATGATGAGGCAGGAGATGTGCGCAACGGCGGTCTGGGGAGTACGACTCCGCAGCCATAACTGCATAAAGAAGATCCCGCACAGGGCGGGATCAAAAGGATCATCCTTCTTCGAGGGGTACGCCTGCAGCCTCGTCTTTCCGGGCTTTTTCCAGGATCTGGTCGAAAGCTTCGGTCGCTGCTCGGTACTCGTCGTCGTCTTCGATATTGGCCAGGATCGGGTCGCCCTGTTCTGTCTTGCTGAAAGCATACAGGAACACCTCGCCGTCCTCGTTCTGTCCCTGGTTGTCCAGCGGGAGGAGAGCGATGTATTCTTTTTCTGCCACAGGGAATACGGTCAGGATGGCGCAGGCGACTTCGGTATCGTCTTCCATGGTCAGTGTGATCGTGTTGGGTGTGTCCCCCTGGCTGATATTGGATGAACAATTGCTGGTACAGGAGGCACAATCCGCCGGTGAGCAGCCGGTCCCTTGCAGGTCTTTATTATTTTCTTGAGACATGATATTTTCCTCGCTTTTTGAATTCTGTCTTGGAAACACGTTCCAAGATCGATCTTGGTGCTGTTATTAACTTTAACAGATAAATTAGGGGATTGCAAGGTTTAGTGAAAAAAACTATAATAAAATGGTGGAGGAGTGTATGAAACTGATCTCATGGAATGTGAACGGCATACGTGCTTGTGTGAAAAAAGGATTTGAGGATTTTTTTCGGGAAGCGGACGCGGATATCTTCTGTATCCAGGAGAGTAAATGTCAGGAGGGACAGGTAAAACTGGATCTGCCTGGGTACAGGCAATATTGGGACCATGCGGTGAAGAAGGGGTATTCCGGGACTGCGGTCTTTACGAGACAGGAACCTCTGGAAGTCCGCTGCGGGATGGGGATTGAAGAGCATGATAAAGAGGGGCGTATGGTCACGCTGAGATTCCCTGGTTTTTATCTGGTCAATATATATGCGCCCAACTCCCAGGATGGCCTCGCACGTCTGTCTTACAGGATGGAGTGGGAGCGGGATCTTCTGGGATATCTGTGCAGATTGGAGGAAGATCTGCCTGTGGTCTTCTGCGGGGACCTGAATGTGGCCCATCAGGAGATCGACCTGAAGAACCCGAAGAGCAACCGCAAAAATCCAGGGTTCACAGATGAAGAACGGGCGTGTTTTACCAAAGTACTGGAGAGTGGGTTTATCGATACGTTCCGGTATTTTTATCCAGATCTTGAGGGTGCGTATTCCTGGTGGTCTTACCGTTTTAACGCACGTGCCAGGAATGCAGGATGGCGTATAGATTATTTCTGTGTGTCCCCAAAGCTTGAGGGGGTCCTGCGGGATGCGAAGATCTTCAGCCAGGTCATGGGGTCGGATCACTGTCCCATAGGATTGGAACTGGATCTGTGATAAAAAACATATAGAAAAAAGTAACTGCCAAAAGGAGGCCCGCATGGAGGACAGAAAATTTAGCTTGAAAAAGGGAAACCCCAGGATATTAGGAGTTACGGAGGAAGAGGACGGATATAACTTTGCGATCGCTGTGCCGGAGGGCAGAGAGGTCTGTCTCCTGTTTTATGAGAAAGGGGCGCCGCAGCCGGAAAAGGAGATACCGCTGACAGAGCGATACCAGACAGGGGGTGTCTATGCGGTCTGTGTCCTTGGCCTTGACCCTGGATGCTATGAATATAACTATCGCGTGGATGGACAGGTGACGCCGGATCCCTGTGCGCCTGTCCTGCGCGGACTGGGAGGTTTTGGGGTACTCCCAGATCCGGGAGTACCCCACCAGGTACGCGGCGGCCTTTTTCCCAGAGGATCTGGAGAATGGGAAGAGTGCAGGCAGCCGCAGACACCTTATGAGGATACGCTCATCTATAAAGTCCATGTGCGGGGCTATACCATGCATAAGAATTCGAAGGTGCGCCGGAAAGGGACGTTTGCCGGGCTGGAGGAGAAGATCCCTTATTTTAAAGAGTTGGGGATCACGGCGCTGGAGCTGATGCCGTCGTACGAATTCCAGGAGGTGATGATACCCCGGGATATGCCGCTGAAATATGCATATAAGGTGAGGGATAAGTTCCTGTTGAATTATTGGGGGTATACCCAGGGGTATTATTTTGCGCCCAAAGCAGCTTACAGTCACAGTGAGGATCCCATCCGGGAATTTCGGGGATTGGTGAGAGCGCTCCATGAGGCTGGGATAGAATGTATCATGGAATTTTATTTTCCGGAAGCCTGCGATCCGCTGATGGTGCTGTCGGCGGTCAGGCATTGGAAGATCCAATACCACGTAGACGGTTTCCATCTGGTGGGCAGAGGCGTTCCGGAAAGGCTCCTGGCGTCGGATCCGCTCCTGAGCCATACGAAGCTGATGTTCGAGGGCGGCGGTCAGGGAAAGAACCTGGCGGAGTACAACGAGGGTTTTAAACAGGATATGCGCAAGTGGCTGAAAAGTGATGAGGATTCTCTGGGAAATGCCCTTGCCCGGATGCGCAGGAATCCAAAGGACCATGCTGTGGTCAATTATATGGCCAACCAGGATGGTTTTACCCTCCAGGATATGGTCTGTTTTGAGAGAAAACACAATGAGGCGAATCACGAGGGCGGCCAGGATGGTATCTTACACGATCATTCCTGGAATTGCGGGGTGGAAGGGCAGACCCGGAAAAGATCCATAAAAGCGCTGCGTGAGCGCCAGGTGCGCAATGCCGTCCTGATGGTGCTGCTCAGCCAAGGCGTCCCTCTGATCTACGGGGGGGATGAGTTCGGCAATTCCCAACAGGGCAATAACAATGCCTACTGTCAGGATAATGAGATCGGCTGGGTGGACTGGGGGCGTGCGAAACGTTTTCAGGGATTGACGGATTTTGTGAAAGAGGCGATCGCTTTCCGCAAAAGACATCGGGTGCTGCATATGGCCCAGGAACCGCAGGGGATCGATCACCGCAGCCTGGGATATCCGGATATCTCCTATCATGGACAACGTGCCTGGTATGGGGATCTGGAGCCTTCCAGCCGTCAGGTGGGCATCATGTACTATGAGGGATACGGGCAGGAGAGCGGGAGGGATGGACAGGGGTTTATCTATCTGGCCTGCAATCTGTACTGGGAGCAGCAGCGGCTGGCCCTCCCCAATATCCCGGAGGAGATGGGATGGTCGGTGGCTTTAAAGACCTGCGGGGGCGAGGAACAGGATGAGCTGCAGTTTGAGGAAGATCATGTGTTGGTGCCTGCCCGTACCATAGCGGTGCTGGTGGCAGGGGATGAGGGAGTTTTGCAAGGTGGAGGAGGTTGCCATGCATCCTTGGAAACATTTTAAGACGATCACGCGGCATAAATGGATGGTCATGATCTATTGTTTCCGTGTGGGCCTGTATAAACAGGGCATTCTTCATGATCTGTCTAAATATTCGCCTGTGGAATTCCTGGTGGGGTGCAGGTATTACCAGGGGTACAGGAGTCCCAATAACGGCGAGCGGGAAGAACGGGGGGTATCCACCGCCTGGCTCCATCATAAGGGACGGAACAGGCACCATTTTGAGTATTGGGTGGATTATTGTCTGGGCGCGGATACGGTGATCGCGGGCGCACCCATGCCCCGCAGGTATATCGTGGAGATGGTCATGGACCGGATCAGCGCCTGTAAAAATTACAGCGGGGATACATATACAGATGCGGCTCCGCTGGAGTATTATATGAGGAACAGAGACCGTCTCTGGTTCATGCATAAAGACACGAAGCGTGAACTGGAAGGTCTGCTCAGGATGTTGTCGGAGAAGGGGGAAGAGAGGACATTTGCCTATATCCGGCAGGTGTACCTGCCGGCAGGCAAGAGGAAGAGAAGGAGGAGAGAGTTGTGAGTGGCAGTACAGTATTGATCATTTTGTCAGCGTTTGTCATCTATCTCATCATGATGGTGGTGATCGGCGCTGTGTATATGAAGAAGACCAGCAATACGGAAGATTATTTTCTGGGTGGGCGTGGACTGGGAGGCTGGGTGGCCGCCCTTTCTGCACAGGCGTCGGATATGAGCGGGTGGCTGCTGATGGGACTCCCGGGGGCCATCTATGCCATGGGGACCGGGCAGGCATGGATCGCCATCGGTCTGTTTATCGGGACTGTGTGTAACTGGGTGTTTATCTCGGCAAGGCTGCGCAGATATACGATCGTCGCCAACAATTCTCTGACGCTCCCGGCCTATTTTGAGAACAGGTTCCGGGATGAGAAGAGGATCTTACTGCTGATCTCTTCTGTTGTGATCGTGGTCTTTTTCCTGGTCTATACGGCTTCAGCCCTGGCTGCGGGCGGGACGCTGTTCCACTCCGTATTTGGCCTGGATTATCATCTGGCTCTGGCTATCGGTGCGCTGGTGATCTTAGCCTATACATTCATGGGTGGGTTTATGGCAGTGTGTACGACTGATTTTATCCAGGGGACACTGATGCTGATCGGGCTTTTGGCTGTGCCGATCGTGGCATGGATGATGATCGGAGGGGATTTTAAGGGCCTTCTGGATCAGAGCCAGGTGGCAGGCGGCGCAGATGCATATCTGGACCTGTTTTCAAATGGCGGGGAGCCCTACAGGGCCATCGATATCATCTCCCAGCTGGCCTGGGGGCTTGGCTATTGTGGGATGCCCCATATCCTGACCCGTTTCATGGCGCTGAAAAATGAAAAAGAACTGAAAAAATCCCGTGTGATCGCGATCATCTGGGTGGCGTTGTCTCTGGGCGCTGCCTGTGTGATCGGTGTGCTGGGCCGTGCGTATCTTTATCCCACGATCTTAGGCACAGAGGGACAGGCCTCTACGGAGAGTGTGTTCATCGAGATGATCACCAAAGTATTTACGAAAGATATGGCACTCCCTTTTATCGGCGGTATCTTCCTGTGCGGGATCCTGGCAGCGATCATGTCCACAGCGGATTCTCAGCTCCTGGTGGCGGCGTCTTCTGTCTCTGAAGATATTTACCGTAGCTATATCCACCCAGATGCTGACAGTAAGAAAGTCCTGCGTATCAGCAGGATCACGGTGGCGGTGGTGGCGCTCCTGGCCTTTATCATCGCATGGGATCCCAACAGCAGTATCATGGGCCTTGTTTCAAATGCCTGGGCAGGTCTGGGTTCGGCATTCGGCCCGATCGTACTCCTGTCTTTATTCTGGAAACGGACAAACCTGGCAGGCGCTGTGGCCGGTATCTTGAGCGGCGGTCTTGCTGTCGTCGTGTGGGATTATATCCCTCTGGCAGGAGGCAAGACTCTGGGGGCGTCTACCGGACTTTATTCTCTGGTGGTGGGCTTTGCGCTCAGCAGCCTGATGATCGTGGCATGCAGCCTGGCTACAAAAGCGCCTTCGCAGGAGATCTTGGATGAGTTTGAGAGGGCGCAAAAGTCTGTGGATTGATAATTGCTTTATAAAATTTTGCAAAATATCTGGAAAATTTTATAAAAACTGTTGATATCCGGTCACGGCAATGGTATCATAGAGCCATATCAGTCGAGGGGGTGAATAGAGATTGTTAGAACCTAAAGATCTTGAGATGATCGCTGAGATAGTCGAAAGAACAGTAGAGCCATTGAAAATTGATATAGCGGGGCTGAAGTCGGATGTAGCGGAGCTGAAGTCGGATGTAGCGGAGCTGAAGTCGGATGTAGCGGAGCTGAAGTCCGATATGGCAGAGCTGAAAGCAGATGTAGCGGAGTTGAAGTCCGATGTAGAGCAGCTGAAGACGGATGTAAAAAAACTGGAAGACCGTATGACGAAGTTGGAGAGCAGGATGACTACTTTGGAAGGCAGGATGACTTCTGTTGAGCTGACTCTGGAGAATGAAACGAATAAGGGCATCAATATCATTGCTGAAGGGCATCAGGATCTGGACAGGAAACTCAACCAGGCGCTGAAGATCGAGGAAGAAAAAGAAATACTCATGCTCCGTGTAAATTATCTGGAGAGCGAGCTTTGCAAGGTAAAGACTAAACTCGGAGAGATAGCATGAAGGATGGACAAAGGAGGGTGTGTGACTGCCCTCCTTTGTCTTGTTACATAGTGGAGACCAGTTGTTTTTGCATTGCCCGCCTGACAGTTTTTGTGATATAATACGATCGATCTATAGAAAGGATGGTGATCGCGATGAGCAGGAAAAAGCTGAGAGTATCTTTCAATTCTCCAGTCATTTTAAGTTTTACGGCCATCTCTTTTACGGCGCTGTTGTTGGGGTATGTGACGAAGGGGGCGTCCACAGACGCTTTATTCTCTGTGTATCGTTCGTCTCTGTTGGATCCGCTCACATATGTGCGTCTGATCGGACACGTATTCGGTCATGCTGGGTGGGAGCATTTTATTGGAAATATCATGCTGTTCCTGGTGGTAGGGCCTTTGCTTGAGGAGAAGTACGGTTCTTATAATATCTTATTTGTCATGCTGGTGACGGCTCTTGTGACAGGGATCGGGAATTGTATCTTTTTTCCTGGCAGGCAGCTGCTGGGAGCCAGCGGCGTTGTCTTTGCATTCATCTTATTGTCTTCCTTTACCAGTTACAAGGGCGGGAGTATCCCTCTCACTTTTATACTCGTTGCGGTGATCTACCTGGGGCAGCAAGTCTATGAAGGGATCTTCCTGCAGGATAATGTGTCAAATCTGACCCATATCTTTGGCGGGGTGATCGGGGCTGGCCTGGGGTATATGATGAACAAGAAGAGGATGAACAGATATTGAAGGTGGCAGGTCAGATGTTTGAACATAAGAAGATCCAGAAGCTTGAGGATCTCTTTCTGGGACTGAGCAGCAGGCCGGGCAGGTGCGTATATTTTTACAGGATCTGCGGATATACGAAAGAGATCGGGCAGTTTATCGCAGACTATTACCAGGCTGCGCGAAGATCCGGCGTGATCCAGGCGGGGAAGATCCCAAATCCGGATGAGAGAGTTCTCTCTTATTATGAAGAGATGATGGGGACGGATCTTCAGGTCAGCCTTGGCGCTATCTCGGCGGATCTGGAGAGATGGCTGCCCAGGATGGATGGACGCCAGAGAGAGAATGTGGCGGCTTCGCTGTATGACGCCCTCGATTCTCTGCGCAGAGCAGGGAAGAATACAGGTATGCTGAAAAATGCATATATCAAGTTCATGTGTTGGATGTATTATAAATTTGAGCGTATCGTGGATCTGCTGGGGGAGGAGACAGTACCTAAGATCCTTTACGAGGGGGAAGTGAGCAGGTATGAACTGATGCTGTTGTCCATCCTTTCAAATGCGGGGTGTGATGTGATCTTGCTCCAATACAGGGGAGATGCTGCTTACCGGAAACTGGATGCAGATTCTGTGTTGTCGGATAACCTGGAACTCCCAGGTATGACAGAGTTCCCATCGGGGTTCAGTCTGCGCAAGGTGGAGAAAGAGTTCCAGGCTTCACTACAGATGGAAAGAGCGTGCGGACAGGGTCCGAAGATCGCAAATTGTACCAATGCATGGATCACGGGAAAAGGGCTTGCAGATATCTGTACGGCTGAAACTTTAAGGGGAGAAGATCCCAGGTTTTTTTACAATTGTTTTTACAGGATCAACGGTGTGGAAGATAAGCTCACCTATCTGAGCCAGCTGTATCAATTCCGGGTGGGACTGAAAAACAGTGGGAGACGGATGGTGATCATAAGCGGTGGCATCCCAAGTCCCACTGTAGAGGAGATCAGCAGTATCCGGCGGGCGGACTATACGGAGAAGATGCAGATGCTCCTGGATCTGTCGAAAAATATCATGTATCTATCCGACCAGGGACTGCAGCGTGTGATGATACAGGCATTTTTGGATGTGCTGCGCACGGAGGCAGAGAGTCCCGGGACGGACCTGAACCGGCTCACGAATAAAGCCGTGTATCTGCTCTGTTGGCTCAAGCGTTATCAAGGGGATCTGTTCAGTGGATGGAAGATGCCCAAAGTGGCGTGTTTTGTCTATATGGGGGGATGCAGGGATGGACGGGAAGCGGCATTCATGAGATTTCTGGCAAGACTCCCGATAGATGTGCTGGTCTTAAGACCTGATCTGGATCGAAAATGCTGCCTGCAGGATGAGCTGTTGTATGAGATCACTTTTACAGAGACGATGGCTGTCCATGAGTTCCCACGGGAAGATATGGGCGTGCATATGGGGACGGCGGCATATCATGCGGAGCGGGAACTGGATACGCTCATGTACCAGGACTTTGGTATCTATCGGGAACAGCAGTATCAAAAAGCGGAAACGGTGGTCCTCCAGACCACATATGAGGAGATCAGGCTTTTGTGGGATGAGGAAGTGAAGTACAGGCCGAATTTCAGCACAGTGGGGGATACAGTGCATATCCCGGTGATCTTTGCAAAGGTATCGGGTGTGAAAGACGGACAGATCCCTCAATACTGGCAGTCTGTCCGTGAGCTTGTGACAGAGGACACGTATGTGGTGAAAAACGTCCCGTTTATCGCACCTGCTGGGGAAAATCCCATGAAAGCATATGCGGTGGGATTTTTGGAGAACGGTAAGATACAGAAGAGAAAGATCAGGGAACATCCTCATTATCCCTATGGATATCTGCGGGAAGGCGCGCAGGAACACATCCTGGAGAAGCTGCAGGTACTGATCGACAGGAGAACGATCAAAGGGACGTTTGAGAACGGTACGGAATATACGATCATCTCCACGGTCCTGGACCTCCCGAAAGATATCGTACGGATGATCCAGAGATTTGACTTTACAAAGAAAAACCCTAAGTTGTTGTATATCCATACCACAGAGACAGTCATCTCCCTGGAGGATTCTATATTGACAGCGTTTTTGGATCTGATCGGATTTGATATCGTCTTTTTCGTGCCCACGGGATATGAGACGATCGAGAAGCATTTTAACAGGAGGATCATGGAGGGATATCAGATCGGGGAGTATGTGTATGACCTGCGGGTCCCTGGACTGGAGAGTTTTTCACCGAAAGCGCGTACGCGGTGGATGGATAAGATCTTTAAGAGAGGTAGATAAATGGGATTAGATTTCAGTAAGACTGTGCAGCCATCTGCGGCTGTCACGGAAACAAAGAACGAGTTAGGACCGATCGAGCAGTATGACATCGTGGCTGACCGGCAGCAGTTGACCGCGAGAGCAGTAAATTCCCAGGAAGTGGATGATATCGTGAGTACCATAGAAGTATTCGATCTGGAGACGATCGTGTCCTTCGGCTCTGAAGCGGCGGAGGAGGTTTCCAAGGCATCGGATGTGGTCCTTGACAACATGAACATGTCTCAGTTGGATGAGTCCAGCCAGATGCTGGATACACTGGCGAAGATCATGGACAGATTCGACATCGAGGAGATCAAAGAAGAGCCGAATCTTTTCCAGAAGATCTTTGGGAATATGAAGAAGCAGCTGGATAAGATCTTAAATAAATATCATACGATGGGAGATGAGATCGATAAGATCTACATCCAGCTGAAACAGTATGAGGCGGAGATCAAACAAGCCAACCGCAGATTGGATCAGATGTTCGAGGCGAACGTTGGATATTATCATGAACTGGTCAGATATATCCTGGCCGGGGAGCAGGGCTGTCGGGAGCTGGAGGCCCATATCGCCCAGAGGCGGACGGATATGGAGACGACGGGGGATGCTTCTATCCAGTTTGAACTGCAGAGCCTGGAGCAGGCTTTGATGATGCTGGAGCAGAGGACGCAGGATCTGCGGACAGCGGAGAGTGTGGCGATGCAGTCCATCCCTATGATCAAGGCCATGGGATCCAGCAATATGGATCTGGTGCGGAAGATCAATTCAGCCTTCATCATAACCCTCCCGGTCTTCAAACAGGCCCTTGCCCAGGCGATCATGCTGAAGAGACAGCGGATCCAGGCAGAGGCCATGTCTGCCCTGGATGAGAAGACGAATGAACTGCTGATCAAAAATGCCAGGAATACGGTGGAACAGTCTAAGATGACGGCGCAGATGGCCTCCGGGAGTTCGATCAAGATAGAGACGCTGGAGACTACTTGGCGTACGATCGTAGACGGGATCGACGAGACAAAGCGGATCCAGGAGGACGCCAGGAGAAAACGTGCAGAAGATCAGTTGAGACTGGAAAATATAAAAAGAGAATTTAATGAAAAGTATCATATGCCGCGAAAAAGTTAAGGGACAGAGTGCATGAGTGTTCCGGGGCGGTCTTTTTGTCTGTGGCTTTTCAAGGCGGGGACTGGTCGCCAGCTTGTATTCGGAGTGAGGATATGGTATAGTTATCCAGGATCAAGATGTATGGGATGAAGAGGATATTTTTCCGATCTCCTGGCTATATTAAATTTATTTGGAGGAAAAGTTATGCCGATCAATTTATCAAAAGGACAGAAAGTGGATCTGACGAAGGGGAACCCGGGCTTAAAGAAGATCATGGCTGGTCTGGGATGGGATGTGAATGCATTTGATTCCGGCGGTGATTTTGACCTGGATGCGGCGGCGTTCATGCTGGGAGCGGACGGGAAATGTCCTACAGACAAGGAATTCATCTTTTATGGGAATCTGGCCCATGTGAGCGAGTCTGTCAAACACCTGGGAGATAATCTGACAGGTGCGGGTGAAGGGGATGACGAGCAGATCCAGATCGATCTGTCGAAGGTCCCGGCGAACATTGAGAAGATCGCGTTCACGGTCACCATTTACGAGGCGGATGCCAGGAGACAGAATTTCGGGCAGGTATCCAATGCGTTCATCCGTATCGTGGATGAGGCGGCGCAGACAGAATTGATACGCTATGATCTGGGAGAAGATTTTTCTATCGAAACGGCGATCGTGGTGGGAGAATTGTACAGAAACAACGGCGAGTGGAAATTCAATGCGATCGGGAGCGGTTTCCAGGGGGGATTGGCAGCGCTCTGCTGTCACTTTGGGATCAATGCGGCGTAAGAGGGGAGGATGGGATGTCGGTAAGTCTTCAAAAAGGACAGAAAGTAAGTTTGACAAAAGACAATGCAGGCCTGTCAAGATTATTGGTGGGCCTTGGCTGGGATGAAGTGGAGCAAAAAGGCGGTCTTTTTGCAAAGAAAGCCCAGCCGATCGACTGCGATGCATCCGTACTCATGCTCCAGGGCGGCAAGCTGCAGAACAATGCGGACATCGTATATTATGGGAACCTGCAGCACAAGTCGGGGACAGTCCAGCATCTGGGGGATAACCTGACAGGCGCCGGAGAGGGGGATGATGAGCAGATCGTGATCGACCTGTCCCGTGTGCCGGAGGGATACGACCGGATCGTGGTGGTGGTGAATATCTATCACGCCGTCAAGAGAAAACAGCATTTTGGGATGATCCGGAACGCGTTTATCCGCATCGTGGACGGCAGAAACAATAAAGAAATGTGCAAGTACAGTCTGACGGACGATTATTCCGGGATGACAGCGATGGTCTTCGGTGAGATCTACAGGCGGGGCGGTGAGTGGAAGTTCAATGCCATCGGGCAGGGGACGAATGACCCGGGGCTGGGGGAACTTGCGGCAAGATATCTGCAATGAGGATCCCGGCCATCCGCAGGCTTTCATTTATGATCAGATAAAAGAGAGAAGGGAATGCTATGAAATACAATGGCCTGACCAGTCAGGAAGTGGAAGAGTCCAGGAAAAAAAATGGTCCAAATGTGATCCCGGATTCTGAGCCGACTACTTTTTGGCAGGAATTTAAAGAAACATTCGGCGATCCGATGATCAAGATCTTGCTGGCGATCGCAGTGTTGATGATCGTGATGTTTTTCTTTGGCTATGCGGAGATCTATGAGCCGATGGGGACGATCATCGCGATCTTGATCGTGGCGTTTGTGTCGGCGAAAACAGGCGTGGCCAGTGATACGAAATACCGGGAATTGAAAGACAACACAGAAAAAGACAAATGTAAAGTCCACAGGGACGGCGTGGTCACAGTGATCGAAGTAGACGATGTTGTGGTGGGGGATAAAGTACTCCTCCAGTCGGGAGATAAGATCCCGGCGGATGGCATCCTGGTGGACGGCGCTCTGCGGGTGGATAATTCAGCCCTGAACGGAGAGGCAGAGGAGTGCAAGAAGACAGCGGCAGATGAAAGTGTCCAGCTGGACGATGATATCACCGGCGATACTTTTGTGGATGCTCACTCCCTCTTCAGGGGAGCGGTGGTCTTTGACGGAGAAGGTATCCTGGATGTGCGCAAGGTGGGCTTAAAGACCATGATGGGTAAGATGGCCGAGGAGATGCAGGAAGATGAACCGGATTCCCCGCTGAAAGTGAAGCTGTCAAAACTGGCGAACCAGATCTCCACATTCGGGTATATCGGTGCAGTGGTCATCGCGGTCATGTATTTTGCCTATTTTATCATCAGTGCCGGAGGATTTTCCGGATATTTTTCCATGGGTATCCAGAATGTGATCCAGGATATCGTGGAGGCGGTGTCCCTGGCCGTGGTGATCATCGTCTGTGCGGTGCCGGAGGGACTGCCCTTGATGATCTCGCTGGTGCTCATGCAGAATACAAGTAAGATGTTAGACCATAACGTGCTCGTGAGGAAAGCAGAGGGGATCGAGACGGCAGGTTCACTGAATATCTTGTTCAGCGATAAAACGGGGACGATCACAAAGGGTTCTCTGTCTGTGGTGGATTTTTTCTCCGGAGACGGACAGTCCATCGGACTCTCACAGCTGGGCGACCATAAACAGGTGAAAGAGCTGCTGGATCTGTCTATCGGCAAGAACACCCAGTCCCTGTTTGATGCTTCTCATAAAGTGATCGGCGGGAATGCGACGGATCAGGCGTTGATGAGATTTATCGGGGAAGAAGTGTTCCAGTCGCTGCAGGCGGACACAGGATGTGCGGTCACTGCGCAGCAGGGGTTCAACTCAGCGAATAAATTCAGTCAGGCCCGCATCGATAAACTGGGCAAGACCTTCTACAAGGGCGCGCCGGAGAGATTGCTGGCTCAGGCGTCCAAGTATCTGGATAAAGATGGGAATGTGAAGGACATGGATCTTGCCCTTCTAAATAAGAAGATCGACACACTGGCCCAGAAAGCTATGCGTGTCCTGGCGTTTGGGTATTCGGAAAAGCCCATGCAGGAGAATGTGATCCAGGATGATCTTGTGATCATCGGGCTGGTGGGCATCCGGGATGATGTGAGGCCGGAAGCAAAAGAGGCGATCAAAGAGGTGCAGGGCGCGGGCATACAGGTGGTCATGATCACGGGGGATCGATTAGAGACAGCAGTGGCGATCGCCAAGGATGCAGGGCTGATCCAGAGCGACGGGGACCGGGCGCTGACTTCCGCCCAGCTCAACGAGATGTCAGATGAAGAAGTGAAGAAGATCATACCGGATATCCGTGTGATCGCCCGGGCATTGCCCACGGATAAATCACGTATGGTGCGGCTGTGCCAGGAGATGAACCTGGTGGTCGGTATGACCGGAGACGGCGTCAACGATTCCCCGGCGCTCAAACGGGCGGATGTGGGCTTCGCCATGGGCAGCGGCACAGAAGCGGCAAAAGAGGCGGGTGAGATCGTGATCTTGGATGATAACTTTAAATCCATCAAAGATGCGATCCTCTACGGCAGGACGATCTATCACAATATACTGAAATTCTGTAAATTCCAGTTGGTGATCAACGTGACGGCTGTGATCGTCAGCGCGGTCGCGCCCTTCTTCGGTGTGGAAGAGCCGTTGAAAGTCACCCATCTCTTATTCGTGAACTTGGTCATGGATGGTCTGGGGGCGATCATGCTGGGGAACGAACCTGCATTGGCTATCTATATGGATGAAAAACCCAGGAGGAGGGATGAGAGCATCGTCAGCAAGAAGATGATGATACAGATCCTGGTTGTGGGAGCGTGGCTTACGGCCGTAAGTTTCGTTTATCTGAAAGCACCTTTCTTCCGTGGCCTTTTTGATACAGAGGAACAGCATCTGACAGGTTATTTTGTCCTGTTCATCGTGAGTGCCCTGTTCAATGGGTTTAATGTGAGGGATGAGCGGTTCGGCATCTTCAGAGGTCTGGATGAGAATACGGGTTTTTTGAAAGTGTTCTTTACGATCATCCTGGTGCAGGCGCTGATCGTGAATGCAGCCCTGGTCCCTGTCCCTGTATTTAGGTGGATCGGAAATATGTTTAGCTGCGTGCCCTTTGGGATCACTGGGTGGATCGCTGTCATACTGCTCGCAGTGACCATGATCCCAGTGGATATGATCCGGAAACTGGTCACAGGACAGGATACGGAGGGATAGAGTATCCATGGCTGTCTTTCATGTCGACCTGGATAACACACTGATCTTTTCCTATAAGCATGATATCGGCCAGGAAAAAAGATGTGTGGAGATCTGCCAGGGCAGAGAGGTCTCCTTTATCACGGATAAGACGTATGCATTGCTCCGGGAGATAAGTGAACAGGTCTTGATCGTCCCCACCACGACCAGGACCCAGGAGCAATATGGACGGATATGTCTGGGGATCAGTAGACTGCCCTATGCATTGGTCTGTAACGGGGGCGTGTTACTTGTGGACGGGAAAAAAGACGACGAGTGGTACGCCCAGTCCCTGGATCTGGCAAAAGAGTGTGGGGACGGATTGAGAAAGGCTTTTTCTCTTCTGGAAGATGAGGCGGAGAGGGAGTTGGAGGTCAGGTTTATCGAAGACCTGTTTGTGTTCACAAAATGTAAAGAGCCAGAGGCGGTGGTCCAGTTTTTGAAAAAAGAACTGGACACCCGTCTTTTGGATGTTTTACAGAATGGTACGAAAGTCTATGTCATACCCAGGGGTCTGGACAAAGGGCGTGCAGTGGAACGTTTCCGGGAGTATAAGAGGGACGGGCTGGTCTTAGCCGCGGGTGACAGTGGGTTTGATGTTACGATGCTGGAGAAGGCAGACAGAGCTGCGGCGCCGCGGCCGCTCCTGGAGAGCGCCCCATTGTCTGGGCATGTGGTGCCTATGCCGGGAAAAGCTGTGTATTCAGAGGAAGTGTTAGGATTTATCCGGGATATCCTGATCCAGGAAAGATATAAAGCTCAAAAATAGACCGCTGTGGGTCATATGCATGGATACGGCATAAGACTACAGCGGTCGTTTGCATGATCTTTGTATCATTTCAGATTGTTTTTCAATTGGGCCATGAGTTTATCCACATCGATGGGTTTGGATATATGTGCATCCATACCGCAATCCAGACAGTGCTGGATATCTTCGGAGAAAGCGTCGGCAGTCATGGCTATGATCGGGATCTTGGCATCGGGGCGGTCTAAAGCCCGTATGGCCTTTGCTGCTCCGTAGCCGTCCATGACTGGCATACGGATATCCATTAAGATCACATCATACGTGTAAGGCTCTGACTGGCTGAATCTGTTTACGCAGATCTGTCCGTTTTCAGCTCTTTCCAGTTCAAATCCCTCATCAGATAAGATCTCCTCCGCGATCTCCCAGTTCAGATCGTTGTCTTCGGCGAGGAGGATATGTTTTCCTATGAATTTTTCCTCCTGCTGACTATCTGTTGTCTCCGCGTCTGCTTGGGCATCTTCTGTAAAATGTCTGAGTCCCAGGTAAAGGTTTGACTTGAACAGAGGTTTGGGTATGAAACCGTCCACACCCGCTCGGAGGGCGTCTTCCTCTATGTCGCTCCAATCATAGGCACAGACGATGACGATGGGAGGGTTTTTTCCTGCATGTGTGTGTATCTCCTGGATCGTCTGCAGTTTGTCCATATCCGCCATCTTCCAGTCCATGAGGATGACCTGGTATGCATCGTGGGTATCATGATATCTCTCGACCATTTCGATCGTCGTCTTGCTGTCTAGTGCCCATTCCGCGGTAACTCCGATCTCTTCGAGTGCTGCGGCAGCGCTGCGGCATAGATCCTCGTTGTTATTTACCACCAGTATCTTCCAGGGCGGGAGCATCATATTTTTTGTCATTGCCTGTGCCTTTTCCAGGTCTACAGTGATATGGAATTCGCTCCCCTCGTTGGGGGTACTCTGTACTTGTATCGTACCCTGCATGGCGTCTACGATACATTTTGTGATAGCCATCCCCAGCCCTGTGCCTTCGATCTTATGTACTTGGGAGGTCTTTTCTCTGGTAAAGGTATCGAAGATCTTTTTCTGGAATTCCGGTGACATACCGATACCGGAGTCTTTGACCCGGAAATGGCAGCGTATATAGTCGTCCCCTCTGGGTGAGGCCTCCTGGGTGAGGTATACGTTGATCGTACCGTCCGTTGGTGTGAATTTTATGGCATTGGAGAGCAGGTTGATCAGGACCTGGTTTAAACGCACACCGTCGCAGTAGACATCTTCTGAGATGACGTTCTGGATGAATATGTCAAAATGCTGTTCTTTCGCTTTGATCTGCGGCTGTATGATGTTCACGATGCTGTTCATGATATCGCTCAAGGAGAGAGGTTCCATATTTAATGTCATTTTTCCGTTTTCGATCTTAGACATATCCAGCACATCGTTGATCAATCCCAGCAGGTGTTTGCCGGACATCGTGATCTTTTTCAGGCAGTCCTGTACTTTTACCGGGTCGTTTACGTTGGCGATGGCGATCGTAGTCATCCCCATGATCCCGTTCATCGGTGTACGGATATCATGGCTCATATTGGAGAGAAATTCGCTTTTCGCCTGATTTGCCTGGTCTGCAGCGGCCCTTGCCTTGTCCAGTTCATCCATCTGCTGCTGGGACATCTTAAAATATATGTAGAACATGAGCAGGACGCCCAGAAGGATGATCCCGCATGCGCCCAGCATGGTATACATACGCTGGTCGCCCATATTATCCAGGGCGTCGTCCAGTATCCCGTAGGGCATGATACTGATCAGGTACCAGTCACAGTAGGGCAGGCTGGAACAGTAGAGATGCCGGTAGGAATCTTCGTCCAGGAGCAATGCGGAATAATCTTCTTTATCCTCAAGAGCGGAGCGGACATCCTGGATATGTTCTTCGATGGTTTTTTCAGCATTTTCGGTGATGATCCCCTGGATATGGTCGAGATAGTCCTCGCGGAAGACTTTCCCGTCCCGGGTCACATAACTCCCGTCTTTGCGCATGATATATGAATGCATGAGGGCGTCGTCTTTTTCCAGGATCATGGCGTCGTCAAGATGATCCATGGGGATCCCGGCCACCAGGGCGGCACTGGTCTTGCCCTCTTTCATCTCATAAGCGGCCTGGACAGTTAACAGGAAGAGCCGCTCTCCGCTGCCGGTAAGGGCGCTGGTGACTTTTATGTCAGGGTCACGGAAAGTCTTTAGTAGTTCGTCCATGCAGGGGATCTCTACCGGTCCTCCGTAGATCGTCTGGGATCCGCCTTCGGCGTCGTAGAGCGCCAGGTAGGAAAACTGGCGGACACTGGCGCCGGATGCCAGTTCTTTCAGCAGCTTATCGCCATAGGGGATGCTTTCCGGCGGCGTGCGCCTCACGATCCCCTCCACCTGGGAGAGGCGCAGGCCGATGATCACATCGAATTTTTCATAGAGCTGCTGGTTCATCTCTGACATGTATAAGGTGCCTATATCATTGATCGTGGATCTGCTCTTCTTACTCACGGATAGGGCAGCCCAGGAAAAGACGATGACACATAGGATGACCAGACCCAGGAGGCTGGCAAATAAAAATTTCCTTGTTTTTTTGATCATTGCAGGATACCTCTTTCTTGGTGTTGCGGATGGACTTTTTTTGTGCTTTTTCATTGATTATAACAAAAAAAACGGGATATATCAATAATGATCGGGCAATGCAACATTTCTGCTGTTTTTTGCTGTTTTTTAATTGAGGGCTTGGGGCTTTTGTGGTAAAATGGATCCGAATACGGCAAGATGCAGCCAAGATACAGGATGATGGAGGAAAGGGGACCGCTTTATGGGGATGAATCAGACACCCGCTTCGGAACGGGTACACATCAGTTTTTTTGGAAAACGCAATGCAGGCAAATCCAGTGTGATCAATGCAGTGACTGGACAGGATCTGGCGATCGTATCCCAGGTGAAAGGCACCACAACGGATCCGGTCTATAAGACGATGGAACTTCTGCCCCTTGGCCCGGTGATGGTCATCGACACGCCGGGGATCGACGACGAAGGAGAGCTTGGGGCGCTGCGGATACGCAAGAGCTACCAGGTGCTGAACAAGACAGATGTGGCGCTTTTGATCGTGGACGGCACAGTGGGCAGGCAGCCGGAGGATGAGATGCTGATCCGGCGTTTCAAGGACAAAGGGATCCCTTACCTGGTGGTCTATAATAAGATGGATCTGGTGGACGGGGAGCCGTCCTGCGGGGAAGACGAGATGTGGGTCAGCGCCAGAGAACAGAAAAATATCTGGGAGCTGAAAGAGCGGATCGCCCGGTTAGGCCAGCAGGAAGAGCCGGACAAAAGGATCGTGGGGGATATGATGGAGCCGGGGGATATCCTGGTGCTGGTGGTCCCCATCGATAAGGCGGCCCCGAAAGGCAGACTGATCCTGCCCCAGCAGCAGACCATACGTGATATCCTGGACAGCGACGGTCATGCGATGGTGGTGAAGGAGAACGGGTTAAAAGAGGCATTAGAGAAGCTGGGACAGCCCCCCAGGATGGTGATCACCGACAGCCAGGTCTTTGGCAGTGTGGCAAAGGATACGCCTGCGGATGTGCCGCTGACTTCTTTCTCTATCCTGTTTGCCAGGTATAAAGGTGATCTGGAGGAGACTGTGCGCGGCGTGAAGGCCCTGGATACCCTGAGAGAAAGGGATAAGGTCCTGATCTGCGAGGGCTGTACCCATCATCGCCAGTGTGATGATATCGGCACGGTAAAGATCCCCAGGTGGATCCGGGAATATACAGGGTCTGACGTGGGGTTTGACTTTACCTCCGGTACGGAGTTCCCGGACGATCTGTCCCCCTATCGGATGGTCATACACTGCGGGGGCTGTATGCTGAATGAGCGGGAGATGAAATATCGGATCCAGTGCGCCGCGGACCAGGGAGTCCCTATCACGAATTACGGTATATTGATGGCCCATCTGCGGGGGATCTTAAAGCGGAGCGTAGCACTTTTCCCTGAGGTCGCGCGGATCTTGGACTGACAGAGGGGATCAAAGAGTATGGCAGAGGTTACAGATATGCATCGGGAATTTGGCAGGAACCTGTCCGTATACCGGAAGAGGAAGGGTCTGACCCAGGAGTCCCTGGGAAGGGGCACAGGGGTGTCGCGGACGTATATCAACCGCCTGGAGCGCGGCAGGGGAAACCCTACTTTTACGACTGTCATGCGTCTGGCGGATATGTTGGGGATCGATGCCAGTTATCTTTTTTTCGGCATCCGTTATAGAGAGCGGTCGGATCGTTGAGAGCGGCGGTCGGATCGTCTGCAAAAAAGGAGAGTATGATGACAAAATATACCAAAGCAGATATTTTCCGCATGATAGAGGAAGAGGATGTGGAATTTATCCGCCTTCAGTTCACAGATATGTTCGGAGTGTTCAAGAATGTGGCGGTCACCTCCAGCCAGTTGGAAAAAGCTCTGGATGACCAATGCATGTTCGACGGGTCTTCCATAGACGGCTTTGTGCGGATCGAGGAGTCCGATATGTACCTGTATCCGGATATCGACACGTTCCAGATCTTTCCATGGAGACCCCAGCAGGGGAAGGTGGCCCGGCTGATCTGTGATGTATACCGTCCCAGTAAAGAACCTTTCGAAGGCGACCCGCGCCATATATTGAAAAAAGTGTTGGCCTGGGCGGAGGAGATGGGATACACCTTTTATGTGGGTCCGGAGTGCGAGTTTTTCCTGTTCCATGTGGACGACGACGGCATGCCTACCACACTGACCCATGAGAAAGCAGGATATTTTGACATGGGGCCTGTGGATCTGGGGGAAAATGCCAGGAGGGATATGGTCCTCACTTTAGAAGAGATGGGTTTTGAGATCGAAGCTTCCCACCATGAGGTCGCTCCCGCCCAGCACGAGATAGATTTCCGGTATGGTCCCGCCCTGCAGGTCGCTGACGATATCATGACGTTTAAGCTGGCAGTGAAGACGATCGCGAAAAGGCATGGACTGCATGCCACATTTATGCCCAAGCCAAAGCATGGGGTGAACGGGTCGGGCATGCATATCAACATGTCCCTGTCCCGGGATGGGAAAAATATATTTTCTGATGAGACAGATCCCCAGGGCCTGAGCAAAGAGGCATACTGGTTCATCGGTGGGATCATGGAGCATGTGAAAGGGATGACGGCGATCACAAATCCGCTGGTGAATTCTTATAAGCGGCTGGTGGATGGGTACGAAGCGCCCGTGTACATCGCCTGGTCAGCTACAAATAGGAGTCCGCTGATCCGCATCCCGGCCACACGGGGAGAGGGCACACGGGTGGAGCTGCGCTCTCCGGATCCTTCGGCAAATCCATATCTGGCGCTGGCCGTCTGTCTGGCGGCAGGGCTCCACGGCATCAAGGAGCAGATACAGCCGCCTGCCAGTGTGGATCAGAATATATTTGAGATGTCGGGGCCGGATAAAGAGGCGGCAGGCATCCACCCTTTGCCGTCAGATCTTAAGGAAGCCCTGCGGGAGCTGGAAAAGGACGATCTTGTGAAGCAGGTGCTGGGAGAGAGACCTGCAAAGACATATATCCAGGCGAAGAGAGCGGAATCACAACAGTATGCCGCGCAGGTGACGGCCTGGGAACTGGAACAGTACCTCTACAGGATATAGGGACATATGTCAGAGGAGTATTTAGATGAGCAGTGTAGTGGTAGTGTTCCCGAAAATGGAAGATGCCAAGAGTATCCGTAACCTCCTGGTCCGAAATGGTATCGAGGTGGCGGGGATCTGCACCACCGGCGGCCAGGCTCTGGATCATATGGACAGTCTGGGAGGGGGGATCGTGGTATGCGGCTACCGTTTCCAGGATATGCTGTATACAGAACTCAGAGAGCAGATGGGCGGCGGCTTTGAGATGCTCCTGCTCGCCTCGCAGAGGGTGCTCGCGGAAAAAGTGCAGGATGGGGTCGTAGCCGTCCGTATGCCATTGAAAGTCCATGAATTATTGGATACGATCAATATGATGGGATATGCCCTGGACAAACGGAAGAAGAAAAAGCGTCCGCGCAGCCCGCGGGAAAAAGCAGTGATCGAGAGGGCGAAAGCTCTTTTGATGGAACGCAACCATATGACGGAGGAGGAAGCGCACCGTTATGTGCAGAAATGCAGTATGGACAGCGGGAACAGCATAGTCGAGACAGCACAGATGATCATAAGTCTACTATGAAAGTTTTGGACAGCTGAGAGTGCGGCGCGCAAGAGGAGGAGAGCGATGAGATTTACCAAGATGCACGGGATAGGGAATGATTATGTATATGTGGACTGTCTGAGCGAGAGAGTTGACGATCCGGGACGTGTCGCAAAGCTGGTCAGCGACCGGCATGTTGGCATCGGTTCAGACGGCCTGATCTTGATCTGCCCGTCTGAGACAGCAGATTTTCGGATGGATATGTATAACGCGGACGGTTCTCAGGGGGCCATGTGCGGGAACGGTATCCGCTGCGTGGGAAAATATGTATATGACCATGGGCTGACGGATAAAGAACATATCCATATTGAGACAAAGAGCGGGATCAAGGCTCTGGATCTGACCGTGCAGGATGGCAGAGTAGCTCTTGTGCGGGTGGCCATGGGCGCGCCGGATCTGAAAGCCGCCAACATCCCGATCATCACAGAGACAGAACAGGCGATCCGCCTGCCCATAGAGGTGGATGGAAGAAGATATGCGATCACAGGCGTATCCATGGGCAATCCCCATGCGGTGGTCTATCTGGATGATGTGGCAGGCTTTGATATAGAAAAATGGGGGCCAAAGTTCGAAGGTCATCCTATGTTCCCGGATCGGATCAATACAGAGTTCTGCAGAGTCCTGGACAGGGAGACTATACAGATGCGGGTCTGGGAGCGGGGAGCCGGGGAGACGATGGCCTGCGGTACGGGCGCGTGTGCGGCAGCAGTCGCTTCTATATTAAATGGATATACACAAGCCCAGGTGACGGTAAGACTGCTGGGAGGCGATCTTAAGATCTGCTGGGACAGAGAGGGAGCGCAGGTGTATATGACTGGCCCGGCAGTGGAAGTGTTCACTGGCGAGATACGGCTTTAGAGCGTAACAGTGGGCTATACGAAAATATAAAGGAGGATATCATGTTTAAGATCAACGATAATTATCTAAAACTACCGGGGAGTTATCTGTTCTCTACCATCGGAAAGAAGGTAGCGGCGTTTACAGAAGAAAATCCCGATAAAGAGATCATCCGGCTGGGGATCGGGGATGTGACCCAGCCCTTGGCGCCTGCGATCATCCAGGCCCTGCACAGCGCTGTGGATGAGATGGCGCACGCGGAGACTTTCCGCGGCTATGCGCCCGATCTGGGGTATGCGTTCCTGCGGGAGACGATCGCAAAAAATGATTACCAGGCCAGGGGATGCCAGATCTCTGCGGATGAGATCTTCGCATCCGATGGGGCGAAGTGTGATTCAGCAAATATCCAGGAGATATTCAGCCAGGACAGCAAGATCGCGGTCTGCGACCCGGTCTATCCTGTCTATGTGGACAGCAATGTGATGGCGGGAAGGACAGGCACATACGATCCGACTGCGGAGACCTGGAGTGATGTGATCTATATGCCCTGTACAGCAGACAATGATTTTGTGCCGGAGTTCCCCAAGGAGACGCCGGATCTGATCTACCTGTGTTATCCCAACAATCCCACGGGCTCCACACTGACGAAGAGCCAGCTCCAGGGATGGGTGGACTATGCCAACAAAAACGGAGCGGTGATCATCTACGATGCGGCGTATGAAGCCTATATCTCCCAGGAGGACGTCCCCCATACTATCTATGAATGCGAGGGGGCCGGGACATGCGCGATCGAGCTGCGCAGTTTTTCCAAGAACGCTGGATTTACCGGGACCCGTCTGGGCTTCACGGTGATCCCCCAGGAGCTGAAATGCGGGGATGTCTCCCTCCATGCGCTATGGGCCAGGAGGCATGGGACGAAATATAACGGCGCGCCCTATATCGTGCAGAGAGCGGGCGAGGCCGTCTATTCGGAACAGGGCAAAGCCCAGTTGAAAGAACAGGTGGCTTATTATATGCGGAATGCATCGGTGATCTTACAGGGGCTGAAAGAGGCGGGGTATCAGGTATCCGGCGGCGTCAACGCGCCTTATATCTGGATGCAGACGCCGAAGGGCATGGATTCCTGGGGATTCTTTGACTATCTGTTGGAGAGAGCCAATGTGGTCGGTACGCCAGGATCTGGATTCGGCCCCAGCGGGGAAGGGTGCTTCAGGCTGACAGCTTTTGGTTCGTATGAAAATACATTGGCTGCGATGGAACGCATCAAGGGATTATAAGGAGAAGATCTATGGCAAATATCATCAGCGACGAAACGATCGACTACGTGGGGATCTTATCAAAACTGGAACTTTCAGACCAGGAAAAGGAACAGGCCAAGAAAGATATGGGACGGATGCTGGACTATATCGATAAATTGAACGGACTGGACACCAGCCAGGTGGAGCCTATGTCCCACGTGTTCCCTGTACACAATGTATTCCGGGAAGATGTTGTGACCAATGGGGATGTGAGAGAAGATATCTTAGAAAATGCGCCGGAACAAAAGGACGGGCAGTTCCAGGTGCCGAAAACTGTGGAATGATACGGAGGGAGACCATGGACATATTGGATCTGACAGCCATCCAGCTGGGTGAGAAGATCAAGAAGAAAGAATTGACAGCCCTGGAAGCGACCGAGGCGGCATTGAGGCAGATTTCTTCCAATGAGAGTACCTATCATTGTTATGTGACAGTGGACGAGGAAAAGGCTCTGAGGCGGGCAGGACAGGTGCAGGAGGAGATAGAGGCAGGAAGGGCCACCGGCCCGTTGGCAGGCGTGCCGGTGGCCGTCAAAGATAATATATGTACAAAAGGGATGCGCACCACCTGCAGCTCCCGCATACTGGGCGATTTCGTGCCCACCTATACAGCGTCAGCGGCAGAAGCTCTGGAAGGAGCAGGGGCGATCATCCTGGGCAAGACGAATATGGACGAGTTTGCCATGGGCAGCACCACAGAGACTTCTTATTACGGGGTCACGAAAAACCCCTGGAACACGGAGCATGTGCCCGGCGGTTCCTCCGGCGGTTCCTGTGCGGCGGTGGCGGCCCGGGAAGCATTCTGCGCCCTTGGCTCCGACACAGGCGGCTCGATCCGCCAGCCCAGTTCCTTCTGCGGTGTGACAGGATTAAAGCCCACCTACGGGACGGTCTCCCGTTACGGCCTGATCGCTTATGGGTCTTCCTTAGACCAGATCGGACCGGTGGCGAAGGATGTGGCGGACTGTGCGGCGCTTTTGGAGGTACTCACAGTCTACGATCCCAAAGACAGCACGTCGGTAAGGAGAGAAGAGACGGATTTTACCTCCGCGCTCACCGGGGATGTAAAAGGTATGCGCATAGGCATTCCCAGAGATCACATGGGAGAGGGGCTGGATCCTCAGATCAGGGCGTCTGTGGAACAGGCGGCGAAAGCCCTGGAAGAGCAGGGAGCGGTGGTGGAAGAGTTTGACTTAAGTCTGGTGGAGTATGCGATCCCCGCTTATTATGTGATCGCTTCCGCGGAAGCCAGTTCCAACCTCTCCCGGTTTGACGGGGTAAAATACGGCTACCGCACAGAAGAGTATGAGGGGCTGCACAATATGTATAAGAAGACCCGTTCAGAAGGTTTCGGTGAGGAAGTGAAACGGCGCATCATGCTCGGTTCCTTTGTCTTGAGTTCCGGCTACTACGACGCTTATTATCTGAAGGCTCTGCGGACGAAAGCGCTGATCAAGGAGGCCTTTGACCGGGCTTTTGAAAAATACGATGTGATCTTGGGTCCCACGGCGCCCTCCACAGCGCCAAAGCTGGGGGAGAGCCTGAAAGACCCGTTGAAGATGTATCTGGGAGATATCTATACAGTCTCTGTGAACCTGGCGGGACTCCCGGCCATGAGCGTGCCTTATGGCATCGATGAGCAGAACCTGCCCATCGGCGTGCAGTTCATCGGGGGATCTTTCCAGGAGAAAGCGGTCATCCGGGCCGGATACGCCCTGGAGCAGACCAGGGAATGGCATATGCCCGGCAGTAAGAAAGGAGGGAGATAGATGGCAAAGGGATATGAGACAGTCATCGGACTGGAAGTCCATGTAGAGCTGGCCACGAAGACAAAGATATTCTGCGGTTGTTCCACAGAGTTCGGGGGAGAACCCAATACCCACACCTGCCCTGTGTGTACAGGGATGCCAGGTTCCCTCCCGGTGCTGAACAAACAGGTGGTGGAATACGCCATGGCCGTGGGACTGGCCACTAACTGCCAGATCCACCAGAAATGTAAATTCGACCGGAAGAATTATTTCTACCCGGATAACCCACAGAACTACCAGATCTCCCAGCTGTATCTGCCCATCTGTCACGACGGCTGGGTGGAGATCGAGACGGAGGAGGGCAAGAAGAGAGTGGGGATCCATGAGATCCACATGGAGGAGGACGCGGGGAAACTGATCCATGACGAGTGGGGCGACTGTTCCCTGGTGGATTTTAACAGGAGCGGCGTGCCCCTGATCGAGATCGTATCGGAACCGGATATGAGGAGCGCCCAGGAAGTGATCGCTTATCTGGATAAACTGCGCCTGATCATCCAGTATCTGGGAGCTTCGGACTGTAAACTGCAGGAAGGCTCCATGCGGGCGGATGTGAACCTGTCTGTACGGGAAAAGGGCAGCGATGTCTTCGGCACCCGTACAGAGATGAAAAACCTGAATTCTTTCAAAGCCATCGCCCGGGCGATCGAAGGGGAGAAAAACCGTCAGATCGATCTCATAGAGGACGGTCAGTCAGTGATCCAGGAGACCAGGAGATGGGATGATACGAAAGAATACTCCTATCCTATGCGTTCCAAAGAAGACGCCCAGGATTATCGCTATTTCCCAGACCCGGATCTGGCGCCGATCGTGATCAGCGACGAGTGGCTGGAGGAGATCCGCAGCCGTCAGCCGGAACTGCGCACGGAGAAATTAGAGCGTTATAAACAAGAGTTTGATATCCCGCAATACGACGCGGAGATCCTGACCGGCTCCAAGAGGCTGGCAGATATCTTTGAGGCCACGACCGCGATCTGCCAGAAGCCGAAGAAAGTCTCCAACTGGCTGATGGGAGAGACACTGCGTCTGTTAAAAGAACATGACCAGGAACCGGAAGATCTGGCTTTCTCCCCGGAAAACCTGGCAAGACTGATACAGATGGTGGAAGAAGGCACGATCAACAATAAAGCGGCCAAAGAAGTATTTGAACAGATCTTCACACAGGATACAGACCCGGGAGCATATGTGGAAGAACATGGGATGGAGTCTGTCAGCGACGAGGGGGAACTGCGCCGCGTCATAGAGGGGATCGTGGAGGCAAATCCCCAGTCTGTGGCAGATTATAAGGGCGGCAAGAAGAAAGCCATCGGCTTTTTGGTAGGCCAGACCATGAAAGCCATGAAAGGTAAGGCAGACCCAGGGGCGGTCAATAAGATCCTGGCGGAGATCCTGGATAAATAGGAGCGGATGTATAGAGTGTATAGACCGATCAAGAGGGGAGAGCTGCCAGAAATCTTTCAAAAAATGATCTATCCTGTACTGATAGCTTTTTCAGTTTTTCTGATCCTGGCATCGCTGGCAGAGCCTTGGATATATAAAGATGTCCAGGGTGCCGGGATGATCTGCTGTGTGCTCCTTTGTTCTCTGGCCTATAGGGGCGTGCTGTCCTGTATCAGGAGGCTTTCTGGACGGGTCATCCGCCTTGCGGTGTGGATAGGGATAGGTCTGGCCTTTTTGATACAGTTGTGGATCGTGTCCCAGATGCAGCTGGACCCGGCTGTGGATCTGATCCACGTGTACAGGCAGTGTAGGGAGATGCTCGGGACAGGGGATCCCCGGATCACGAACGTAGAGTACTTTGGGTTCAATACCAATAATATCCCGATCACCATCGTCCTTTATTGGGTCTTCCGGTTTTTCGGGGCGTTGGGTCTGGAAAACTGCCGGTTGGCCGGCGGGATCTTCAACGTGTCCTTGCTGGCGTTGGTGTACATCCTGTGCTGGCTGATCCTGAAAAAGGTGACGACAGAGCGGGCAGCGGCGGCGGTCATGGTGCTCCTGCTGGCAAACCCGGCCTTTTATGCATATGCACCGTATTATTATACAGATACCGTATCCCTGGGATTTACGATGCTCAGTGTCTACGCGATGTTCTGCGGGTATCTCCAGGCGGTCAGATGGAAAAGGGCGGCGCTCTTTATGGCGGCGGGTTTTGTGATGGGCCTTGCGGTACAGATACGCGTCACCAGCATCTTTATCGTGCTGGCAGTCGCAGTATGCGCGCTCATCAGAGGGGAATGGAGACGGCTCCTGCGGCGGGGCTTTATGTTCGTCGGCGGCTTCTTGCTGTTTTTGGGGTGTTGGTCCAGGGTCTATGCGCACCATGTGGACTTTGACACGTCAGAGTCTGGGATCACGGTGGAGCATTTTCTCATGATGGGCAGCACGGGACGGGGGACGTACGATGCAGACGATATGAGGTTCACCCGGAGTTTTGAGACCCACAGGGAGAAGGTGGAGAACAATAGAAGGGTCTATGTCCAGCGTCTGCGGGAAAACGGCCTGTGGGGGAATCTGCGCCTTGTCCTGTTCAAAGAAGCCGTCGTATGGGGGATCGGCGCCCGGGGGTATCAGCAGTATACGGAAAATGTGGTGGAGAGGACACGGTGTTACGACTGGATCGTGGGAGAAGATTCAGCAGATTTCCGGGCGTATATGCAGGCGTATGCGGTGGTGCTGCCTCTCGTCCTCTTGCTGGGTCTGGCAGAGGCAAGGAGGCGGAGCAGCCCCGGCATGCTCATCCTCTCCGTTTATTGGGCGGGGGCGTTGGTCTTTTATATGTTCTGGGAAGCGCATCCCAGGCATCCGCTGAGCTTTCTCCCGCTCCTTACGATGCTTGCCGTCCCATGGATAGAGAGCTTTTTGGCTAGGGAGGAGATATGGAAAAGAAACAATTTTATAAGACAGTAGCTGCCCTGGTGCTGCCCATCGCGATCCAGAATCTGATCAATGTGGGCGTTACTTCTGCAGACGTGGTCATGCTGGGCAAAGTTGGGGAGACGGTCTTATCCGCCTCCTCTTTAGCCGGGCAGATCTATTTTATCATGACCCTGATCTTCTTTGGGCTCACGTCGGGGGCGGCGGTACTCACGGCCCAGTATTGGGGAAAAGGGGATACCAGGACGATCGAGAAGGTACTGGCCATCACCTTCCGCATCGGGATCTTAGTGTCCGTGGGGTTCACGCTGGCGGTATGGGCGGCGCCGGAGTTCCTGATGAGGCTGTTCACATCGGAGCCGGAGGTGATCCGGCAGGG
>CANTEW010000026.1 GCA_947652925.1 uncultured Lachnospiraceae bacterium
GTAACTGTAGAACAGATCCACCAGAAGCCCTGTCAAAAAACCTGCGAACAATCCGTCGGTCCGCCCGCACATCAATCCGATGCTGACACAGAGTACGACCAGGAGATTGGGGGAGACGGATCCGACGGCGATCCCTTTCATCAAAGTACACTGGAGAAAAAAAGAGACCAGGATGAGCAAGAGCAGGATCAGTTTATTGCGCATTTTTGCTCTCCTCCATATTTTCTTTCAGATCTGTGATGACAAGTACTTTCTGCAGATGGTCAAAATCAGCAGCCGGTACCAGATACCCTCCGTAAGTCAGGTTATTGCTGTCCTGGCTGATCTCGCTGATATAGCCGATCAGCAGCCCCTTCACATATCTGTCGCTGATATGTGAGGTCACGACCCGGTCGCCGATGCTCACCTTCCCCTCCGGACTCTTCAGCTGGCTGAATTCAATCCGGCCGGAATCGATGAGTTCCAGATTCCCAGTGATGATACATATGTCCTCCGTCTCGGAGACCTGGGCGCTCACATTGGAGTCATTATCCACGATAGACCGAACAGCCGCCCAATCGGGACCTACATCGGTGACGATCCCCACCAGGCCGGCACCGGCCAGCACATTGGAATTTACTTTTACTCCATCGTCGCTCCCTTTGTTTATAGTGAATGTGTGATACCAGTTGCCGGGATCTTTTGCGATCACTTCTGCCAGGATCTTGTTGTACTGGGCATATTCCCGGTCCAGGTCATATAATTCCCGCAAACGGGTCAGATCTTTCTGGTTTTGCGCCAATTCATTATTTTGGAGTGTCAATTCATCTACCTGGGCTTTCAGTGTCTCGTTTTCCTCAGCCAGTTTTTTCACACTCTGGAAATTCCCACGCATGGATAAAAGCCAGTCCCCGATCGTATTGATCCCTTTTTCAAACGGGATGATGACATAGCCAATGGCTGTCCGGGCCGGATCCCCTGAGATCCCTGTCGCAAACGCCCCTGCGATCATACTGATACACACGATGCTCATCAAAATGATCAGATGTTTACTTTTCAGACGGAAATCACTCTTTTTCTTCATCTTCTAAACTCCTAATCCCGCTGTCACATTTTCCTCTGCTTGACAGGGACTGCCCATTCCTGCAGATATTTATCTTTGATCATCCGCTCGATGCCGCGGATCGTGCAGGTCTCGTGCATCTCGGAGAGACACACGCCGTACCCCGTATGATCAGCTAGGAACTTATCTATATTCTTGATCCATGTACTCCCTCCCGCCAGATAGATCCCTTCTTTCAGGATGCTGTAGGCGATCTGGGGAGGAGTCCGTTCTAAGAATGTCTTTATCTCATTCCCGATCGTAGTGATCGGCCGGATGATGGCTCCGTTGACCGTCTCTGAAGATATCACAGCCTCCCGGGGGAGACCGGATAGAGTGTCGATCCCGATCACTTTGCGCAGTTGTTCTTTCTGGCTGTATAACTCCCCGATGGAAGTCTTCAGACGGCTGGCCGTTCGGGTGCCGATCATCAGACGGTCTACCCGGTTGACTTCGTTGCAGATCTCTATGTCGATCTGTTTTCCGCCCAGTTTCAGGACTTTACTGATGATGACTTTTCCGTCGGCGATCACGGATATCTCTGTACTCTGGGCGCCGATATTGACCACCATGCTCCCTTTTGTCTTCCGGATGGGGATATCCATGGCGATGGCGTCGGCAATGGGCTTTTCTACGATACGCACCCGGTTGTTCTGCAGCCATCCGCCATTTGCCATGGAATTATAGGCTCTCTTCTCGATCTGGGTCAGATCCGCAGGAACGGCAAAATACATAACAGACCCAAACCACTGATAGGGATGGATCTTCTTGATCAGGCTGTAGAGTGAGACTTCAGCTTTTACGATATCCGCGATCATCCCATAGGCCATGGGGGAAGCGACCTCGATCTCATCCGGTGCTTTTTCAAACATCTCATACGCCCGGTCCCCTACAGCCAGGACGCGTTTTTTGTCTTTTACGGCCACCATGTTCCTTTCCTGGTAGACCTTATCTTTCTGGTAGGAATAAACTTTGATGGTACTGGTACCCAGATCCACTCCGTATACTTTCCGAAATAACATTACAGAATTTCCTTTTCCCGAAAACTTATATAAGTATGTTCCCCGATGATGATATGATCCAGGAGATAGATACCCAGGAGTTCCCCTCCCTGCCGGACACGCTGTGTGATCTGCACATCCTCCCTGCTGGGCGCAGGGTCGCCGCTGGGATGGTTGTGTACGAGTATGATATGGACAGCCTGGAAGCGCAGCGCCTCCAGGAACAATTCCCTGGGCGAGACCAAAGACGCATTGACCGTCCCCAGAAATATCTTCTTCTCTCCCAAAAGATGATTTTTCGTATCCAGCATCATACACAGGAGGACTTCCTGCTCCAGATGGCGCATCTCTTCCATATAATAATCGGCGATCGTGGCGGGTGCATCAAAAGAAAGACGTTCCCTGGCCCTGTGCCGTGCCATCCGCCTTGACAGTTCTCCGATACATTTGAGCTGGATCGCTTTTACTTTTCCCACGCCTGGGATGGCCATCAGTTCCTGGACAGAAAGATGATAAAGACCGGACATCCCCGTCTCCCGGGTCTGCGCCAGGCGCAAGATCTCGTAAGAGAGTTCCAGAGAATTGCTCCCCCGTCTGCCCGTCCGCAAGATCACCGCCAGCAGTTCCGCATCTGTCAGATGTTCCGGGCCAAACGCCAGGCATCTCTCATATGGCCTGTCCTGGACCGGGATATCTTTGATGGTATTCTTTTGTTTCATTTTGATCTGTATTTCCTTCCCCACTCTCTTCAAAAACTGCGGAAAGGATCATAAGTAAATCTTATCTTAACACAGAATCCAATAAATGTATATAAATTCACTAAATTTTCATGTATTTTTTAGCAATGGCTTCCGCCACTTTGATCCCATCGATCGCAGCAGACGTGATCCCCCCGGCGTATCCGGCGCCCTCCCCGCATGGATAAAAACCTCGGATATCGCTCTGCATATCCGGGCCGCGCAGGATGCGCACAGGAGATGACGTCCGGCTCTCTACGCCGCTCAAGAGGCAGTCGGGGCGGGCGAACCCGGGGATCTTATCCTGGAAAGTCAATATACCCTCTTCGATGGTGTCTCCGACCACTTTAGGTAAGATACTGCGCAGATCGCACAGAGCATACGCTCCTTTTATAGAAGGGATGACATCGCCCAGGCTTTTGCTCTCCCGGGAATTTTTGTAGTCTTCCCATAATTGGACCGGGACTCTCCCGTTGGCCAGGCTCCAGGCTTTTCGCTCAAGCTCCCGTTGGTAAGCCACTCCACCCAGAGGAGACGGATCTGGATGATCGGCAGGCGAGACTGTGACCACCAGAGCGCTGTTGGCGTTTTTTCCATCCCGCGCCTGGTAACTCATGCCGTTGACCGCGAGAGCATTTTCTTCAGAAGAAGCATCCACCACATATCCTCCCGGACACATACAAAATGAGTATACCCCTCTCCCATTGCTGGCTTTATGGGTCAATTTGTAGCTGGCAGCACCCAGGAACGGGTCTGGCGCACCTCCATAAAGCGCCTGGTCGATCATCTCCTGGGGATGTTCGATCCGTATCCCCACTGCAAATGATTTTGCTCCCATAGGAACCCCCCGCCGGTACAGCATCTCAAACGTATCCCTGGCACTGTGTCCGATCGCACCCACCGCCGCCTGCACAGGGATCTCCTCCCCCGTACTCAGCTGCAGGCGGCAGAGCCTGCCTTCTTCACAGATAAGGTCTGTGACCCGTGTCTCAAATAAAAAACGTCCGCCAAGATCCTCGATCTGTCTGCGGATCCGCTCCACGATACCGATCAGGACATCTGTCCCCAAATGAGGCTTTTGCTGATAAAGGATCTCCGGCGGCGCGCCTGCGTCTACGAAGATCTGCAATACAGCCTGGATGCGTCCCGCAGGATCCTTGATCTGGGTGTGGAGCTTCCCGTCTGAGAATGTCCCGGCACCGCCCTCTCCAAATTGTACATTGGAATCAGGATCCAGCACGCCGTTCTTCCAGAATGTCTCCACGATCTTTTTTCTCTTTCTTGCCTGCGCTCCCCGTTCGATGACCAGTGGATGGTATCCGTGTCTGGCCAGCATCAGGGCGCAGAAAAGCCCGGCAGGTCCGCTGCCGATCACCACAGGCGGATAGCGCAGGGGGCATGTCCCGGCCGCCGGAAATATATATCCCTTTTCTTCAGTTGACATAATATTTTTATGGTGAACTTTTCGCATTATCTGACGCTCTGTGTTTTTGTCTTTGAAGACAACATCCACTGTATAGACAAATTTTTTGTCTGTTTTTTTCCGGGCGTCCAGAGATTGACGGACGATCTTGTAGGTGATCCCTTTTGAGAGTCCTCTTATATGGAGGAGCTTCTTTATCTTTTCTTCCAGCTCCTCCCGGCTGTGTCTGATGGGGAGTTTTATCTGTGTGATCCTGATCATGGCGATCCCTTTCTATCTCTTTTTTTTCGTCTGCAGGCGGCTCTGCCTGCCACGGCTCCGGAAGACCAGGCCCATTGGAGATTGTAGCCGCCGCAGGCTCCGTCCACATCTAAGATCTCTCCAGCAAAATAAAGACCCTTATGCAGTCTGGACTCCAGAGTGCGCGGATCCACCTGCTGAAGATCCACACCTCCCATACATACCTGGGCATACGTATAGTCCTGCCAGCCTTTGATGGGGATCTTCCAATCTTTCAGTTTTCTGGCTATGCGCCGGGGCTGAGCAGGGCGGGCCGCGATGCGGCTGATCTTCTCCGGGAAGATCCCCATCAGAACGGCTGTCCAATCTTTATGGGGTGACTGGGCTTTCTTCCCTCTGAGAAGATCTTCCAGCCCCTGCACATCCAGAGAAGGAAAGAGATCCAGGGACAATTCTGCCCGTTTTTTTTCATGGAGTCCTTCTACTGCATAACGGCTCAGTTGGAAAACAGGGATCCCGGAGACGCCGTACCCGGTCATCTGGACTTCGCCCGTTTCCTCCTGTACATCCTTCCCGTCCAGGCGCAGAGTTATCCGTGCGTCCATGCGCACCCCCGCCCACTGCTCAAAATGATCCCCCTCTCCCACCAGGGGGACCAGCGCCGGGAGGACCGGGCAGATCTTATGTCCAAGGCTTTTGGCGAGCTGGTAGCCGCTGCCGTCCGCACCCGGGAGATTGGAGGCTTTGGAACCGGCGGCCAGGATCACCGCATCCCCTCTATATATCCCGGAATCTGTACACAGACGCCATTGTCCCCGGCCGGAGGTATCCGGAAAGATCTTCTGGATATGGACTTGTGTCCGCACGTCCACGCCCAGATGCCCGATCTCTGTCAGGAGGATCTGCAGCACGGTCCGGGCCTGCTGGCTGTAAGGGTAGACCCATCCGTTCTTTTCTCTGGTGTACAGTCCCAGACCGGAGAAAAGATCCAGTGTATCCTCTACGGTAAAACGTCCCAGCACCTCAGCGACTGCTCCCGGTGCGTGGCTCCTGTAGGCACCGGGATAGATGTGGGTGTTGGTCAGGTTACATTTCCCGTTTCCTGTGGCCAGGATCTTCTTTCCACATGCAGACTGGTGTTCCAGGACCGTCACATCCGCCCCCCTCCTTGCCGCCATCACCGCTGCCATCAGGCCGGAGGCCCCGCCGCCGATGATGATGATCTTCGTCATAAGACCACCAAACCGGCCTGTACGAGTTTTTCCAGGGACATGAGGATCCCCATCTTCGCATGTTCCCAGGTCAGTCCCCCCTGGAAATACACGGCATAAGGAGGACGGATCGGCCCGTCTGCACTCAGTTCGATAGAAGAACCAGAGACGAAAGCCCCCGCCGCCATGATCACCGGACTGTCATACCCAGGCATCTCCCAGGGTTCCGGCTCCACATAGCTGTCCACAGGCGCCGCTGCCTGGATACCTTTACAGAAGGCGACCACTTTCTCAGGACTCCCGAAGGTGATGGACTGGATGATATCCTGTCTGGGCTCCCGGCTGTCCGGGAGTACCGGATAACCCAGAGACTCATAGACCGCCGCCGCGAAGATCGCCCCTTTCAAAGCCCCTTTGACCACCATGGGAGCCAGGAAAAAGCCCTGGAAAAATGCCTGTTTTACCCCCAGGCTCGCACCCACTTCTTTTCCAAGGCCCGGTGAGGTCATGCGGTAGGAAGCCTGTTCCACCAGCTCTTTTTTCCCCACCACATACCCTCCGATCGGGGCGAGGCCGCCGCCCGGGTTCTTGATCAGGGAACCCACCATCAGATCCGCCCCCACATCGGAAGGTTCTATGGTGTCTACAAATTCTCCGTAACAGTTATCCACCATACATATGATGTCCGGCCGCCGTTCTTTTATAAATGCGATCAGATCCCCGATCTGCGCCACTGAAAAAGAAGGCCGCGTCTGGTATCCTTTGGAACGCTGGATGGTCACCAAACGGGTCTTCGGCGTGAGCGCCTGTTCGATCGCCGGGTAGTCAAAAGTACCGTCCTCTCTCAGTTCCACCTGGCGGTAAGTGATCCCATACTCTGCCAGTGAACCTTTCTGCGGACGGATGCCGATCACCTCTTCTAAAGTATCATAGGGCCTGCCCACCGGAGAGAGCAGCTCGTCTCCCGGGCGCAGATTGCCAAAGAGCGCCACTGCCAGAGCATGGGTGCCGCATGTGATCTGGGGCCTGACGAGAGCCGCTTCTGTATGGAAAGTATCTGCATAGACCTGCTCCAGCACATCCCGCCCCAGATCATTATAGCCATATCCCGTAGACGGATAAAAACAAGCCTCGTTGACCCGGTTTTTCTGCATGGCATGGAGTACCTTCAGCTGACCATACTCGGCGGTCTGGTCCAGCCCTTTAAACCTCTCCTCCAGCTCCCGTTGGATCTTCTGCCCCAGATCATAGACTTTCGGGCTGATGCCCATTTCTTTGTAGAGTCCTCTTATCGCCTGGTCATGCGTCATTGGATGATCCCCCTTTCTCGGCATTGTTCCAACATATATCCCAGTATCTGTGATCTTGGATGCTCTTTCTTGTGTATCCAGATCACATCTTTCTCCCGCTTGAACCAGGTCAGCTGCCGTTTGGCAAAATGACGGGTATCCCGTTTGATCAGCCGCACTGCTTCTTCCAGAGGATATTCCCCTTCCAGGTACGCCAGCAGTTCCTGATAGCCCAGTCCCTGCATGGATACCATATCGCGGGTACAGCCCCGTTCCTTTAAGGCTCTCACCTCATCCAAGAGCCCGTCCTCCATCATCTGATCCACCCGCTGGTCGATCCGTTGGTACAGAGTCTCCCGGTCGTCTGTCAATACGAAATATGCACAGGTATAGGGAGATGTCTTTTCCCGCTGTTCCCGGTTGTGGAGGGATATGGGCATGCCTGTATCGTGATGGTATTCCAATGCCCGCAAGATCCTCTTCTGGTTATTGGGATGGATCTGGCGGGCGGCTTCCTCATCCACAGCCTCCAGCTGTCTGTGGAGCCATTGTGTGCCCTTTTGCCGGGCGAGACGTTCCATTTCCTGCCGATAGGCATTTTCTTTGGGACGTTCCTCTCCGAATGCGATATCCCGGACGACCGCCTGGATGTAAAAACCCGTCCCTCCCACCAAAAGGGGGATATGCCCCCGGGTGTAGATACCCTGGATCGCCTGTTTTGCCATCTGCTGGAACCGGACGACGTGAAAATCCTCTTCTGGCTCCAGGGCGTCGATCAGGTGATGGGGGATCTGTCCCATCTCTTTGGGCATGATCTTTGCTGAACCGATATCCATATGACGGTATACCTGCATGGAATCCGCACTGATCACTTCCCCGTCCAGCGCTCTGGCCAGCTGGATGGACGTATGGGTCTTTCCCACAGCCGTAGGTCCGGCCAGTACGACCAAAGGCTTCTTTTGTACAAAATCTGTTCTCTTGTCATCCATTTTCTATATGATCCTCTTGAATTTCCTTTCTATCTCTGTTTTGCTCATGGAAATGATGGTCGGCCTGCCGTGGGGACAGTGATAGGGGTTCTCCAACGTGAGCAGCTCGTCGATCAACTGCTCTACTTCCTGCCGGGATAAGGCGTGGTTTCCTTTTACAGCCGCTTTACAGGCCATGGTCGCCAGACGGTCTGTGAAGATCTCCAGGTCCTGCCCGACATTTTCTTTTTCCAGGCTGTCCAGGAGTTCCTTGAACATCCCCTCCCCAGTCATCCCATACAGGTCCGTAGGGACCGCATGGACGCTGTACTCCCGAGGACCGAAGGGCTCGATCTCAAATCCCAGCTTCTGGAACATCCGCATATGCTCCAGCAACAGGAGTTCTTCTTTGATATCTACGGTAAAGACCAGCGGGGGTTCTAGATATTGGGATGCGGTCTTCTTTTCACAGAGTTCCCTGCGCAGCTTTTCATACAGGACCTTTTCATGGGTAGCGTGCTGGTCGATGATAAAGAATCTCTCCCCGTATTCTACCAGCCAGTAAGTCTTGAACAACTGGCCGATGAGGATATGCTGCTGTCTGGCCTCTTCTGTCAGCAGCTTCTCATTGAATAATCCCATCTGCTCCCCATCTGATACTCCTGCGTCCCCATCCGGATCATCCGGATCAGCTGGTCTTTCAGGCATTTTTTCTATCACTTCTATCTGTTCGATCTGTTCTTTCTGTTCCTGGATCCGGGGGCCCAGGGCCGCTCCCATCTTCTGCTCGGGTATCCTCTGCGGCGTCCCTTCCGGCTGCATCCGGCTGGTCTCCCGGATGACCTGTCCCTGTGCAGGCTGTGGGGCGATCTGTCCATAAGACACGGGCCTGCGGTCATACGGCTGGCTTTGGATCTGGCTGCGCCGTCTCTCTTCAAAAGGCTCCGGTATATTTTCTTTCTTCTCTGATGGGACCGAGGGTCTTCTCTTCTTTTTCTCTCCCAGAGATACTTCCGGGATCAGTTCTCTCTGGCTGAGCGTCTCTCTCACCGCAGTGCAGACTGCCTGGTAGACGTCTTCTCCCCGGGAAAAGCGTACCTCCAATTTGGAGGGATGTACATTCACATCCAGCTCATTGCCGTTCATTTCTATCTGCAATACGGCAAAAGGATATTTATGCTGCATCATATATCCATGGAACCCGTCTTCCAGGCCGCGGGTGATGATCTTGTCTTTGATATAGCGGCCGTTGATAAAATAATTCTCAAAACTCCGATTCCCTCTGGAGACAGTCGGCTTCCCCAGATAGCCGCTGATCTTGATCGATCCGTTTTCCCATGCGACAGGCAGCAGCTGCTTGGTGATATCCCTGCCGTAGATCTTGTAGATCACATCCTTCATCTGATCATTTCCGGATGTGTGCAGTTTTAACTGTCCGTTTGCCATATATTTTATAGACACTTCCGGGTGGGACAAAGCCATCTGTTCGATCAGACTGCTGATATAGCCTCCTTCAGTGGCGGCAGTCTTTAAAAATTTCTTTCTGGCCGGGACGTTGTAGAAGAGGTTGCGCACCAGGATCGTCGTTCCCTCCGGCGCCCCCACATCCTCGATCGAACGCTCCTCGCCCCCTTCGATGATGTAACGGGTCCCGGTCATGGAAGACGGCGTCTTGGAGATCAGTTCTACCTGTGAGACAGCTGCGATAGAGGACAGCGCCTCCCCGCGAAAGCCCAGAGAGGTGATCTTTTCCAGGTCTTCCGCCCTCTCTATCTTGCTGGTGGCATGGCGAAGGAAAGCCACAGGGATCTCTTCCCGTTCTATGCCTCTCCCGTTATCCGTGATGCGCAGAAAAGAGATCCCCCCTTCCTTGATCTCCACCGTGACAGCGGAAGCACCCGCATCAATGGCGTTCTCCACCAGCTCTTTCGCCACGGAAGAAGGCCGCTCCACCACTTCCCCGGCGGCGATCTTATCAATGGTATCTTTACTCAGCACAGAGATCTTGCGCGTATTTTCACTGTTCATCTGCATCCCACCGATTCCTGATCTGATTCTGGAATTTATAGAGTAAGTTCAAAGCCGCCATAGGCGTCAGATCCGTTATATCCAATTCCTTTAATTCTCTGATGATATCATTATCCCGTACAGTATCCAAAAGGGTCATCTGCTGCATATCCATCTGGTCGGATCCAACAGGGACTGTCTTTGCCCCGGTCAGATCTTTCACCGCTGCAGTGATATCCGCATCGCTCAGCTCCTCCACCAGCTCTTTCGCCCTTTGGATCACAGAGTCCGGGATCCCCGCCAGTTTTGCCACCTGGATCCCATAGCTCTTGTCCGCGCCGCCTTTGACGATCTTTCTCAAAAAAACGATATCGTCTCCCTGCTCTTTTACGGCGATACAGTAATTGTTCACACCCGGGAGCTTCCCTTCTAACTCAGTCAGCTCATGATAATGGGTGGCAAACAAAGTCTTCGCGCCTAAAAGCCGGGGATCACTGATGTGTTCGATCACCGCCCACGCGATGCTCAGACCGTCGAAGGTGCTTGTCCCCCGCCCGATCTCATCTAAGATCAATAGGCTTTTCGAAGTAGCGTTGCGCAGGATATTGGCCACCTCTATCATCTCCACCATAAATGTACTCTGCCCGCTGGCCAGGTCATCCGAGGCCCCTACCCTTGTGAAGATCCGGTCTACGATCCCGATGTCTGCCTGCTGGGCCGGGACAAAACTCCCGATCTGCGCCATGAGCACGATCAGGGCAGTCTGTCTCATATAGGTAGATTTTCCTGCCATGTTCGGTCCGGTGATGATGGAGACCCTGTTCTTCTGATCGTCAAGATATGTATCATTGGCGATGAAGATATCATTGGCGATCATATTCTCCACCACCGGATGGCGTCCGTTTTTCACATGGATCTTCCCTTTGTGGTTGATATGGGGGCGTATATACTGATTCTGTTCCGCCACCAGAGCAAAAGACGCGAACACATCGATCGCCGCCAGCGCTTTTGCCGTCTGCTGGATACGCTGCACTTCCTGCCCGATCTGACTGCGCACTTGTGTGAATAATTCATACTCTAACGCATAGAGCTTATCTTCCGCGCCCAGGATCAGGCTTTCCAGCTCCTTGAGTTTGGGTGTGATGAACCGCTCTGCGTTGGCCAGGGTCTGCTTGCGGATATAATCATCCGGCACAAGATCCTTAAAAGAATTGGTCACCTCCAGATAATAGCCGAAGATCCGGTTATATTTGATCTTCAGATTGCGGATCCCTGTCCTTTCCCGTTCGGAAGCTTCCAGATCGGCCAGCCATTTGGTGCCTTCTGATCTCGACTTGCGGTACTGATCCACCTGCGCATCATAGCCGTCCCGGATGATCCCTCCTTCTTTCACAGCCATGGGCGGGTCTTCCTGGATGGCCCGGGACACCAGATCGCACAGATCCTCCAGCCCGTCCATATCCTCATAGAGCCTCTTTAACACAGGCTGGCTGAGATCTTTCAGAAGCTCCCGGATCGGAGGGATGCGCTCCAGGGAAGACCTGAAGGCAGTCAGATCCCTGGGCGTGGCCGACTGATAACTGATGCGGCTGATCAGACGTTCCAGGTCATAGACAGGCCCCAGATGCTCCCGGATCTCATCCCGCAGCATAGGGGCGTCCACTAATGCCCCCACAGCATCCAGCCTTTCATTGATCAGCGACTCATCGATCAGGGGCTGTTCCACATAACTGCGCAGAGTCCGGGCGCCCATGGCGGTGCGGGTCTTATCCAGCACCCACAGGAGGGATCCTACCTTATTCTTTTCCCTCAGAGTCTCTACCAATTCCAGGTTTCGTCTGGTGGAACTGTCCAGGAGCATGAAAGTCTCCGCCGCATAGGGGATGATCTTCGTCATATGTTCCATGGAGGTCTTCTGCGTCTCTCTCAGGTATGTGAACATGGCCCCGGCAGCGATCGTCCCCGTATCATGATCCCCCATGCCCAGCCCGGACAGGCTCTTTACATGGAAATGATCCATGAGTGTACGTTTACACAGATCATCGTCAAAATACCAGGCATCCAATGTATAGATGCAGACACCCAGACGCTGTTTCATCTCCTCCAGATCCAGTCCGCTCACCAGAAAAGATTCATTGCATATGATCTCTGCCGGGACATATTTATTGATCTCATCTGATAATTTCCCGTTGGAATCGACTTCTGTGAGGAAGCAGTCCCCCGTGGTCACATCGGCGATGGCGCATCCGAAACGCTCCTGTATATAGACGATGCACATGAGATAATTATTCTTTGTCTCGTCCAGCGCATGGGCAGAGAGAGTGGTGCCGGGTGTGACCACACGGACCACATCCCGCTGCACCAGGCCTTTACTGGATCTTGGATCCCCGATCTGCTCACAGATAGCTACCTTATGTCCTTTCTCCACCAGTTTCTGGAGATAAGTCTCCGAAGCATGGAAAGGAACGCCGCACATAGGTGCGCGTTCCTCCATACCACAGTCTTTTCCGGTGAGTGTCAGCTCCAGTTCCTTCGATACCTGGAGGGCATCGTCAAAGAACATCTCATAGAAATCTCCCAGCCGGTAAAATAAGATACAATCCTTATACGCTTCTTTCGTTTTCAAGTATTGCTGCATCATTGGTGATATAGCCATCAGATCATTTCCCCCATATAGTAAAAGCCTTTACTTTCTCTCAAACGCACGTCCAGGATCCTCCCGATCATCCCGGGATCTCCCGGAAAATGGACCAGTCTGTCATTCCCCAGCCTCCCGGTCAACAGAGAAGCATCCTGACGGTCCACCTGCTCTGCCAATACCTGTCCGGTCGTCCCTTCCCACCGGGCGCATTCTTCCTGGGCGATCTTTTGGACTGTCTCTAAAAGACGGTCAAACCGGTCCTGGACGATCTCTGGAGGGACTTGCCCCTCCATGACCGCCGCAGGTGTCCCGGTACGTTTAGAATATTGAAAGGTAAACGCGCTGGAATACCGCACCTGTCTCACCACGTCCAGGGTATGTTGGAAGTCTTCTTCTGTCTCCCCCGGAAATCCTACGATGATATCCGTGGTCAGGGCGATATCCGGCATTGCCTTTTTGATCTTATCGGTCAGCTGCAGATAACTCTCTTTCGTATATCTGCGGTGCATCTTCTCTAAGATCCGGGTACTCCCGGATTGCACAGGCAGATGCAGATGGCGGCAGATCTTATCAGAAGAAGCCATCACCTGGATCAAGTCATCGGAAAGATCCTTCGGATGGGACGTCATAAAACGCACACGGCGAAGACCGGGGATCTCTGCGACCTGGGCTAAAAGCTCCGCAAAAGAAACATGCTGCGCCAGGGTCTTTCCATAAGAATTGACATTCTGGCCCAGCAGCATCACTTCCACCACCCCATCATCCACAAGGCTCTGGATCTCATCTAAGATCGCCTGGGGTCCCCGACTGCGCTCCCGCCCCCGCACATAGGGGACGATACAGTAACTGCAGAAATTATCACAGCCGTACATGATATTCACCCCAGATTTAAAAGGGTATTTTCTCTGGGCCGGAAGATCCTCCACGATCTTATCCGTCCCTTCCCAGACTTCCACCACCATGCGGTCCGACTCCAACATCCGACAGACCAGCTGGGGGAACTGGAAGATATTATGGGTGCCGAAGACAAGATCCACAAAGCGGTAACTCTCTCTCAGCCTGTCCACCACCTGGGATTCCTGGGTCATACACCCGCAGAGCGCGATACGCATATAAGGGTTGTTTTTCTTCAGGCGCTTTAACCGCCCCAGCCGTCCATACACTTTCCGGTTGGCATTCTCCCGCACTGTGCAGGTATTATAGACCACAAGGTCGGCCTCTTCCGTATCCGCGCAGACATAGCCCATCGCTGTCAGGATCCCCATGAGCTTTTCCGAGTCCCTGGCATTCATCTGACAGCCGAAAGTCCCTATATGGAACGTCATGGGACGTCCGGCCTCTCTCGCCAGCGCCTGTATATATCCACGGGCTTTTGCTATGAAATAATATTGGCAGGCCGTCTCATCTGCCGGCGGTCCTTTCGTCAGATCTATCTGATCAAGATCAATATCATCCTCATTATACATTGGTCTTTGAACACTTCCTTTTATTTTGTGTAGTGCTATTATACCATAGGATCTTCCCGACGTAAACTCAAAATCCTTTTGTTATAAGTCTGCCATGTTTTTTGCATGATCGGATCTTTTGTCTTTACTTTTTCTTTATTATGTGTTATTATTTTTAAGGCAATTTCTTAATGGGGGTAGATAGGTGCTGGTGTGCCTCACGGTCTTCAAAACCGCTGTGAGGGGTTAAGAGCCTCTCAGGTGAGTTCGATCCTCACGTACCCCCGCCAAAAAATAAGAGATGAGGTACAAAAGATTGAATATGGATAAGAAAGAGCGTTTGCGCTCTCTCTATAAAGTTGACGAGGTACTGCAGGACGAGTGCCTTGTTTTTTTTAAGGAAAAACTGCCCTACTCCCTGGTGGCGGACAGTGTCAGAAAAGAGATCGATCTGCTCCGGGATGCTGTGATCAGGGAGGAAGGCTGCCCGCCCGCTCTGACAGACCGGCAGATATTCCTAGACCGGGTGATCCACCGCATCCAGATGGCGTCCACGCCCAGCCTGCGCCGGGTGATCAACGCCACAGGCACGATCTTGCACACCAACCTGGGACGCTCCCCCCTGAGCCAAAAAGCCATTGAACACGTGATAGATGTCTCCTGCTCCTATTCTACCCTGGAATACGATCTGAAGACTGGCCGCCGCGGTTCCAGGCATGACCACGTGAGCGGCCTGATCTGTCAGGCCACCGGAGCCGAAGCCGCTATGGTCGTCAACAATAACGCAGCCGCCACGATGCTGGTGCTGTCCAGCATGGCAGAGGGACAAGAAGTGATCGTATCCCGGGGGGAGCTGGTAGAAATCGGAGGCTCCTTCCGGATCCCGGATATCATGAGTCTGAGCGGCGTCACTCTGAGAGAAGTAGGGACCACGAACAAGACCCATCTTTCTGATTATATCCGGGCTATAGACAGTGAATGCACAGCCGCCCTCATGAAAGTACACACCAGCAATTACCGTATCATAGGTTTCACAGAAGACGTTCCCCTGTCCGGACTGCGGAGATTGGGCGATCAGTACGCATTACCTGTGATCTACGATATGGGGAACGGGCTGCTCACTGACCTGAAAGGATACGGGATCTTCGAGCCGGCTGTCTCCGACGCCATGAACGCCGGAGCCGACGTGGTATTATTCAGTGGGGACAAACTATTGGGCGGCCCACAGGCTGGCATCATCATCGGAAAGAAAAAATATATCGAGAAAATGAAACGCCACCCGCTGGCAAGGGTCGTGCGTATCGATAAGATGACTCTTTCTGCATTGGAAGCTGTATTCTTCCAATACCAGGATATAGAAAGAGCCAAACAGGAGATCCCTGCCCTGCAGATGCTCACCTGTCCGAAAGAAAAGCTGTATGAAAGAGCCGTCCGGTTAAGAACACGTCTCACACCGGACGACAGCTCACTCCATATGGATATAGAAGCCTGCGAGGATTTTGTGGGCGGGGGTTCTGCCCCCGACGTCCGCCTGGATGGATGGGCCGTGACCCTCCACTCCCCTATCCTCACCACAAAACAGATCGAATACAACCTCCGGAAGAGCCAGATCCCGGTCATCTCCCATATCAGCCAGGATAAAGTCTGGCTCCATATGCGGACGATCTCAGATAAAGATATGGAGGATATAGCTGAAAACGTCTCAAAACTGAAAGGATGATAGTCTTATGCAAAATGTCATTATCGGGACTGCCGGTCACATCGATCACGGAAAGACCTGTCTCATCAAGGCGCTCACCGGTACAGATACCGACCGTTTAAAAGAAGAAAAAAAGCGCGGTATAACCATTGAACTGGGTTTTGCCAAAATGGAGAGCGGTGACGCGGATACCAATATCGGCATCATCGATGTCCCCGGCCACGAAAAATTTGTGAAAAATATGCTTGCCGGCATCGGAGGCATCGACCTTGTACTCCTGGTCATCGCAGCAGACGAAGGGATCATGCCCCAGACAAGAGAACACATGGACATCCTGCGGCTGTTGAATATCAGGCATGGTCTTGTCGTCCTGACAAAATGCGATAAATGCGAAGAAGACTGGATCGAACTGGTCACAGACGAGGTCACAGGATATCTGGCAGGTACTTTTTTAGAAGGCTCCCCTGTCTTTCAAGTGTCCTCCCATACAGGCCAGGGTATAGAAGAGCTGCGCACAGAGATCCTGGAAATGGTCAAGACACTCCCCGCCCACAACACAGACCCCGACACCTTCCGCCTTCCCATCGACCGGGTCTTTACCATGAAAGGACACGGCACGGTGATCACAGGGACTCTGATCGAGGGGACCTGCAAGACAGGTGAGGAAGTGGAACTGATGCCCGGTGGGATCCCGGCTAAGATCCGCAGTATCCAAGTCTATGGACAGGAAGCTGAACAAGCCTATGCAGGACAGCGGACTGCGCTGAACCTGACGGTAAAGACAGAAGCCATCGACCGGGGATCTGTCGTTGCAAGACCAGGCAGCATGATCAGGACCTATATGGTGGATGTACGTCTGTATCTGCTCGAGAACACCGAGCGCACTGTACGCAACAACAGCAGAGTCCATTTCTACTATGGTTCCGATGAGGTCATCGGCAAGGTCGTATTTTTCGACCGGGATGAGCAGCTCCCGGGGGAGACGTCCTACGCACAGATCCGGTTTGAGAGGGAGATCGCCTTAAAACGCCTGGACTATTTCACCATCCGTTTCTATTCACCCCTGGAGACGATCGGAGGAGGCGTCGTGCTGGACGCCAGTCCCAGACGGCATAAACGCAGCCAGGAGACTGTGCTGCAGTCTATGCAGATCAAAGACACCGGGTCAGAAGAAGAACTCATGGAGAGATTCCTGGAAGAAGAAAGCCCTGTATTCCCGGATACTATGCTTTTATCCTTAAAGACAGATCTCTCCCTCTCTGAGACGGCCGCTGTCCTGAAAAGATTGAAAGGCACCGGCCGTGTACTTGAGATCAAAAAAAATATCTTCATCCATAAACAGTTTTATGACAGCATCTGTCCCTTCCTCACGGAAATGCTGGAAAACTTCCATAAGTCCAACGCTCTGACAGAAGGACTTTCAAAAGAAGAAGTAAAGAGCCGGCTGATCAAGAAACTCCACGATGCCGGCAGCAAAAATATCGACGTATTCTATGACTATCTGATCCAGAAAAAAGTGATCAAAGAAAAAGACGGCCTGACATCCCTCTATGCATTCGTCCCGAAACAGAGCGTGGATAACAGACAGGAATCCCAGGATATCATCCGTTCCTATAAAGAGGCAGGTTTTGCCATGCCGAAGACCGACGATATCATCAACAGGAGCAAGAACTCCAAAGTCACCCGGCAATTATTGGATAAGATGGTCAAGGACGGGGAACTCATAAAGATCACGCCGGCTTATTATATGCACAAAGACTGCTATGGACAGGCACTGGGACTCCTAAAAGATTTCATCCAGGAAAAAGGGAGCATCACATTGGCCGATTACCGGACACTCCTGAACAGTTCACGTAAATATACGCAGATGATATTGGAGTATTTCGACAGCAAACATATCACAAAACTCGCAGATGAACGAAGGACTCTGTTATGATCCATCAGAGATGATCGTGGCCGCCAGATAAACTGGCAGTCACGATCATCTATATCATTCTTTTATCCTATCAAGTTCTGTGAGGTTTATACCGAATGCCGTTAATATGATCTTTAATTCAATATATCGTTCTTTCATCTCACGGTATGCTTCAGAATCTTTATCAGATAAACGCATATACCTTTGGAGCCTTGAAAATTTTTCTACATTTTTCTGTATCACCTCTTTTTTCAGTCATCTCTATCGCCTCCATATTTTGATCGTATGGTCCATCATCTGCACTACCCTTACCCTCATCATACCATGATCTTTTCATAAAAAAAAGATGCGATGCCAAAAAAGAGACCGCACCGCAGCAGTCTCTTTTTCTCTATATCAATTTTCATTTTATTCAACATCCAATTGAGCCTTCAATGCTTCTCTGGCTCTTTCGATATCCTTAGCCTCTAAGACAGCGATCTGGCCTGGCCTCTGGACATCGTAGAATTCAAACCGACCTTTATTGCAGAGACGGCCTTTATTAGCAGAATCCGGGTCTGCCACAACATCCAAGATCTTATTATCTTTCAATAACAAGACACGCTTACATTCTTTCTTACAATTATAGCAAGTAGATTCCACTCTCTTAACTTCCCATGGACGGTACTGAGAACGGTTCTTCGGTCTCAGGGCGCCTACTGGACAAGCCTGGATACAGTTTCCACAGAATTCACATTCCATGTTGTTGATCCACTGATCCTGGAACGGAGCGGCTGAAACTTTAGAATTGAATCCCCTCTTGGAAAGACCGATCGCGCTGCGGCCTACCAGATGTTCACAGGTATTGACGCACCTATGGCAGAGGATGCAGAGGTTCGGGTCATATGTAAAATATGGGTTGGAATCATCGATCGGTTTTTTGACCATCTCACCTTCGTAAGAAGTCTTTTTCACGCCATATTCATAGCAGAGGGACTGGAACTCACAGTCACCGTTGCCGGCACAGTCAAAGCAGTGGTTGGGATGGTTGGAGAGCATAAGATCCAATACGCCTCTCCTCGCTTTGATGACTCTCTCACTCTTTGTGAGGATCTCATTGCCATCGGCGATAGGGAAGGAACATGCCGTTACAAGTTTCGGCATACCAACGATCTCGACCATACACATCCTGCAGGATGCTTCCGGTGTCATGAATTTCAGGTAGCACAAAGTAGGGATCTTGATGCCTACGCTCTCTGCTGCCTTTAAGATAGTTGTTCCAGGATCCACTTCAACTTCTTTACCGTCTATTGTTGCATGGATTTTTTTAATGTAACTCAAGATATAACCTCCTGTACGCAGTATTTCAAAAGGATAGTGAACGGACATAGCAGCCCGTGCAATGCCAGAACGAGGGGAACGGGCAGACCCGCCCCTCATCCCGACACTATCCGGGACTTTGATACTATGGGTTACGCTTTGTAGATAGCGTCTTTCTTACATTTAGTCATACAAACGCCGCACTTCAGGCACTTCGCAGTATCGATCTCATGCGGTTGTTTCTTCTCGCCAGTGATTGCGTCGCCCGGGCAGTTCTTCTTACAGAGACCGCATCCGATACATTTCTCAGCATCGATATGGTAGGATACCAGGTTCTTACATTTGCCAGCCGGACATTTCTTATCCTTAACGTGAGCGATGTATTCATCTTTGAAATACTTATATGTGGACAATACAGGGTTCGGAGCTGTCTGTCCCAATGCACACAAGGAGTTTTCTTTGATCAGGTTGCAAAGTTCGACCATACGGTCTAAGTCTTCCATCTCAGCTTTGCCGTCTGTGATCTTGTTCAGCAGTTCGAGCAGTCTCTTTGTACCGATACGGCAAGGTGTACACTTACCACAGGACTCATCTACTGTAAACTCTAAGAAGAATTTAGCGATGTCCACCATACAGTCGTCTTCGTCCATAACGATAAGTCCGCCGGAACCCATCATAGAACCGATGGATACAAGGTTGTCGTAATCGATCGGGACATCGTAATTTTCCAGAGAGATACATCCGCCGGACGGTCCGCCTGTCTGTGCAGCCTTGAATTTCTTGCCATTCGGGATGCCGCCGCCGATGTTTTCAACAACTTCGCGGAGTGTGGTCCCCATGGGGATCTCTACCAGACCAACGTTGTTGATCTTACCGCCGAGAGCAAATACTTTTGTACCTCTGGACTTCTCTGTCCCCATGCCGGCAAACCAGTCAGCACCCTTTAAGATGATCTGCGGGATGTTCGCCCATGTCTCAACGTTGTTTAAGATCGTCGGCTGACCGAACAGACCTTTGACTGCCGGGAATGGCGGACGCGGTCTTGGCTCGCCGCGGTTACCTTCGATAGAAGTCATGAGAGCAGTCTCTTCACCACATACGAACGCACCTGCACCAAGACGAAGATCGATATCGAAGCTGAAGCCAGTACCGAAGATATTGTCACCCAATACGCCGTACTCCCTTGCCTGTGCAAGAGCGATGTTCAGACGGTCTACTGCGATCGGGTACTCTGCACGGACATAGATATAGCCCTGGTTAGCGCCGATCACATAACCAGCGATCGCCATCGCCTCAAATACAACATGGGGATCGCCCTCTAATACGGAACGGTCCATGAATGCGCCCGGGTCACCTTCGTCGGCGTTACAGCAGACATATTTCTGTACGCCTGGTTCTCCGCCCATCGCGAACTGCCATTTCTTTCCTGTGGGGAAGCCACCGCCCCCACGGCCACGCAGACCGGAGTCTGTGATGCATTTTACAACATCTTCCCTTGACATAGTGGTCAGGACTTTAGCCAGAGCCTGGTATCCGCCTGTGCCGATATATTCGTTGATACATTCCGGGTTGATCACACCGCAGTTCCTAAGTGCCACACGGTTCTGCGGTTTGTAGAAATTCGTCTGGTTCATGGAAATGATACCGTCCTCGGTAACTGTTTCCTGATACAGATATTTTGTCACTACATTGCCTTTTACCAGATGCTCGGACACGATCTCAGGAACATGCTCCAATTCCATATTTGAATAGAAAGCTGCTTCCGGATAGATGATCATGACAGGGCCCAGAGCGCAGAGGCCATGGCATCCTGTACGGATCACGCATACTTCTTCTTCCAGCCCAGCCGCTTTGATCTCTTCTTCCAGTTTGTCAGCGATCTTCTGGCTGCCTGAAGATGTACATCCAGTACCTGCACATACCAGTACATGTGAGCGGTATTTACCATTTCCCCTCTCACCGTGTTCTTTTCTGAAATTTACGATATCTTGATTTTTTTCTTTGATTTCTTGTAATTGTTCAATTGTGATCACTATGTACGTCCTCCTTTAACTATTCATACTGTGCGAGAATACCATCAACCATATCAGCAGTCAGACGTCCATGAACTTCTCCATTAACTGTCATAACTGGCGCCAGACCACAAGCACCGATGCAACGGCAGGCTTCTAAAGAGAATTTTCCATCTTCTGTACACTGTCCTCCGGTGATACCCAGAGCGCTCTGCAGTTTGTCGTAGATCTGGCCGGAGCCTTTTACATAGCATGCTGTACCCAGACATACAGAGATGTTGTATTTTCCCTTCGGATACAGGGAAAAGAATGAATAGAATGTAACGACGCCATAGATCTTAGCCAAAGATACCTGCAATTCCTCAGAGATGATCTTCAGCGCTTTTTCCGGAAGATACCCGAAGATATCCTGTGCCTGCTCTAATACAGGGATCAGAGGACTCTTTGTGCCTTTATATCTAGCGATCAGTTCCGCTAATTCTTTTTCCTGCTCTGGTGTTCCCCTATAAGGAATGTTGATTCTTTCGTCACTCATTTTATAATACCCTCCTTATTCCACATGAACTGGATACCCAGGGTATCGCTTAAGGGAGCGATACCCCAGGATCATCTTTTATGATCAAAACATTTTAGCCATTTTCTTTTTTTTGCGCACGATATTCGGTACTTCCATATACTGGCAGCATTCCTTCTCTTCGGTCGCTTTTTCTACTTGGACAGCGGTCACCTTATATTCAGGTGTCTTGGAGAAATCATCCAAGTGATCGCCTACCAGCCAGTTTGAGTTACCGTCTAAGAAATGGAATGGCATCCAAACTTCGCCCTTGCTTGTCTTGCCGGATACTCTTGCCCAGGATGCGATACGTCCATGTGGGGAAGATACATATACTTTGTCGCCGTCTACAATCCCAAGTGCTTGCGCATCCTCGGTATTGATCTCGATAAAGGAGTTGCCGGAAAGCTCATTGATCTCAGGCGTCCGCGCAGTCATAGCACATGCATTGTAATGATAGAGTACACGGCCAGTGATCATGATGAACGGATACTCCTCAGATACCTGCTGTGTGGATGGCTGATATTTCGCCGGATAGAAGTAGCCTAAGCCCCTTGCAAATTTGCCCACATGCATGATCGGAGTACCAGGATGATCTTTCGCTGTACAGGGCCACTGCAGACCTTTGCCGCCAACTTCCGGGCTGTCCAGTCTCTCATGGCTGATACCGGCAAACGACGGAGTGACAGACGCGATCTCATCCATGATCTCGGCAGGTGTGAGGATCGGCTGATCATAGCCCATTCTCTGCATGATCAATGAGAAGATCTCTGTATCTGGCTTGGTACCTGGGATCTCGATAGCTTTGCGCACTCTCTGTACACGGCGTTCTGTATTCGAGAACGTACCTTCTTTTTCCAGATAAGAACGGCCAGGTAAGATAACATCGGCATATTTCGCTGTCTCAGTCATGAACAATTCATCTACGACTAAGAAATCCAGGCTCTTCAGAGCTTTGATCACATGGTTTGTATCCGGGTCTGTCACGACGGGGTCTTCACCGAAGATGAACAGACCTTTGATCTTACCATCGATCATATCATGGAAACATTCCGTTGCCATCCTTCCGGGTTGTAAATGTTTCAGGTCTACGCCCCAGGCTTTTTCAAATTTCTCCACGACAGCCGGGTCTGCGACCTTCTGGTAACCTGTATATACGTTTGGCTGAGCGCCCATATCGCAGGCACCCTGTACATTGTTCTGTCCACGGATGGGGTTCACGCCGCAGCCTGCCTTGCCAAGTTTTCCGACCATCATAGCCATGTTGGACATGGACATAACGCCTTCTGTACCTGTGTGATGTTCTGTGACACCCAGGCAGTACATGATCGGAGCACGGTCAGCTTTTGCATACAGGCGGGCGGCTTCCCTCAGATCTTCTGGATCTATGTGGCAGATCTCACCAACTTTTTCTGGCGTATAATCTTTTACGATCGCAGCCAGTTCTTCAAATCCTTCTGTTCTATCAGCGATAAATTCTTTGTCGATCAAGCCTTCTTCAATGAAGACATTCATCATACCATTTGCAAATGCAACGTTTGTACCTGGTTTCAGTTTCAGGTGGATCGCCGCTTTCTTTGCAAGGTCTATCTCACGAGGATCGACTACGATGAGCTTTGCGCCTCTCGCAACTGCCTGACGGACCTGCATACCAATGACTGGATGGGCCTCTTCAGGGTTGGAGCCGCACAGTAAGATCACATCTGAATCATGTGTGATATCTTCGATGGTGTTTGTCATAGCACCAGAACCTAACGTCATTGCCAGACCGGCAACAGTAGGTGCATGTCAAACACGGGCGCAGTTATCGGTATTGTTGGACTCGAACGCAACCCTGGTCATCTTCTGGAGCATGTAGATGTCCTCATTGGTTGAACGTGAGCAAGCAAAACCTGCCAGCGCCTGACCTCCATATGTTTTTTTAAGCTCTGTGAATTTCGATGCTACTAAGTCCAGGGCTTCATCCCAGCCGGCTTCTCTGAATTCACCGGTCTCCCTGTCCTTGATCAGCGGTGTGGTGATCCTTTCATCACACTGTGCGAAATCAAAGGATGCGGAACGTCCTTTCACACACAGCAGGCCTCTGTTGGACGGGCCGTCTGCTGCTTCCACGTCTACGACTCTGTTATCCTTTACATATACATAGTATTGGCATCCGGTCGCACAGTGGGGACATGTGGTGAGGACTTTCTCAACGTCCCAATGACGATATGTTTTCTGTTTCTTCATGGTGAGCGCGCCTGTCGGACATGCCTGTACGCAGTTCCCGCAGGATTCACAGTTGCTGTCCGCCCAGTCCATGCCGAATGCAGGGCTGATCACAGACTTGAACCCACGCTGTGTTGTATCGATGGATCCGCGGCAGGTACGTTTCTGACATGTGTTCACACACCTGTGGCAGAGGATACACAGATTCGGGTCATATGTAAAGAACTTATTGGAATCGTCGATCGCTTTTTCGACGCCTTCAAACGGCACATCCTTCACACCATACTCGAAGCAGAGATCCTGCAGTTTACACATACCATTCTGCGGACATGAGAAGCAGTCAGTCTTATGATTGCTCATCAACAGTTCCAGTACGCCCCTCCTGGCTTTCACAACCCTTTCAGTCCTGGTGTGGACTACATTTCCGTCAGCAGCAGGGAATGAACATGCTGTGACTAATTTGGGCATCCCTTCGATCTCGACCATACACATACGGCAAGATGCTTCAGGAGTGACATCTTTTAAATAACATAGTGTTGGGATCTCTACGCCGGCAACTTTGGCTGCCTCTAAGATCGTAGAGCCTTGCTCGACTTCTACGGTGATCCCATCGATGGTCACTTTAATCATCGTATCTCCTCCTATCAGATTTTTTGATGCTAATAAAACGATCAGGATTTTACGGGATTGACTCCCGTTCATACTTCTTATACATTTTATCTTCCTCCTATTTTATATATGACCGTAACGATCATAAAAAAACATCAGTCCCCACCCACGGGACTAACACTTCCGGTATCTGTATACTGTCGTTTTCCATGTTCTGGTTCTGCTCCAGTATGGCTGCAAAGAGCCTGCTCGTGGCAAGTCCCGATCCATTCAGAGTATGCACATGACGGACCTTTCCCCGTTCATCCCTGTAACGGGTGTTCGTCCTGCGCGCCTGATAATCCCTTGCGTTCGATATGGAGCTGACTTCCTTATAGATCCTTTCTGCAGGGAGCCATACCTCTATATCATAAGTCCGCGCCATGGCCGCACTGCATTCACGCGCCGACGACTTCACCACCCGATAATGCAGGCCGAGCTGCTGCATCAGATGTTCCGCCTGCTGTAAGATCTCCGCAAACGCCTTATCAGACTCTCCTTCTTCCACGAATTGGACATTTTCTACTTTATTAAAGTGATGCCCCCGGATCATCCCCCGGTCCTCCGGGGCACTGCTCACTTCCCTGCGGAAGCAGGAAGTGTAGGAAGTATACTTGAGCGGCAGGTCTATGTGTCTCAAGATCTTATCCCTGTGCAGGTTCACAAGTATCGTCTCTGCTGTGGGGATCAGAAAATTCCCACTGTCCTGGACTTTGTAAGTCTCATCCTCAAATTTCGGGAACTGTCCCGCACCAAAGCCACAGATCTCACGTGCTACAGGCGGGAGCATCACCATCTCATACCCTGCTTTCTGGTTTTCCTCCAGACAGAAATTCAAAAGTGCCCATTCCAGCTTGGCGCCTGCCCCTCTGTATATCCAATAACCGCTCCCCATAAGATCCGCCGCCGTCTCATAATCGACCAGGCGATGTCTCCTGCATAACTCCATATGGCCTTTGGGCTGAAAACCGAACACCGGCTTTTCATTATAATGATATAAGACTTCCGAGGTCTCCTGCACATCATCGTCCAGGAGATTGGGCAGGCGTACCAAGATATCCTGTAACTGCGCCGCCTTTGTACGCAGGTTCTGTTCCAAGCCGTCGAGCTTATGGTCGATCGCATAGATGACAGCCAGCAGGTCGTCCGCCCCTGCTCCCTCTTTTTTCCGGACAGATACTTCCTTAGACAGAAGGTTTTTCTTATGCTTGAGGTCTTGCAGATCCGTTTGCAGGCTCAGTCTTTCTTTATCCAAGCTGAGGAACTCTTCTATCGAGATATGTATGCCCCTTTTACCGAGATTCTCCTGCACATACGCAGGATGTCTCCTGATCTGCTCTATGTCCAACATAAGATCTTTTCCACGCTATCTATCAAAACTCATGCTCTTTACACAACATGTAGTGCTTTTTTCGCACTTTCTTTATATAGTTATAACATAGATCTATCAATTTGTACATAGAAACTTACAACATTTTTTCAAGATCGCTGTGATCTTTCTATCCGTTCCCTCCAGTGCGCTGGCGAAAACGGATAGAAAACAGCTGAAGATATATCACCCGCACCTGTGGCACGCCGCAAAATGCCCCTCTCCAATCTTCTCTAACACCGGCGTCTCTTCCCGGCATTTTTTTTCGGCGTAAGGACACCTGTTCTGGAAACGGCATCCTTCCGGCGGATCGACGGGGCTTGGGATCTCGCCTTCCATGCGGATCCGTACTTTCCCTGCCTCCACCCGGGGATCCGGGATCGGGATCGCTGACAGGAGCGCCTGGGTGTAGGGATGTGCCGGGTGGTCATAGAGCTGGTCTGCCGTGGTGATCTCCATGACCTTGCCCAGGTACATGACCATCACCCTGTCGGAGATATGTTTGACCATGGAGAGATCGTGGGCGATGAACATATATGTCAGCTCCTTTTCTTTCTGGAGCCGTTTGAGGAGATTTACGATCTGCGCCTGGATAGATACGTCCAGAGCTGAGATCGGTTCATCGCAGACGATAAATTCCGGCTCCACAGCCAATGCCCGTGCGATCCCGATCCGCTGCCGCTGTCCGCCGGAGAATTCGTGTACATAACGGCTGCCGTATGCCGGATCCAGCCCCACGGTGGACAGGAGTCCTTCCACCCTTTTTTTGATATCGGCCTCGTCTTCTGCCATCTTATGGGCACGGATGCCTTCCGCGACGATCTCCTGGATCTTCATCTTGGGATCTAGGGAGGCGTACGGATCCTGGAAGATGATCTGCGCCTGCTCCGTAAATCTCCGCCTGCGTTCTTTATCCATGCCATGTACATCTTCTCCCCGATAGGTCACTTGCCCGCCTGTCTTGTCGTATATCCCAAGGCAGGTGCGCCCGCAGGTGGTCTTCCCGCAGCCGGATTCCCCCACCACACCCAGTGTCTCCCCTTTACGGATGTAAAAAGAGACATCGTCCACCGCTCTCAGCATCTTCTTTTTTCCCACTTTAAAGTATTTCTTCAATCCCTGTACTTCCAACAGGCAGTCTGTGTTATCTACCATCGCCGCTCCCTCCCCCATCATCCATATATAGCCAGCAGCAGACCTGATGCCCTTCGGCTATCTCTGCCTCTCCCGGAAAACCTGTCCCACAGACAGGGCGTTTTTTCTTACATCTATCTGCGAAGGGACAGCCCGCGGGCGGATCTGCCATATTAGGCGGAGCCCCTTCGATCGTCTCCAGCTGTCCTCCGGAGATATCAAGTCTGGGGACCGCGCGCAGCAGCGCTTCCGTATAGGGATGGGCCGGATGATAGAAGATATCCTCTGCACTGCCCTTTTCTACCACTTTCCCCGCATACATGACGATGATGTCCTGTGCAAAATTCGCCACGATGCCTAAGTCGTGGGTGATCAGGATGATCGTCATGCCCTGTTCTCTCTGGATCTCTTTCATCATATCCAGGATATCTGCCTGGATGGTCACGTCCAGAGCCGTTGTGGGTTCGTCTGCGATCAGGAGCTGGGGATGCAGGGTCAGCGCGATCGCGATCATCACACGCTGGCGCATGCCCCCGGAAAATTCATGGGGGTATTGTCTCATGCGCATGGCCGCGCCCGGGATGCCCACCTGCTCCAGCATGCGGATCCCCTCCTGCCAGGCTTCCTGCCTGTTCACTCTGCGGTGTACCCGTATCTTCTCCGTGATCTGCCTGCCGATGTCCATCGTAGGATTTAAAGCCGTCAGCGCATCCTGGAACACGATGGAACATTTCTGCCCCCGGTAGTCTTCCCACTGTTTTTCTGTGTATCCCAGTATATCTTCTCCTTTAAAGAAGATCTTGCTCTCTTTGGATATCACGCCGGGCTTCTGGATCAGTCCCATGACAGCCTTTGACGTGACAGATTTCCCACAGCCGGATTCCCCCACGATCGCTGTGACTTTATTTTCTCTGATACCGAAAGAGATATCCCTGACTGCCTGTATCGTTCCTGTATATGTGTGGAACTGGACAGACAGGTTTTCTACTTGTAAGATCTGGCTCACGTTCTCTCCTCCCTTGGTCTATTTTACCAGTTTTGGATCTAAGATCTGCTGGAGCATATCGCCCATAACGTTAAAGCACAGGACCGTGATCAGGATCATCGTCCCCGGGACGACGGCCAGGATCGGGTTATGGAGGATATACTGCTGGGCGCTCTGCAGCATGCTGCCCCAGGAAGCCATGGGGAGCTGGACGCCATAGCCCAGGAAACTCAGCGCAGATTCATCTAGGATCGCGTTGGCGATGCTGAGACTTGCGGCAACGATGACCTGGGGCATGAGATTTGGGATGATATGCCGCCAGATGATCCTTCCCCGGGATACCCCCAGGGCTTTTGCAGCCGTCACAAAATCCCGTTCTTTAAGGGATAAGGTCTGTGCCCTCACTACCCTGGCGACTTTCGTCCAGGAAAAAGAGGCGAGCATCAGCACCAGCGTCATTATATTGCGCGGCATGAACGCATAGACCACAATGATGAATAAAAGGCTTGGCACCGACAGAAAGATGTCCACGATCCGCATACAGACCATATCGATCCTGCCGCCGCTGTATCCGCTGACCGTCCCGATAAATGTCCCGGCCAGGACAGCTACGCACATGGCGGCAGAACCTACCAGAAGGGAGACTCTCCCGCCGTAGAGCGCCCTGGTAAATGTATCCCGCCCCAGATCGTCTGTACCTAAGATATGTCTGCCGCTCATTCCCTGTAATCTTTCCGCCACATTGACGGCGTCCGGGTCGTAGGGTGATAAAGGGGCCAGAAGAGATGCCAGGATCACCAGCAGGAGCAGGACCGCGCATATGACTGTCATCTTATTGGAAAAGAATATCTTTTTCATCGCTCTTCTATCCATTCTGTGCCTCCTTCCCCTGTTTGATCCTGGGATCGGCAAAACCATACAGGATGTCCGCCAGGAAATTCCCGATCAGGAGTACGATACATGTCAGCACCGTGATCCCCATGATCATCGTATAGTCACGGCTGTTGATCGCGTCCATACATAAAGTCCCCAGTCCCGGCCATCCGAAAACAGATTCTACGATAAAAGAACCTGTGATCAGCGTCCCGAAGTTCATCCCCACTATGGTGATGATCGGGAGCAGGCAGTTCTTCAGTACATGCCGCAGCAGCACCTGCATCCGCGGAACGCCCTTTGAGATCACCGTCATCACATATTCTTCTTCTTTTTGCTCAATGGTGTTGGAACGGATGTACCGGACAAACACAGCGGTATTGTTCACGCTCAGTACGATCACAGGCAAGATCCCATGCCGGATCACGTCCAGGGCAGACTCTACCCCGATGGTACGCATGCCCGCGCTGGGCAGCCAGCCCAGCTTTAATGAAAAAACAATGATCAGCATGATCCCAAACCAGAATGCAGGAAGGGATATGCCCAGATACGATACGGCACTGATCAGGTTGTCGATCCATTTATTTTTGTGATAGCCTGCCAGCAGGCCTAAGGGGATGGCCAGCAGAACAGACAGGACAAGGGCGGCCCCCATCAGCCCGATCGTATTGGGCAGTCTGTCCAGGATCTGTTTTTTTACCGGCTGGTGGTTGCTGATGGACAGGCCCCAGTCGCCCTTTAGCATCTTTCCCGCCCAATCTATATATCTCTGCACCACATTGCCTTCCAGCCCCAGGGACGCCCGCATATCGTCCAGCTGCTCTTCCGACATCTTATATGTAGACACGGAAGGGGATGTATACAGATAGAGCGGATCCCCCGGTGAAAAATATATGATCGAAAAGGCAAACATGGACACGATCACGAACACCACCGCCATCTGTGCCAGACGCTTCATTATAAGATCTTTCATCGTCTTCTCCTATCATATGGGGATAAAAATAGATCCTGTTCCCGCCAGGATCTATTTTTATCTATCGTACTAAATCCTATTCAAAATAGAGTTTTGTATAGTCTTCAAATACAGGTGTTGTTGTATAATGTTCCGTTCCCTGGAGATCAGAACTTGTTATGAAGCAGTAATTGGGATACGCGATGGGATAGACCAGATACTCGTCAAAAGCTTTCTGCTGCAGCTCTTTATAGATCTCTGCCCTCTTGTCCATGTCGGTCGTCTCCCTGCCCTGTTTGAACAGATCCAGGATCTCTTCGCTGGTATCCACATTGACGCCCCATGTCCCGTCGTACATACCTGCCACGACAGAATCCGGATCCCCGATCGCCGCGTATTCATTCAGGTACAGTTCATAATCTGCCTTATCTGTAAAGACTACATCAAAGAAACCATTTGCATCGATACCCTCGATCTCCACATTTACATCGATCGCTTTTAACTGCTGCTGGATCAAGAGCGCCGTCTCTTCCATGTAGGAGCGGTCTGTATTATAATGCAGTTTGATCGTCTTTCCAGAAAGCCCTGACTTTTCAGCCAGTTCCTTTGCCGTATCCAGATCCTGCTCGTACCCTTTCAGGCTTTCATCGTAGAAAAGGTTCTGGTTACTGAAGATCGTATTCGCAGGGATCCCCATGGACGCACCATAGGCACCGTCCACGATCTCTTTCTGGTCTAACGCTGCAAAGAGAGCCTTCACTGCGTCGCGGTCTTCCCATGTGGCGCAGTATTTATTCCATGCCAGATATTTTACACGGCCTTCGCCTAACTGATGGACCTGTGCCCCGTCCACATCCTTGAATCCCTCCACTGTTGCGTCGGAGGAGGCGAGCAGGTAATTGATCTCGCCGTTCTTAAATGCCACTTCCTGTGCGCTCGGGTCGGAGATCACCTGGAATACGATGCTGCCGATCTGCGGTGCATCCCCGTAATAATCTTCAAATCTCTCCAGTACCAGGGACTCGCCGTCGTTAAACGCTGAGAGTTTATAGGGACCAGATCCGATATCCGTCAGATTCGCCTCTGCAGAGACAATGTCTGTATTCCCGTCAAATGCATGTGCCGGGATCAGCTGTAACTTTCCAAGCACCTCGAGATATGAAGCGGAAGGTTGAGGGAGCGTGAAGCTGACTGTCAGATCGTCCACCTTCTCATATTTCACAGGTTCTTCCCCTACAAATACCGTATTTGTATAACCGGCGCCGTTGTCAGTATCGGCGTTGCAGTCAGCAGTGAAGATCACGTCATCCGCTGTGATCGGCTCGCCGTCGTGCCATTTCAGACCATCTTTTAATCTCAATGTATAGGTCAGACCATCTTCAGAGGCCTCACAGCTCTCTGCCAGATAATACCTTATCTCGTCCTGATCCACATAATACAGCTCATCTGCAAAAGGTGATAGCTGGAACGCGCCTTCTGCCATGGATTCCAGCAATGGGTTCAGATTGGTCACCGTTGCCGATACCGGGATCACCAGACGGTCATCTCCTGTACTCTCTTCTTCTGCGTCCTCTTCTTCTCCACTCTCGCTGTCAGCACTCTCTTCCTGTTCTGCAGTGCTGCTCTCTTTTGTCCCTGCAGATCCTTCCTGCCCTGCTCCTGTATCTGCGCTCCCGCATCCTGTGACCATGGATGCGATCATCACGACACTGAGAAATATACCTATAAGTTTCTTCTTCATGGGTCCCTCCTATGTCCTTTTTGATCGGTTTATGGTATCCAATGTACCTCTTTTTATTGAAAATGTCAATACTTTTATTTGCATATCAAATGGATGGGGCGATGTTGTCCATGGACATCACCCTCCCTTTTTCTCAAAGGAGCCGTACAGCCTCCACCTTTTTTTCCACCGTATGACTGCTGTTTTTTATACACATCTGTCCTGCGATCGTTATCTGTTCTTTGGTGCTCAGAACGGCATCCACATACTGCATAGGCCCGTCTACGGGGACATCCACCCATTCCATTTTGTCCATACCCAGCAGTGCGAAGGATGTCTTCGGGCAGAGGAAGATCTGCGTCCGGCCTGCGGCAGTCTTTTCCGCCTGTTTCAGGAATGGATAGGTAAAGTGTTCCACCATATATCCCGTGTTTTTCGGCCCCAATATATTCAGACCGCCGGAAGGATCCGCATAGCTGATGATGTCCACCTGGTACTCGATCGCTCTCTCGATAAACCGGAGCAGTCCTCCTGCCAGCCTGTCGAAGACCTGCTGCATCTCTTCCGGCTGTTTTTTCATAGCGCGGAATACATAACGTGCATCCATCAGCCCATTTAATATGGTAAATGGCCCGGATATCATGAGAGCCACGTTCTCTCCCTGTCCGCTCAGATATCTGCAGGCTTTCAGCGTCTCATGGATCCTGCCTTTTTCGTAGTCGATCTCCGGGAGAGCCAGGATCTGTTCCGGTGTCTCGCAGATGTATCCTTTCGCCCGCGGCCCGGCGGTGGCATTTCCCAGGTTCACACTCCCGCCCATCGCTTCCGCTTCCAGTGTATGGCAAAAAGGAAGCACGCAGAAGTTTACATTTTCTTTTTTCTTTATCTCCAGAGCGATCTTTGCCATGGTATCCCAGTGGCGATAGGCGTCTGGATATGTAAGATCCAGTCTCTCTGCCACATCGCTGCTGATACCGACAGCATGATCATATGTGCAATCAAAATCGATGAGTTTTCCCACTTATGATACCTCCCCTGATATTATCCCCACACAAAGACGGTCATATCCGTCTCTTACTCCACGGACGGAAAGAGCAGACAGTCGGAAAACAATCTTTCATACCCTTTCGTTTCGCTCAGTTCCATATAGTCCATATGAGCGGCTGATCTCTCCATCTCACGTTTTACCTGGGCGGACATCAGCGCCATATGAGCGCCGGTCTTGGATGAATTGCCCACATATACGATCTTGTCGCTGACCCCAGCCGGAAGGATCCCTGTCCCTGTCAGGCTTTCGGCTGGAAGATGCGCGCCGAACTGCCCGGCGACCATGATCTTGTCCAGATCTTCCATAGTGATCCCGGCTTTGTTGAGGAGTGCGGTAAGACCAGAGAGGATGGCGCCTTTTGCCAGCTGGACCTGACGGATATCCCGCTGGGTGATCGATAGCTGTCCCGGATATCCTGTCAGGATAAATTCTCTCTTCTTGCCGTTTGATCGGAGCATCGGGAAACGGTAGTCTGCATGATCCAGCTGTTCTTTTTTTATAAAGGTCCCGTTGGGACGGATCAGACCCACTCTCAACAGCTCTTTTACAGCTGCAAGGATGCCGCTCCCACATATCCCGGCGGGCTGCCCGCCTCCGATCACTTTCACTTTGACCCCTTCTCCTGTTATGCGCACATCCTCAACAGCGCCCTGGGCGGCACGCATCCCGCAGCTGATGTTCATCCCCTCAAGGGCCGGGCCTGCAGCACAGGAACAGCAGAGGAGTCTCCCGTGGTCTGAAAGGACGATCTCACCGTTCGTGCCGATATCTATAAAAAGGATGTTCTGATCCGCTCCCTTCAGTCCGCACACATGCGTCCCAGCTACGATGTCCGCGCCGATATAGGCGGATACTGACGGCAGGCAGTAGAGTCTTGCGCCTGCCGCCGCCTTAAGTCCGATCTGGGATGCAGGGATGTCTCTCGCCCTCACGAACATGGGCGCGTAGGGAGCTTTTCCGATGGATACAGCGTCCACCCCCAGGAGCATATGCATCATGGTGCAGTTCGCGCCCACTGTGATCTCGTAGATCGCCTCCCGCTGTATCCCTGTCTGGCGGCAGACCTCCTGTATCATGTCATTGACAGAGTCCACGATCGCTCTCTGAAGATCTGCAGTCCCTGTCTCCGGGTGTTCGGATGCATAAGTGATACGGGTCAGCACATCCAGACCGAAATGTTTCTGGGCGTTGATCATAGACGCATTGGCCAGTTCTTTCCCTGTGTGCATATCGATCAGCGCACAGACTACTGTCGTCGTGCCGATGTCTATGGCTACACCGTATAAAACATCTGAAGTATCCCCCGGTTCCAACTGGATGATCCGTCCGTTGTGTGATACGGCTGTCATTGTCCCGGGGATAAACCTTCCTGCGGCCAACACGCCAAAATCAAGATCTTCCACGTGTACCTGCTCTCTGATCTGATCTTCGAAAGATGTCTGGCTGTCTGATCCCGGTTTTGTGATCTTGATGACCTGTTTTGTGATATCACAGTCGAATATAAGATCCGGGATATATCCGGTGGTCAGGACTTCGTGTTCCCGTTCTTTCTGGAGGAGGCCTATCTCCAGATCCTCCTGGGGCGTCACCATACACGCAAGACGTATCCCCTTGTCCAGTTCTCCTTGTCTGAGCAGTCCTTTTTCTGTGTCCTGTACGGGCGGGAGTGTCCCGGAAAGTATCTCTACGCGGCATTTTCCACAGATGCCCTTGCCGTTGCAGGGGTTATCCACAAATATTTTATGTTCCAGGAGGATATCCAGCAGGCTCTTGCCTGTTTCATATGTGTAGATCTTTCCGGATGGTCGTATGGTCATTTTAGGCATCTGCAGGGACCTCTTCTTTTAAAGTGCGCAGGATCGCCTGGATATTGGAAAGGGGGGATCTTGTCCCCAGGCCGCAGGCGGGAGAGATGATATCTGATCCGCTCTCCACACAGTTTCTTGTGAGCTTTGATACGTGCGCGGGGTCGCCAAATTCCAGGGCGTAAGTACTCACGTTGCCCATCAGGACACGGCCTTCCAGGTTTTTCTTCGCATCTTTCATAGAGACAACGGAATCGAAGCTCAACACGTCGCTGTGTACCATGTCCACCTGCTCATAGACATTTTTCATCTGCCCGCAGATATGGACGATCGTCCCGATCTCTGCTCCCCGGAGCTGTCCCAACAGCATGTTCAGGTATCTCACTGCAAATTCTTTGAACATACGCGGGCCGAGGATCTCGCCCGTCCCGCTGGGATCGGAGATGGCGATCACATCTGCGCCTGCGTTGATCTGCGCTTTTGCATACTTGATGATCTGCTCTGTCACAAATGTCATATATGCATGGGCTTCTTTATTCTTTTTCCGCAGCTCTTTGTAAAAGACAACAGGTTCCAGCAACGAACTGGCGGTGCTGACCGGTCCGGTCACATTGCCGATGATCGGCACGTCCAGATCCTTTTCTTTCAGGATACGGATGGCGTCCAAGACAACTTTTGCCCTTCCGCTGTCTTCATCCATCGGCTTTAACTTTTTCCATTCTCCTACAGAACCGATGGCATAGCCGGTCACATGGGGCTCATATTCCTTACTGCCCATGGTGACCTCTGCTCCTAATGCTCCAGCCTCCACAGTCATGCAGAAAGGAACGCCTACGTTTTCAAAACAGCCGTTTTCATAGGCAGCCAGCGCCAGTTCTGCCATCATGTCTGCATCTGTGTGGACTCCCGGCCAGCTTATCCCACTTTTGTCCATCAGCTCTGTGGTGATCATATTCATCATCCCGCCCGGACAGATACAGGGCGGACGGTCTACCTGTCCATGGTGGAAAGCTCTCTTTAAACGTTCTTTTTCCGACAGCATGCGGTCGCCTCTTTTTATATCTATCATGCTATGCCTACCAGTTCTTTTGCTTTTTTGACCGCGCCGACTGCATTGACAGAATAGCCGTCAGCTCCGATATCATTGGCGTATTTCTGCGAGACCGGGCTGCCGCCGACCATGACTTTAAACCGATCGCGGATGCCTCTCTCTTCCAGTTTTCCGATGACTGCCGCCATACCTGGCATCGTGGTGGTCATGAGTGTGGACATGCAGATGATGGATGCTCCCACTTCCACTGCCTTCTCCACAAAATCATCCAGCGGCACGTCTCTGCCCAGATCGTATATCTCAAATCCGGCTGTATCCATCATGATCTTCACAAGATTCTTTCCGATATCATGGGTATCGCCTTCAACAACCCCGATGACCACTCTCGGCTTCTCGGCGCCGTTCTCTTCCACCGGCAGGTGCGGGCGCAGCACGTCAAGTCCGGCGTACATCGCATCAGAACAGAGGAGTACGTCTGTCACAAAATATTCTTCCTCATCGTACAGATCACTCACCTTATCCATACCGTCTACCAGACCGTCCATGATCCCGTCAAATACGGGATACCCTGCTCCCAGATATTCATTCGCCACATCAACGACTGTCTCATCTTCCATCTCCACGACGCATTCAGATAACTGTGCCAGTAATGCTCCTTTTTCTCTTGCCATTCTCTCTCTCCCATCTATGTATCCTTCTCATCCCTATATAATATACGCTGATCTCAAAATATACAAGATCGGCCTTATTTTCCCTAAAAAAATTATACATTTTTTATCACGATCGTCAATAGCATTATTTATTATTTTGATCCTACTTTGTCCCGCTTCCTAGAGCGTGTTTGAAAACCTCAAATATCCTTAAATTACAGAAAATTTACAGA
>CANTEW010000027.1 GCA_947652925.1 uncultured Lachnospiraceae bacterium
CTGTAAAAATTGCCAAAATGTTAAATGAGAATGAAGAATACCGGCAGCTTGCTCCTGATAAAAAGAACTGGAAAGGGGAAACCATTACAAGTATTTTGACAAATCCGATTTATTCTGGACGTACTGCATACAAACGCAGAGAAAAAATCAATGGAAAATACCGGACTCTGGACAGCAAAGACTGGATTATAGCGAATGAACCGAATGAAGAAATCAGGATTATTGATGATGATACATGGAACCGGGTACAGGATAAACGGGCATTGCGTGCCAGCAAGTATACAAAGAAACTCGAAAATCAGAATGTAACCGTAATCAGCAGAAATGATGGTATGCTTCCTTTGATTGATATCTTGCATTGCGGCTATTGCGGTGGTAAAATGGTAAATGGAAGTAAGTACAATTACTGGACAATTAAAAGTACAGGCGAAAGACGCACAAGCAAAATTCCTATCTATAAGTGCAATCAGGCATGGCAGGGTGTTCCTCATGATAAGACAAAACAATTCAGAGCTGATGAGGTTGACGGGATTGTGTTTGAAGTTTTATCTGACTATATCGAAAAGCTACAGGAAAAAGAGGATATTTTTCAGTTAATCAATCAAAAGCAAAGTGAAGAAAAAAGGAAAAAAGAATCGGAATTAGCAAAAGAGAAAAAGGAACTTGAAAAAATCAGGAATGAACTTGATTTCATGAACTGTAAAATACCAGAAGCTATGACTGGCAGCTATGCTATGAGCCTGGAAAAATTGATGTCAGTAATCGAAGAACATGAAATGCGGGAACAGGCACAAAACGATAAAGTAAACCAGATAAAGGCAGAAATAGAACAATCCTCTGTATCTGCAAAGGAATGGGAGGAAATCCATAGGAAACTTCCCACATGGAAAGAAATCTTCCAAAACGCTGATGTTTCCAGGAAGAGGGTTCTGGTAAACAAGCTGATTGAACGCATTGATATTAGAAAAGACAATATAAACATCCGTTTCAAAATTAATCTGGATGAATTTCTTCAATCCCGAATGAGTATGGATTATGGGGTACCGGAACAAAGGCTATGATTTCACCATCACATCTTCTACGGCATTCGACCACAAATGGATCCCGGACAGGAATATCTTTGCCAGCATCTCACAGATCGTGGATGAATTATTTTCAGATTACTTATCCCGCCCCAATGTCCGTCAGCCGATCCTGACCCAGTATTGCGACGGTGAACGGGTGACCTGCCCAAACTGGATGAGCCAGTGGGGGTCCAAATATCTGGGTGACCAGAACTATTCGGCCATCGAGATCTTACGCTATTATTATGGGGATTCCATGTACATCAACACAGCGGAGGAGATCTCAGGGATCCCGGCTTCCTGGCCTAGGTACGATCTGGATATCGGCGCTTCCGGGCAGAAAGTGACCCAGATGCAGGAGCAGCTGAACACCATCGCGCAGGTATACTCGGCGATCCCAAAAGAACCGGTGACCGGATATTACGATGAGGCGACCAAAGAGGCAGTCCGGGCTTTTCAGCGTGTATTCAAACTTCCCCAGACTGGGATCGTGGATTACAGTACTTGGTATAAGATCCAGGAGATCTATGTGGGTGTCACGAGGATCGCAGAATTGACTTGATCAAAGTAGAAAGGTTGTAAAAAAGAGTGTTTTTTCAAAAGAAAAGAGCGGCTGTCGTGCTTGTATCTTTTCTGGCGCTGGCATTCTGTATACTTGGCCACAGACAGTATACAGAAGAGCGGAAGATCCGGCAGGAGCGGATATCGGCGGCGGAGAAAGAGGCGGATGACAGGCGCAGCGAAGAAAGAGAACAGGAATTGCGCATGCAGAGACAGGAAGAGATGACTGTCCGGGCACAGCAGATCGCTCAGACGCTTGAAGAGGCAGGTTCGGAAGAGGCGGTCATGTCAGGCTTGAGCTTTGCGGGAGAGGCGGCCCGGCAGGCGCAGACAGATATAGAAGATCTGAAAGAAATCTATGAGGGGGAAGAGGAGGACGTTGTCGGAGAGGCATCGCACATTTTGGAAGAGACTCTGGAAATAGCAGAAGCTATCTTACAAATGGAAAAAGTGGAGGATATGCTCGCACAGCTCTATCTGGAGGACGGCGGGGTCGTTATGGATACACCCAAAAATAATAGGATATTCCGGGATGTGCAGGGGCTGATCTGGCAGATCCCGGAAAAGTATGCCAAGAAACTGGAGGAGTATCAGGCAGTGATCAGTCAGGTCTCTGAAGCATGGGACTATGCGAATGATCAGTGGCATTATGAGACGGGTACTCTGAAGGTGAGTGTGGAGGAGAAGGAGACATCCTACACCCGCTACTGGGTCTGTCATGTACAGACGTTCAGCCCCGCACAGCTCTGCTCAGCCCTGTGCGGCGGCACATATGGGGAGCCCCGCGCCACTGTCTCAGAGGAATTGGCTGTGCATAATGGTGTGATCGGGATCAATGGCAGCGGGTTTTCTTATAGCTCAGGGAAGCCTGCTCCAGGTAAGACCATGATCAAAGATGGAGAGATCTATGAGGATGTGTATTCTAACGGCAATATCATGTGCGTCACCGGGGACGGCGGCATGTTCACAGCGGCTGCCGGGCTGACGGCAGAGAGATTGTTAAAGAGGAATGTGAAGGATACATATTGTTTTGGCCCTACATTGATAGAAAACGGACAGAAATACCCTATAGCCAGATCCGGAGATTTCCGGCAGACATACAGGTATCAGCGGACCGCTGTGGGGATGGTCAGCCCCGGGGAATATTATCTGGTCGTAGTCCAGGGAGACGGCGCCGGAGGTTCCCAGGGCATGACCTATGGAGAACTCCAGCGGGTATTCCTGGATCTGGGGTGCAGTTATGCATATAATCTGGACGGAGGAGGTTCGACCACACTGGTGTTCAAAGGCCGTGTGGTGAATGTCCTGACGGATGCGTCGGGAGAGAGGCCCTGCGGGGATATCCTGTATTTTATCGATGCGGGGGATGGGGGAGAAGGGGAGGATATCATCATCTATGAGGAGGAGGCGATGCTGCTGCCGCCTTCGTGATGAGATATGGAAAGAGCGATGAGATATAATGGGAGGATCCATTGCTTTTTCTGTTTCTTTCTATTATAATGTCTATTAAAGAGATAGATGAGATCGGTTTTGGATCAATACAGGACTTCAGGAGGATAGCATGGGGAATCAGGATTGGAACCAATTAGGCAATGACATTAAGGATATGGTGCAGGATGCCATCAATTCCCAGGATTTCAGCAAGCTGAACCAGGGCATCAACCATGCCATAAATGGGGCGGTGGACGGGCTGGGCAGCCTTTTGGGGAGCAAGCCGCAGGGAGGATATTGGGAGATCCGCGATGATGGACAGCCCCGGCAGGAGCAGCAGCCCTCCCAAAGATGGCAGCCGGGAGACAACAGAAGGAAAAGAGGATATGATCTGAGGAAAGAACAGAGCTGGGCACAGCAGGGTGCCCGGTTCAATGACCAGAGGGTGAACCAGGCGGCAGACCGGGGTAAGAAGCTCCCTCCGGGACCGTACAGGAACCCTTCCGGCATGTCGGCGGCAGGATATGCCATGGCGATCATAGGGGGGATCATAGCATCCGGGACAGGTGTGGCGCTGGTCATCTGCCTGATCGTGGCATTGATGAGCACTTCTCTCACGAGTGGTGCGGAGATGGGATTGACCATCGCCAACAGCATTTTATTTTTCATAACGATCTTATTCGGGGCTGTCTGCTGGGGCGGGGCTAAGAAGGTCGGGCTTGCAAAACGGTTCCGGCGTTACGTCAGCTGTATCTGTGGGAGAGGGTACTGCCAGTTGGAGGAACTGTCCAGGAGTACCGGCAGACCGGAAACTTTTATCAGAAAAGACGTGAAGAAGATGCTGAACAAAGGGATGTTCCTGGAAGGGCATCTGGACAAGCAGGAGACCTGCCTGATCACCACAGACCAGGCGTTCGCCCAGTATAAGACCGCCCAGAAACAATTGGAAGAGCAGCAGATGCAGGAAAGGGCGGCCAGACAGACAGCAAAAGAAGAACCCAGGAAAGAGCCGGAAGCCCCTTCGGAGGTGCAGAGCGTACTGGATGAAGGGAATGCCTATCTGGAGCGCATCCGAAAATGCAACGATCTGATCGCCGGGCGGGAGATCTCAGATAAGATCTCCAAGATGGAGCTGATCGTACAGAATATCTTCAAGCGTGTACAGACCCATCCGGAGGTGGTGCCAGATCTGAAGAAGATGATGGATTATTATCTGCCCACCACTGTGAAATTATTAGATGCCTATGCAGAGCTGGACGCCCAGTCTGTACAGGGCGAGAATATCACCAATTCCAAGCGGGAGATCGAACAGACGCTGGATACATTGAACCAGGCATTTGAGAAACTGCTGGATTCGATCTTCAAGGATACGGCGTGGGATGTGTCCACAGATATCTCTGTACTGCAGACTCTGCTGGCACAGGAAGGGCTCATCGGGGATGGATTACAGATAAAGTAAAATGGAGGAGAGATCAATGAGTGGAGAGATGAACGGGCTGGAGGCATTTGCAGATGAGATGCCGACGCCGACTTTGACGTTGGAGCCGATGATACAGGAAGAAAGACCAGTGGTGGAGGCTGTGCAGGAGAGACCGGAGCCGAAAGTGGAAGAGCCGAAGCTGACGCCCCAGGAACAGAAGATGGTGGACGATCTTGCCCAGCAGATCGATCTGACGAACAGCAATCTGATCTTGCAGTATGGGGCGGGTACGCAGAAAAAGATGGCAGATTTCTCCGAGGCAGCGCTGGCAAATGTGCAGACCCAGGATCTGGGAGAGGCTGGAGAGCTGATCACTGAACTGGTCAAAGAGTTAAAAGGCTTTGACGAGCAGGAAGAGGAGAAGGGTCTGTTTGGTTTCTTTAAGAAAAACGCCAATAAGATCAGCGCTATGAAGGCAAAGTATGATAAGGCGGAGGTCAATGTCAATAAGATCATGGATTCCCTCCAGCAGCATCAGGTACGGCTGATGAAAGATACAGCTACACTTGATAAGATGTATGCCTTGAACCTGAATTATTTCAAAGAACTTTCCATGTATATCCTGGCTGGTAAGAAGAAACTGGAGGTAGTCCGCGATACCCAGCTCAAAGAGCTGATGGACAAGGCCCAGGCCAGCGGGCTTCCGGAAGACGCCCAGGCGGCTAAGGACCTGGACAGTATGTGTAACCGGTTTGAGAAGAAACTCCACGATCTGGATCTGACCCGTATGATATCCATCCAGACGGCGCCCCAGATCCGTCTGGTCCAGAACAACGATACCACCATGGTGGAGAAGATACAGTCTACACTGGTCAACACGATCCCTCTGTGGAAGAGCCAGATGGTACTCGCCCTTGGTATCGCCCACTCCACGGAAGCGGCCAGAGCGCAGCGGGCGGTAACAGATATGACCAACGAACTGCTGAGGAAGAACGCGGATACTCTGAAGATGGCCACAGTGGAGACTGCCAAGGAAGCGGAGCGGGGCATTGTGGATATGGAGACACTGAAACATACCAACGAATCCCTGATCCAGACTCTGGATGAAGTGCTGAAGATCCAGAAAGAGGGGCATCTGAAACGCGTGGAAGCAGAGACACAGATCCAGAAGATGGAAGCAGAGCTGAAAAACAAACTCCTGGAGATCCAAAAATAGATCATATATGATCTTCTGATGGAAAGGGGGCAGACTATCATGCACCGGGAGCATACGAAAGTGGTGCGGATCGGGGATCGTAAGATCGGAGGCGGGAATCCAATCCTGATCCAGTCCATGACAAATACAAAGACAGAGGATGTGCAGGCCACGGTCAGACAGATCCTGGAGTTGGAGGAGGCAGGCTGTGAGATCATCCGCTGCACAGTCCCCACCCAGGAAGCGGCTCTTGCATTGAGAAAGATCAGGGAGCAGATACACATCCCGCTGGTGGCTGACATCCATTTTGACTACCGTATGGCCATCGCCGCCATGGAGAACGGGGCGGATAAGATCCGGATCAATCCTGGCAATATCGGAGGGGCTGAGCGGATCAGAGCGGTGGTAGAGACTGCCAGGGAGCGCTCCATCCCCATAAGGGTGGGGGTGAACAGCGGATCTTTGGAAAAAGAGCTGATCCAGAAGTACCAGGGTGTGACGGCCGAAGGGCTGGTGGAGAGCGCCCTGGATAAAGTGCGCATGATCGAGGCGTTTGACTATCCCCAGCTGGTGATCAGCATCAAATCCTCTGATGTGATGATGTGCGCAAAAGCCCATGAGCTTCTGGCAGAGCGGACGGACTATCCCATCCATGTGGGGATCACGGAGGCGGGGACGCTCTATGCGGGCAATATCAAGTCCGCCGTGGGCCTGGGCATCATCTTATATCAGGGTATCGGGGATACCATCCGGGTGTCGCTGACCGGCCCGCCGCTGGAGGAGATCCGGTCTGCGAAAACGATCCTGAGGAGCCTCGGTCTGCGAAAAAAGGGTGTGGAGGTGGTCTCCTGTCCCACTTGCGGGCGCACCGAGATCGATCTGATCGGACTGGCGGGCCAGGTGGAACAGATGACGGAGAGATTTGCGGCAAAAAACCCGTCTGTCCATCTGAAAGTAGCCGTCATGGGCTGTCCGGTGAACGGGCCTGGAGAGGCGCGGGAAGCGGATCTGGGGATCGCCGGGGGAAAAGGCGTGGGGATCTTATTCCGGCAGGGAGAGATCATAAAGAAAGTGCCGGAGGCGGAACTGCTGCATTGTCTCTGGGAAGAATTGCAGCGCTGGGAGCAGTAGAGTATAGAGGGTCAGGGTAAATATGGAAAAAAGGTTTTTCGATGTGTTCCCGAATCTGCAGGCGGATGCCCAGATCAGGGAATGGCTTGACGAAGCTGTTGTCACCCGGGTGACCTGCAGCCAGGACCGGACGATGCTCCGTATCTATCTGTCCTGTGACCGATGGATACACAAGAAATATATCTTCCATCTGGAAGAGGAGATACGCTGTCAGTTTTTTGGGCAGACCAGTGTGAAAGTGAAGATCATCGAGCGGTTTCTTTTGTCCAGGCAGTATACTCCGGAAAATTTCATGGAACTCTATAGACCGAGTATGCTGACAGAGTTAAAAGCATATGACCAGTTGGAACATAACCTGTTCCAGAGCGCTCAGATGGAATTTCCCCAGACACACAGTCTGCGGCTTTTGATCCCAGATTCTATGATCGCCCGGGAGAGAGGGGACGTGCTGGTGGAGTATCTGGAAAAAGTATTCTGCGAGCGGTGCGGCATGGATCTGAAAGTGGAGCATGCATTTGTGGCCCACCAGGAGAGCAAGTACCGGAAAAACGCTGAAAAGAAGCTGGAGCAGGAAGTGGAGCAGGTCTTACAGCATGCATCCCTGGACAGCAGAGCAGGCCAGGAGACACAAGAAAAGAAGACACAGGGGCCAAAAGCGTCGGCATCCGGCAAGAGCGCATCCTACACGTCGAAACGTTCGGGAGATCCTGACATGGTCTATGGACGGGACTTTGACGGAGAGACTGTCCCGTTGGAGACGATCACAGGAGAGATGGGGGAAGTGGTGATCCGGGGCAAGGTGATCTCCCTGGACGAGCGGGAGATCCGGAATGAGAAGACGATCTTGATCTTTGCCGTCACGGATCTGACGGACAGCATCGTGGTGAAGATGTTCCTGGAAAATGCCCAGATGCCAAAGATCAAGGAGTCTGTGAAAAAGGGGGCTTTTCTGAAGATCAAAGGCGTGACCACCATCGACCGTTTTGACGGGGAGCTGACCATCGGCTCTGTGCGGGGTATCCGCAAGATCGGGGATTTTACTTCCAAGAGGATGGATACGAGCCCGGAAAAACGGGTAGAACTGCACTGTCATACGAAGATGAGCGATATGGACGGGGTGACGGACGCACAGGATCTGGTGAAACGGGCTTATGAATGGGGACACAGAGCCATCGCCATCACAGACCACGGCGTGGTGCAGTCCTTTCCGGAAGCTTACCACTGTTTTGACGCCTGGGGCGGCTGTGTGCCGCCGGAAGCGGATTTCAAGGTACTCTACGGCATGGAAGCTTATCTGGTGGACGATACGAAGGGGATGGTGCAGAATGGGCGGAAACAGAGTCTGTCCGGACGTTTTGTGGTCTTTGACCTGGAGACGACCGGATTCAGCCCTATCGCGAACAGGATCATTGAGATTGGGGCAGTGCTGGTAGAAGACGGGGCGATCACAGACCGTTTTTCCACGTTTGTCAACCCGGAGACGCCGATCCCTTACCGGATCCAGGAGCTGACGGGGATCGATGACTCGATGGTCATAGATGCGCCTGTGATCGGGCAGGTGCTGCCTGACTTTCTGGATTTCTGTAAAGATGCGGTGCTGGTGGCCCACAATGCGCCTTTTGACGTGGGATTTGTGGAGAGGAACTGCCAGCAGCTGGGACTGCCTTTTGACTTTACCTCCGTAGATACGGTGGGGATGGCCCGTTTCCTGCTCCCGGCCCTGAACCGTTTTAAACTGGATACAGTGGCGAAAGCTCTGCAGATCCCCTTATATAACCATCACAGGGCGGTGGACGACGCGGGCTGTACGGCGGAGATCTTCGTGAGGTTTGTGGAGATGTGCGCAGAGAGAGGGATCTATGACCTGGAGGAGCTGGATATCCAGGGGAGTGTGTCTGAAGACCAGATAAAAAAACTGCCCACATACCATGCCATCATCCTGGCTACATGTGAGACGGGCAGGATCAATCTGTATAAACTGGTATCCCTGTCCCATCTGCGGTATTATCACCGCAGCCCCCGGGTGCCGAAGAGTGTGTTCTTAAAGCACAGGGAGGGACTGATCATAGGCAGCGCCTGTGAGGCCGGGGAGCTTTATCAGGCTGTCCTGAACGACGCCCCGGCGCCGGAGATCGCCAGATTAGTCTCTTTTTATGATTATCTGGAGATCCAGCCTCTGGGGAATAATAAATTTATGATCGCCAGCGATAAGACGGAAGTCAGTTCCATGGAAGATCTGATGGAGATCAATCGGAAGATCGTGAAGCTGGGCGAGCAGTTTGACAAGCCTGTGGCGGCTACCTGCGACGTGCATTTCATGGATCCGGAGGACGAGGTCTATCGGAGGATCATCATGGCGGGAAAAGGGTTCACCGATGCGGACGACCAGGCGCCGCTGTATCTGCGCACCACAGAGGAGATGCTGGATGAGTTCCGCTATCTGGGTGACGAGAAAGCGGAGGAAGTGGTGATCACCAATCCCAATAAGATCGCGGACATGTGTGAAAAGATCTCTCCGATCCATCCGGATAAATTCCCTCCGGTGATCGAAGATTCGGATAAGAACCTGCGGGAGATCTGTTTACATAAAGCCCATGAGATCTACGGGGATCCTCTGCCCCAGATCGTGGAGGAACGCCTGGAGAAGGAACTCCATTCGATCATATCCAACGGTTATGCAGTGATGTATATCATTGCCCAGAAACTGGTGTGGAAGTCCAATGAGGACGGCTATCTGGTAGGTTCCCGGGGATCGGTGGGGTCTTCTCTGGCCGCGACTATGGCGGGGATCACAGAGGTCAACCCGCTGCCGCCCCATTATTACTGCAAGAAATGCCATTACAATGATTTTGACTCTCCGGAGGTGAAAGCCTATGTGGGAAAGGTGGGGTGTGATATGCCGGATAAGATCTGCCCGAACTGCGGAGAGCCTTTGAAAAAAGAAGGGTTTGACATCCCCTTTGAGACATTCCTTGGGTTCAAAGGGGACAAAGAACCGGATATCGACCTGAATTTTTCAGGGGAATACCAGGCGGTGGCCCATCGTTATACGGAGGAGATCTTCGGGAAAGGGCAGACGTTCAAAGCCGGGACCATCGGCACGCTGGCTGAGAAGACAGCTTTCGGCTACGTGAAGAATTATTTTGAGGAAAAGGGCATGCGCAAGCGCAACTGCGAGATCAGCCGCATCGTCCAGGGATGCACGGGGATCCGCAGGACCACGGGGCAGCACCCGGGCGGGATCATCGTCCTGCCCCTGGGAGAGGAGATCGAGAAATTCACCCCTGTCCAGCGTCCGGCAAATGACGTAAATTCAGATATCACCACCACCCATTTTGACTATCATTCCATTGACGGCAATCTGCTGAAATTGGATATACTGGGGCACGACGATCCCACCATGATCCGTATGCTGGAGGATCTGACGGGGACGGATGCCAAGGAGATCCCGCTGGACCAGCCGGATGTGATGTCCCTGTTCGCCAGTACTGAGGCTCTGGGCATCCAGCCGGAGGATATCGGGGGCTGTAAGCTGGGGGCTTTGGGCATCCCGGAGTTTGGTACAGAGTTCGTGATCCAGATGCTGCTGGATACCAAGCCGACCTGTTTTTCCGATCTGATCCGGATCTCCGGATTGTCCCATGGCACGAATGTGTGGCTGGGCAACGCCCAGGTGCTGATCCAGGATGGGAAGGCCACGATCTCCACGGCCATCTGCACCCGGGACGATATCATGACCTATCTGATCAATCAGGGGGTGGAGAGCAGCCAGGCATTTACGATCATGGAGAGTGTGCGTAAAGGAAAGGGACTGAAAGACGAATGGAAAACGATCATGAAAGAGAATGATGTGCCGGATTGGTACATCTGGTCCTGTGAACAGATCTCCTATATGTTCCCCAAAGCCCATGCGGCTGCCTATGTGATGATGGCGTACCGGATCGCCTGGTATAAGATCTTCCATCCGCTGGCTTACTACGCGGCTTTTTTCAGCATCCGCGCCACGTCTTTTTCCTATGAGCTGATGTGCCAGGGGAAGGAGAAACTGGAATACCATATGCAGGAGTTTAAGAGCCGGGGGGACGCCCTTTCGAAGAAAGAGCAGGATACCATGAAGGATATGCGGATCGTGCAGGAGATGTATGCCCGCGGGTTCACGTTCCTGCCGATCGATCTCTATGCAGCGCAGGCGCATCGGTTCCAGATCATGGATGGAAAGCTGATGCCGTCTTTGGACTGTATCGAGGGTCTGGGGGATAAGGCGGCGGACGCAGTGGTGGAGGCGGCGAGAGATGGGAAGTTCCTCTCCATCGATGATTTCCGCCAGCGCACGAAGGTGAGCAAATCAGTCATCGATCTGATGGAGAGTATGCATTTATTTGGGGACATCCCCCAGTCGAACCAGTTCTCACTGTTCGACATGGGTTTCTCTTAAAGGAGGTAGCATGAAGAAAGAAGAATTAAAATATCTGCAGCGTCTGGCAGAACTTTACCCGACGATCGCCCAGACAGCCACAGAGATCATCAATCTGCAGTCGATCTTAAACCTGCCCAAAGGGACGGAGCATTTTCTCACGGATCTTCATGGGGAATACGAGGCGTTTTCCCATGTGCTCCGCAACGGATCCGGGGCGATCCGCAGGAAGATCGACGATGTATTCGGCCATACATTAGGGACGGCGGATAAGAAAGCCATCGCCACACTGATCTATTATCCCAGGGAGAAGATGGAACTGGTGAAAAAGGAAGAGGAGGATATGGAGAACTGGTATAAGATCACCCTCTACCGTCTCATAGAGATATGCAAGACCGTGGCTTCCAAGTATACCCGCTCCAAAGTCCGCAAAGCCCTTCCTGACCAGTTTGCATATGTGATCGAGGAGCTGATCACGGAGAAGAAAGAAGTGCTGGATAAAGAAGATTACTATGATTCTATCGTGACCACGATCATTGATATCCGCAAGGCTGAAGACTTTATCATCGCCATGGCGGAACTGATCCAGCGTCTTGTCATCGACCATCTCCATGTGCTGGGGGATATCTATGACCGGGGGCCGGCGCCTCATTTTATCATGGATAAGCTGATGGGGTACCACTCTCTGGACATCCAGTGGGGGAACCATGATATCGTATGGATGGGGGCGGCCGCCGGGCAGCGCTCCTGCATCGCCAATATCGTGCGCATCAGCGCCCGGTATGGGAATCTGGATATCCTGGAGGATGGCTACGGGATCAATCTGCTGCCGCTGGCCACGTTCTCCATGGTCACATACCGGGACGATCCCTGTGCCTGCTTTAAGATCAAAGGAGCCGGGACGGAGAGCCAGGAGGAGACGAAGCTGAATATGCAGATGCATAAGGCTATCTCTATCATCCAGTTCAAGCTGGAAGGGCAGCTCATCGCCAGAAGGCCTTCTTTCCAGATGGGAGACCGGCGTCTCCTGCATAGGATCGACTATGAGAAAGGTACGATCACTCTGCGGGGAAAAGAATATCCTTTATTAGATACTCATTTCCCTACGATCGATCCAAAAGATCCGTATGCCCTGTCGCCGGAAGAGGAAGAGGTGATGGAACGTCTCCAGTCCGCTTTCATAAAATGTGAGAAGATGCAGCACCACATGATGCTGCTCCTCAAAAAAGGCAGCCTGTACAAAGTCTTTAACGGGAATCTGATGTATCACGGCTGCGTCCCCTTAAATGAGAGCGGGAGCCTGAAAGAAGTGAAAGTCTACGACCGGACATATAAAGGCAAGGCGTTGTACGATGCCCTGGAAGTCTATGTGCGCAAGGCCTTTTTTGCCCAGGATCCGGAGGAGAAGAAAAAGGGCGAGGATATCATGTGGTATATCTGGTGCGGTCCTGATTCTCCTCTGTTCGGCAAAGATAAGATGGCCACGTTGGAGCGGTATCTCCTGGCGGAGAAAGAGACACATAAGGAGACGAAAAATCCTTATTACCGTTTGCTGGAGGACGAGACAGTGATGGATGGGATCTTGGAGGAGTTCGGCCTGCAGGGGGAAGATGTGCATATCATCAACGGCCATGTGCCGGTCCATCATACTTCGGGGGAGAGTCCTGTAAAATGCGGCGGAAAAGTACTGGTCATCGACGGCGGGTTTTCCAAAGCTTATCAGAAAGAGACAGGGATCGCCGGGTATACGTTGATCTATAATTCTTATGGTCTGATGCTGTCCGCCCATGAGCCTTTCACCACAACGGAGGCGGCTGTCCGCGATGAGGCGGATATCATCTCCAACCGTGTAGCCGTCAAGCTGACCCACAAAAGGAAGCTTGTGGGGGATACGGACACAGGGAATGTGCTGAGGGAGCGCATTGAGGAACTCGACCGTCTCCTGCAGGCTTACAGGGACGGCGTGATCATTGAACAGTTTTAAATGATATCTGAGGAGGGAAAAAAGATATGCTGCTTGTCACAAAAGACCAGATCGGGGACAGGAAACTGGAAGAATTGGGGATCGCCAAGGGCAGTACGGTGCAGAGCGTCCATTTCGGGAAGGATTTTATGTCCGGATTGAAGACGCTGGTGGGCGGAGAGCTGACTTCTTATAATGAGATGATGACGGACGCCCGGGCGATCGCCACCCAGCGTATGGAGGCAGATGCGGCCGCTATGGGGGCGGACGCGGTGGTCTGCGTCCGTTATGTTTCGGCTGAAGTGGCCCAGGGAGCGGCTGAGATCATGTGCTATGGAACGGCTGTGAGATATCTGGATCAGTGATGGGAGGGGGCTTTTCGGAGTCCCCTTTTTTGTCCCCTTTTTGTGAAAGAAAATGACTTTTTTAGGGGCATATGGTATAATTGTCTCATCAATCGAGAAGAGGTTAGTGGTTTAATGAAAAAAAAGAAGGAAAAGGGTATGAGAGTCCAAGGGGTCTCTTTTATTATCCTGATCGTGTTGGTTTTTTGTATTTTAGGCGGCGTGGTGTTTTCTATCGCGAGAAAGATATCTGTAGAGATGTCTGAGTCCGCAGTGAGCAATCTGGCAGAGAGTCTGGATCTGATCCAAGGGACTGTGGAAGTGATCTTGAGCAAAGAGGCAGAATTTCAGAAGCTGATGGCAGAAGAGATCGCGGACATGGATGATCCTGAACGATCTATCCAGTCTTACAGCAGGGAGGGGACGATCATCATGATATCTATGATCCCTGCAGGGAAAAAAGAAGGCTTTTCCAATACAGGGGGGATATTTACGGCGGAGGAGCTGGATTTTTCGTCAGGGCGCACTGTGGATGGACTGCCAGTCTCCGGATCTTATCTCAACCATCTGGGGACCTGGGCGTATACGATGAAATGCCCGGTGGTCAGGGATGGGCGAGAGATCGCTACGCTCTATGTGGAATATATCTATGATTCTTTTGAGGAGACATTACCGAACAGGTTTTACAATGAACAGGCCACGATCTATATGATGGACGCCCATAGTGAGCGGTTTGTGTTAAAGCCAAAAGGAGCTGGGGAGCGGGATGCGGGCCATCTCGATTTAGATGATTTTTACTGGGCGAACAGGATCTTGGAGCCGGAGATCCAGGAGCAGGTGGCCGACGGGATCCAAGCCGGCCAGGATCTGATGTTCTATCATGATATCCGGGACAGAGAAGCCCTGGTCTATATGTGGGCGGTCAATGATGGTGCGGTCTATCTGGCCGGTTATGTGCCGATCGATGCCATCCAGCAGGAGAGTAAGGCGGTCAATCAGAATATCTTTGCGGTGGTGATCGTCATGCTGGTGGCATTCATGAGCTGCTGCGGGCTGTATTTCTTCAATGCGAGACAGCAGGAAAAGATCCGGGCGGAACAGGAGACGATCCGGGCGGAGCAGGAGAAAGAGAGAGAGATACATAACGCGCAGCTGGTGGAGGCGCTGAAGGCAGCGCAGATCGCCAGCAAGTCCAAGACTACATTCCTTTCTAACATGTCGCACGATATCCGTACCCCGATGAACGCGATCCTCGGTTTTACCACATTGCTGGCCAAGGATGCGGATAATCCGGTCAAAGTCAGGGAATACACGAAGAAGATCACTTCTTCCGGCCAGCATCTGCTCAGCCTGATCAATGACGTCCTGGATGTGTCTAAGATCGAGAGCGGGAAAGTCGTGCTCACCATGGCAGAATTCAACTTAAATGATATGGTGTCTTCTGTAGATGCGATCATCCGTCCGGCGGCGAAGGCGAAAGGACAGGATCTTCAGGTCTCGGTGACAGGGATCAAGCATGAACGGTTTATCGGCGATGAGACGAGACTGGATCAGATCTTGATCAATCTCCTCTCCAACGCCGTAAAATATACGCAGGAGGGCGGCCATCTGTATTTTCGTATGATCGGGCTGGATCAGCGTACCAGTCAGTATGAGCACATCCAGATCGAGGTGGAAGACGATGGATATGGGATGGCTCCTGAATATCTGGAAGTCCTTTTTGACGCGTTTACAAGGGCGGAGAACAGCACAACGAATAAAGTGCAGGGCACCGGGCTCGGTATGGCGATCACGAAGAATATCGTGGAACTGATGGGCGGCACGATCGATGTCCTCAGTGAAGTGGGCAGGGGGAGTCTCTTCACGGTGGATCTGGAACTGCGCATACCGGACAGTGAAGTGGATGAGCATTTTTGGAAGAAAAACGGCGTTTCCCGGCTCTTGGTCGTGGATGATGATGCGGATATCTGTAAAAATATCCAGATGCTGATGGAAGACACGGGTGTATCAGTGGATACATCGCTGAGCGGTGAAGGAGCGGTCCGTATCGTCCAGGATGCCTGCGGGCATGGAGATTATTACGATGTGATCCTCCTGGATTGGCAGATGCCTGGTATGGATGGTCTGGAGGCAGCTAAGCAGATCCGTGGGATCATACCGGATCATATCCCGATCTTCTTCCTTACCGCATATGATTGGGATGAGATAGAAGATGAAGCGCTCGATATAGGGATCGATGGATTTCTCGCCAAGCCATTTTTCGTATCTGCGTTTAAAGAAAAGCTTGTTGAGATCCAGACAGAACACATTGGAGGGCTCCCGGACCTGGATGAAGCGGAAGCGCATGCGTTGGAAGGACGTCATTTCCTGGTGGCGGAAGATAATGAGATCAATGCGGAGATCCTGGAAGAACTCCTGGATGTGGAAGGGGCGACCTGCGAGATCGCTGAAAACGGGCAGGCGGCTGTGGAGCGTTTCAGTAAGGCAGAGCAGGGAGAGTTTGATGCGATCTTTATGGATGTACAGATGCCGGTGATGAATGGATATGAGGCAACGAAAAAGATCCGGGCTATGGACAGGGAGGATGCGGACAGCATCCCGATCATCGCCATGACTGCGAATGCATTTGCAGAGGATGTGAAAGATGCCATAGATGCGGGGATGACTGCGCATATTGCCAAGCCAGTGGATATGGGATTATTAAAGAAGACTGTTAATTTATATCTTTTGAAGAAAGGGACCTGAATGATGTTCAAGAAAATGATGGCGGTAATGTTGGCTGGGATCATGTCTCTATCAGTATCCGCCTGTAGTCAGAAAAGCCCACTCAATGAGAACCTGGCAGACAATACAAAGGAAAATGAGAAAGTTGTCAATCTGTTCGGACCTATGGAAAAATCAGATCCTGATGCAGGCAACACTGCAAGGACAGCCCAGGAGCAGACAGTCCGCATGGCGGAGGAGGAATTGGGCGTATACATGGAATACCGGACGTACACGGCGGCGGACTACCAGGATAAGACCTACGATGAAGTGACGCTGGACCGGGCGCGCAACAATATGGATGATCTGTATCTGTTAAATCCGGATACGATCCAGATACTGGGCAGGGAGGGAAAGCTGGCGGATCTGTCCGGTCTGGAAAGTGCGAAAGATCTGCGGGAAGTCGTGAGGACGGCCAACACGGTAGATGGAAAGCTGGTGGCCATCCCGCAGGAAGTGGTCGCTTATGGTCTCTTTGTAAATAAAGAGATGTTCGACCGATATAGATTGGATCTGCCGGATACGCCGGAAGAGTTTTTGGAGTGCTGCAAGGTATTTAAGGAAAAGGGGATCGAGACGCCCGTTGGTGCAAACCGCTGGTGGCTGGAGTGTTTTGTCCTCGCGCAGGCATATGCGGATATGTACAATGGAGATACCACAGAAGAAGAGGTGGCAGCGCTCAACAGCGGAGAGGCAAAACTGAGCGACTATATGCGTCCAGGTTTTGAGTTTCTAAAGGAGCTGATGGATCAGGGGTATATCGATGCAGAGAGAGCGTATGTCTCCGAAGCGATAGAAGGGGAAAAAGAAGATTTCTTGGAGCAGAAAACACCCATCGTCATGGCGTATTGGGGTGCGGCGAATACAGATACGGCCTATGGGGATCCGGATTTTGATATGCAGGTGATCGGATTTCCCAGCAGCCGGGGACAGATGCCTGTGATCTCGATGTCGGGATATGGTGTCAGTGCTGAGGCAGAGAACTATGGAGATGCCATGGATACGCTGGATATCATGCTCTCGGATGAGGCGCTCCAGGTGTATTCGGAGGTCAACCAGGTGATCTCACCCTCCAAGAATGTCCAGGTGGATCATAAGGATGCGCTGAGACCGCTCAACGACCGGATCGATGAAGGCGTCTATGTACTCGGATCCAATGCGGGTATGAACGTTGAGCAGTGGGGGAATATCTGCCTGATCGTGCGGGAGTTGTTAAATGGCTCCTCTGTGGATGCATGTATGGAGCAGTTTGATAGACTGCAGGAAGAGGCTTTAGATCAGTAAAAAACAAAAAGAAAGCGTCTGGCTGGAAAATGGCCAAACGCTTTCTTTTTTTATTGAGCGATGTATATACTGTCCGCGACTTTTTCCATATCGACCTGGCTCCCGTCTGCATGAGAGACGCGCCGATATGTTTCCACTGCCAGCGTGCCAGGGGCGGGGTCATCGATGGTCCTTGTCTCGATCTCCACAGGCGCTTCTTCTGTCTTCGTCCCCCAGATATCCACCGTCAGATCCCCGTTTGTAAAGGATACGTCTATGCGAATCGGATAGCTCTTATCATTGGCGATCTGCAGGTCATAGAAACCCCATGCGACAGCGGCATCCACTCCGGCGGGGATGTAGCTGGAGACATAGTCGTGGTTCCACCGCTCCACGATCTTCAGATCAGCGAAGAGTGCGGCGGCAAAGATCGTGGAAGAGACCTGGCAGATGCCCCCGCCGTATGCCTGGACGATCTGTCCGTCCAGGATGGCGTTGTCCAGTTTGAAACCGGTGGCCTCCGTCTGTTCCCCCACCATGTTGTTGAAGGAGAACACGCCGCCGCTGACCAGGATCGAGCCATTGCATTTTTCGGTGGCCAGGGCGATATTGGTGAGGCGGTTGGATGTGCCGCCGACTTGGGTGGTAAATGTACTCAGTTTATCTGCAAAGAGACGGTCTTTTAGATCTTGGGCGTGGATCTCTGGCTCTGTGTACACCAGATCCACAGCCACAGTGCTGCCCTCCTCGGCTGCGTCCAGGGCGAGCCGGGCGCTCTCTTTATCGAATCCTACACCGGGGATCCCTTCTACGATACCATAGCCGTTCTCCGGATCCAGCGTGGCGTTTGCCGGCTCTGTGTGGATCTCCTCATAGACCTGGTCCAGATCTACGGCGTTTACATTTCCCAGTGTATCCGGACAGGCGATCACATTTTCAAAGTCATCTGCCTGTACAGCTGCGATGATCTTTTTCGTGAGCGCGTCCTCGTCCACGATCTGTCCGGCTGTGCCCACAGTGAAGAGCAGCTGATCCTCTTCGATCTTATAGGAGGTCTGTGTGGTGCTGTCGGCGTCCAGGAGGCCGCTGTCGGCGATGGATCGCTGCAAGGCTTTGATATCTCTTACAGTGGACAGGGTAGTGCTGTGGTCTCCCAGGAGGAGAGCCTTCAACAAGGCCAGGCCCCGGGCAGAGAATCTTTTCTGGCTTTTCTGGAGAGCTTTTTCAGCGGCGGCTTTGGGATCGGATCCCAGTGCGTCCCCCACGGGGACCTGATAGCTCTTTCCTTCAAAAGCGACCGTTAGGCTGGCGTTCTTGCGGTATCTCTGTTCGTTCTCTTCTAAGGTCTCTGTCGCCTCTTCCAGTGTCATGCCCCCGAGGGGGAGATCATTTATCGTGGTCCGGGGCAGCATACGCTCTGTATCGGGCAGAGCGCAGAGGAGGATATACACGCCGGCCAGCAGTGATGATATGCCGGCTGCGATCATGGGTGCGGTACGTTTCATGTTCAGGGTCCACTCCTTTATCTGGGAAAGATCTTATCTTGCATCATTTTGTTATTTCCGATGATATCATGTATGGTCCGATTTTTCAAGCGCGGCGGGAGATCCGGTATTGACAAAGCTCGTACGGGGAGCGTATGCTATTTTGCGGCGCCCAATATGCTTGACAAATTGCGCGTTCTCATGTATGATCTTACACAGAGAAATGAATTCTACTATTTTTGGGAGGGAAGTTATGATGAAAATGAGAAAAGCATTATCTGCCATGCTGGTGGCAGCTATGACCATGTCTCTGATGGCGGGCTGTGGTTCCGGATCTTCAGATACAGGTTCCAGTTCCGGTACAAGCAGTGCCAAAGAGGAGAGCAGCGACGAGGCTGTCTTTAAGATCGGCGGCATCGGGCCGGTGACCGGCGGTGCGGCGGTCTATGGGGAAGCGGTGAAGAACGGCTCTGAGCTTGCGGTAAAAGAGATCAATGAGGCAGGCGGTATCAACGGCGTGCAGATCGAGATGGATTACCAGGATGACGAGCATGACGCAGAGAAAGCGGTCAATGCTTATAATTCATTAAAGGACTGGGGGATGCATGCGCTCCTGGGTACTGTGACATCTGCTCCCTGTGTGGCTGTGGGTGAGGTATCCAAGGACGACAATATCTTCATGCTGACACCCTCCGGTACAGCTGTAGAATGTGTACAGTATGACAATGCTTTCCGCGTATGTTTCTCCGACCCGATGCAGGGTCTGGAATCTGCGAAATATATTGGTGAAAAAGGGCTGGCAAAGAAAGTCGCAGCGATCTATGACAGTTCAGACGTATATTCCACAGGTATCTACGAAGCGTTTGTGAAAGAGGCGGAAAACCAGGATTTTGAAGTTGTGGCAGCGGAAGCGTTCACCGCAGAGGCGAAGACGGATTTCTCCGTGCAGCTCCAGAAAGCAAAAGATGCGGGCGCAGAGCTGGTATTCCTGCCATTTTATTATACAGAGGCTTCCCTGGTGCTGAAACAGGCGGCTGGGATGGATTATGCCCCGATCTTCTTCGGATGCGACGGTATGGACGGTATCCTTGCAGTGGAAGGGTTTGACGTGGATCTGGCCAATAACCTGATGTTCATGAGCCCATTTACCCCAACTTCCGAGGATGAGGCGATCCAGAAGTTCGTAAAAGATTATGAAGAGGCATATGGGAGTACCCCCAACCAGTTCGCGGCGGACGCTTATGATGGGATCTATGCCATCAAAGCGGCGATGGAAGAGAAGGATATCACACCGGACATGTCTCCATCGGATATCTGCGATGCGATGAAAGAAGCAATGGTCAATATCACCATCGACGGCGTGACAGCTAAAGGCCTGACCTGGGAAGCCAGCGGAGAACCCAGCAAAGAGCCGATGGTAGTCAAGATCGAGGATGGAGATTATGCAGTTGTAGAATAAAGACCAGAAGATAGAGGGTTATCTTTGTTAAGATAACCTTCTTTTATTACAGTACGCCAGAGGGGGGATTTGTATGAGTTTTATATCTTATTTGATCAATGGCATCAGTCTTGGGAGTGTGTATGCGATCATCGCCCTTGGCTATACCATGGTATATGGGATCGCCAAGATGCTGAACTTTGCGCACGGTGATGTCATTATGATCGGTGCGTATGTGGTCATGACAGCGATCGCCAGCGCCGGTCTCTCGCCATTGGCCGCAGTGCTCTTGGCGATCGTTTTCTGCACGGTCCTGGGTGTTTTGATCGAGAGTGTGGCGTATCGGCCTTTATTGAACGCGTCGTCTTCGCTGGCCGTCCTGATCACGGCTATCGGCGTCAGTTATCTGCTGCAGAATGTGGCGCTCCTGATCTTCGGCGCAAATACAAAATCTTTTTCATCGGTGGTCCCGGTACCTGCGTTGGTGCTGGCCGGGGGGAAACTGACAATAGCGGGGGAGACGATCGCCACGATCATCTCATGTGTCATCATCATGGTGGTCCTCACCCTGTTCATCAAGAAGTCAAAGGCTGGACAGGCGATGCTGGCAGTCTCTGAGGATAAAGGTGCGGCACAGCTCATGGGGATCAATGTAAATGGGACGATCGCCCTCACATTCGCGATCGGGTCTGCGCTGGCCGCGGTAGCGGGTGTGCTGCTGTGTTCGGCGTATCCATCCCTGACTCCCTATACAGGGGCTATGCCGGGCATCAAGGCATTCGTGGCCGCTGTGTTCGGCGGTATCGGGTCGATCCCGGGCGCTCTGATCGGGGGGATCTTGCTGGGTGTGATCGAGATATTTGGAAAAGCCTATATCTCATCCCAGATGGCGGATGCGATCGTGTTCGGCGTGCTGATCATCGTACTGATCGTGAAGCCTACAGGCATCCTCGGCAAAAATATCCAGGAGAAAGTGTAGGTGGACATGATGAAGAAAATGAATAAGACAACAAAGAGCAATATGGTCACATATCTTATGGTGATCGTGATATTTATCGCTGTGCAGGCCATGGTCGCTACTGGGAATGTCTCCAGTCTCCTACAGGGGCTCCTGGTGCCCTTATGCGCCTATGTGATCCTGGCGGTCTCGCTGAATCTGACCGTAGGTATACTGGGTGAGCTGAGTCTGGGGCATGCCGGGTTTATGTGTGTGGGTGCTTTTACCAGTGCCTTTTTTTCCAAATGCGCGGTGGAGGCCATCCCGGCGGCAGGTGTACGTTATCTGATCGCGCTTTTGATCGGTGCGGCGGCGGCGGGCATCTGCGGGATCGTGATCGGGATCCCGGTCCTGCGTCTGAAAGGGGATTATCTTGCCATTGTCACACTGGCTTTTGGCGAGATCATCAAGAATATCGTGAATATCCTGTTCATAGGTAAAGACAGCAAAGGGTTTCATTTTTCCACAAAGGACTCTATGTCCCTGGGACTGGAGGACGGGGGGACAGTGATCGTCAACGGCCCTCAGGGGATCACGGGGACACCCAAGGATTCTACTTTTGTGATCGGGGTGGTGCTGATCCTGGTCACGCTGTTCATCGTCTTGAACCTGATGCATTCCAGGAGCGGGCGGGCGATCATGGCGATCCGCGATAACCGCATCGCTGCTGAGTCCGTGGGCATCAATATCACCAAATACAAATTGATGGCGTTTTCCGTCTCAGCGGCCCTGGCGGGCGTGGCGGGCGTGATCTATGCACATAACCTGGCGACCCTGACGGCCCAGCCAAAGAATTTCGGCTACAATATGTCCATCATGATCCTTGTCTTTGTCGTGCTGGGCGGGATCGGGAATATGAGGGGATCCATCATCGCGGCGATCATACTCACACTGCTGCCTGAACTGCTCAGGGGCTTGAGCGATTACCGGATGCTGATCTATGCAGTGGTGCTGATCGTCATGATGCTGTTCAACTGGAGTCCCAAAGCCATCGAGTGGAGAGAGAGATACCTCTCCAGGTTCAGGAGAAAAAATAATAAGAGTACTAAGGAGGCTGCATAAATATGGCATTATTGAAAGTAGATAATCTGGGTATCTCCTTTGGCGGCCTGCGCGCGGTAAATGAATTCCATCTGAAGATCGAGAAGGGATGCCTGTACGGGCTGATCGGGCCCAACGGCGCGGGGAAGACCACGGTCTTTAACCTGTTGACGGGTGTGTACAAGCCGGATGAGGGGGTGATACTCCTGGACGGTGAGAACATCGTGGGCAGGAAGACGATCGATATCAATAAGGCAGGGGTGGCCCGGACCTTCCAGAATATCCGTCTCTTTAAGGATCTCTCGGTGCTTGACAATGTGAAAGTGGGCCTCCATAACCATTATAAATATTCCACGCTGGAAGGGATCTTCAGGCTGCCCAAGTATTTTAAAGTGGAAAAGGCGATGGATGAGCGGGCGATGGAACTTTTGGCTGTGTTCGGCCTGGATAAGGAAGCGGATACCCTGGCGGCGAACCTGCCGTATGGCAAGCAGCGTGAGCTGGAGATCACGAGGGCGCTGGCCACAGAGCCGAAGCTGCTCCTTCTGGATGAGCCTGCCGCGGGGATGAACCCCAATGAGACAAAGGGATTGATGGAGACGATCCGTTTTGTGAGGGATGAGTTCCAAATGACGATCCTTTTGATCGAACACGATATGAAATTGGTATCCGGGATCTGTGAGGAACTGACGGTCCTTAATTTTGGCCAGGTACTCGCAGAAGGGAAGACCGGCGATGTGCTCAATGATCCGGAAGTCATCAAAGCGTATCTGGGTGAATAAGGGGGGATGGCGAAAATGGCGATGCTTGAGATAAAAGACATTGAAGTATATTATGGTATGATCCAGGCGATCAAAGGGATCTCTTTTGAAGTCAACGAGGGGGAGGTCATCGCTCTGATCGGAGCCAACGGCGCCGGAAAGACCACGATCCTCCATACGATCACCGGACTGCTCTCGCCGAAGAAAGGTTCCGTGGTCTTCGAGGGGAAAGACATCACGAAGATCCCTGCCCATAAGATCGTATCCCTGGGGATGGCCCATGTGCCGGAAGGGCGGAGGGTCTTTGCGGAGCTGTCTGTATATGAGAATCTGAAGATGGGCGCATATACAAGGAAGGACAAAAATGAGGTCGGGGAGACTCTGAAGATGGTCTATGAGCGTTTTCCACGGCTCCAGGAGCGGAAGAACCAGCTCGCCGGGACTTTGAGCGGCGGTGAGCAGCAGATGCTGGCCATGGGGCGGGCGCTCATGTCCCATCCGAAGATCATCGTGATGGACGAGCCCTCCATGGGTCTCTCCCCGATCCTGGTCAATGAGATCTTCGATATCATCCAGGAAGTGAGCGCAGGCGGCACGACAGTCCTCCTGGTGGAGCAGAATGCCAAGAAGGCGCTCTCCATCGCGGACAGGGCCTATGTCCTGGAGACAGGGAACATCGTCCTGGAAGGGAAGGCTGAGGAGCTGATGAATGACGATTCGATCAAAAAAGCCTATCTAGGGGAATAGGAGGAAGTGTGTATGGATAACGTGGTGATCACCATTGCAAGGCAGTATGGGAGCGGTGGGAAGACCGTAGGGAAGATGCTGGCAGAGAAGATGGGTATCCCCTGGTACAGCAGGGATATCCTTAAGATGGCGTCGGAAGAGAGCGGCATCAATGAACAACTGTTCATGCAGTCCGATGAGAGATTAAAAAATGGTCTGTTCAAGCGGATAGCTCCGGATATCTATACAGGCGAGCTGATCCCTCCGGAGAGCAGTGATTTTGTGTCGGCGAAAAACCTGTTCAATTATCAGGCGGAAGTGATCAAGCGTCTGGCGAAGACCCAGAGCTGTATCATCATCGGGCGTGCGGCGGATTTTGTCCTGAAAGACTATCCCAACGTGGTCAGCGTATTCGTCCATGGGTCGGAGGCGTTCAATCTGGCCAGGGCCATGGAACAGAACAGTATGACGGAGGAGGAGATGAAGAAGTTCATCGCCAAGACGGATAAGTACCGGGCAGAATTCTATAAGCATTATACTGGACGGGAGTGGACAGACGCCAGGAATTATGACCTGTGCCTGAACAGCAGTAAATTGGGATTTGAAAAGTGTGTGGAGGAGATCCAGGCTTATATCAAGGTAAGGTTTTGACGGATGCGATAGGATACAGATATAGATATGCCCCCTGCAGGAAGATGCAGGGGGCATATCGTGTCTCTATCTATCTGCGCTCTCTCAATTGTGCTTTTTTTTCATCTATCCATATGACCTGGTTCCTTCCCAGGCGTTTGGCGTCGTATAGCATGGCGTCTGCGAACTTCAAGTATGTATCGTATTTATCGTTTGTTTTTGGGAAGACTGTGATCCCTCCCATGCTGATGGTGACCCATGGAGAGACAGGAGACTTGTGCTCGATGTGGAGGTCTTCTACGGCCTGGCGGATCTTTTTAAAATGGGCAAAGGTCTCCTGTGCGCCGCTGCCCATGACGATGGCCACGAATTCCTCTCCCCCATAGCGGGCCAGGAAATCGGTGCTGCGCCGCAGGAGGGAGGCAGCAGTCTGGGCCACGGCGGCGATGACCCGGTCGCCTGCGGGATGGCCGTATGTGTCGTTGTACATCTTGAAACTGTCGATATCAAATATACAGACGGAAAAAGGGATCTTCAACCGGACTGCCTGCTGCCATTGGCGGATGATGTATCGGTCATACTGCCTCCGGTTCGCTATCTGGGTCAGTTCATCCACCATGGCCTGCCGTTCGATCTGTGTCCTGTACCGGTATAATTTGATATGGGTATTGACCCGGGCTTTGACGATCATAGGATTAAAAGGTTTGACGATATAATCTACAGCGCCCAGGATCAGTCCCTGTTCTTCGTGCTGTGCATCTGAGAGACCGGTGATCAAGATCACTGGGATATGTTTTGTGACCAGCTCTTCCTGTAATTTTTTTAACAGCATGAAACCATCCATCTCCGGCATGACCACATCCAGCAGGAGGAGGGAATACTCGCCGGTCTTTGCATACGACAGGCCGCTATCCGCCGTATGCGCCAGGGTGATCTCATAGTCGTCTTCCAAGATATTTTCCAGATATCGTGCCTGTACGACGCTGTCATCAATGATCAATATTTTTTCCATACATACACTCCTTCAAAGTGTCTATCAGCATATCATTTTGTGCGGGCAGCATGATGCAGAAGCGGACATAACGGGGATCCAGGAATGGGAATGTGGAGCAGTCGCGGATCATCAGCCCTTTTTGGATACAGTGCCGGAAGAGTACCGGTGCGTCTATACCCTCTTTCAGGACGCGCATCAGCATAAAATTCCCCTGAGGAGGATATACCTTGACAGTATCCCAGTCTGTCAGGATCTGGAAGATCCGTTCCCGTTCGGTGCTGATCAGATCCTTGGTCTCCTGGATATATCCCTGGTCCTGGAACATGATCTGTCCGGCGATCTCTGCCAGGCTGTTGATGGTCCAGGGGTCTTTGCGCAGGTTGATCTTGGCGATCAGGTCGGGATTTCCTGTTATGGCGTAGCCCAGGCGTAGGCCGGGGGCGGCAAAAAATTTGGAGGTCCCCCGCAGGATGATCAGGTTTGTGTAATGATCCGTGAGTTTTACGGAAGTGATCTGCGACTCGTTGGGGGCGAATTCCACATATGTCTCATCCACCATCACGAAGATGCCGTACTGGAGGCAGGTGTCCAAGATCCGGCGCATCTGGGTATTTGTGATGGCTGTGGAGGTGGGGTTGTTGGGGTTGCACAGGACGAGCAGGTCCAGGCCGTCATGCAGTTTCCGGCACAGGTCGTCCACGTCCGTCTGGAAGTCCTGCTGTTCTTTCAGTGGGTAATACATACAGCTGCCCCCGCCCAGATTGATGTCCCGTTCGTATTCTGAGTATGTGGGGCCTAGGATCATGGCTTTTTTTGGGCGGGCCACCTGGATGAACAGAGAGATCAGTTCTGTGGAGCCGTTGCCCATGATGATATTTTCCGTGTGGGCGCCTGTATAAGCGGAGATACATTGGCGCAGCTTTGTATATTCCCGGTCCGGGTAGCGGGTGATCGCATCCAGCTGTCCTGCGAGCGCTGTGCGCAGACGGGTAGAGATACCCAGGGGGTTTACGTTCGCGCTGAAACTGATGATCTTCTCTTTTTTTATGCCGAAGCATTTCTCTATCTCTTCCAGGTCACTGCCATGGAAGTGGTCTTTGTGTTTGATCATGATCCGTATACCTTTCTTTTTTATAATTGCGAACCTTTTCCATGTGGTGTATAATCCATTATAGTAAGACAGAAGATAAAAAGTCAAGTCAGAGTGTGTCTGAAAAATGTTTTATGTCAACTGTATGTCATGATCTGTGGGGTATCTGATCCAAAGGAGGGCGGCGTAGCGGGCTACGCCAACTGAAAGCGGGGCAGATCGGCCGCAAAATGGGGCTTGCAGATGGCGTAAATGATCTTTAAGACACGCGTTCGCGCTCCATCCGGACAATTGACAGGAAATACTTTTCAGACACATTTAATATTTGCTATGTTGATATAGGAGACACTTGTGAAGATACGGATAGATCGATTACTCGGTGATAAATTTGAATATGATATGCCAGAGCTGATATTTTCCCAAAAAGAGATACGCATAACGATCCCGCCGGGGGTCAATGAGCAGGGGGTCCTCCATGTGGGGACGCAGGAGGATCGGAAGATCCGCGGGTTCGTCGTCTCCTCCCATCGTCGTTTTGTGCCGGGGGTGGAATATTTTTCCGGCACGGCTGTCCAGATACCCTATGGGATCGATGTGGGGGGACTCTGCCCCGGCGACAGCTGTCAGGGAGAGATGGTCTTATTAACGGATCTGGGAGAGTGCCATATCCCCTTTTATATCCAGATCGAGGAGAGACAGCCCCAGTCTTCCGTGGGGCGTATCCGGGGCAGGGAGGACTTTGTGCGATTGGCCCGCAATAGTTTTCGGGAGGCGTTCCGCCTGTTCACAGATCCGTCTTTTCCGGAGATAGCCGATATCCAGGAGGGTAAGGCACGCACGCTGTATGAGGGGATGTCCCAGAATCCAGTGACATATCAGCACATGGAAGAATTTCTGATCGGGATCGGGGAGAAAGACCCGGTCTATATCTCCCTGGGCGAGGAGCAGGCTGAACATTATCAATTGACAGAAACGGTGCAGGAGACCCTGTTGATAAAGAGGAGCGGATGGGGGCATCTGCGGCTGGAGATCGAAGTGATCGGCGATCTTATCCAGGTGGATAAACGGGTGGTCACAGACGAGGATTTTATCGGCAGTTCTTTTTATCTTGAATACCGGATCGAGGGTGATGATCTGGGAAAGGGAAAGAGGTTCGGAAAGATCCGGGTGAGGGATGCTTATGAATGTCTGGACTATCAGGTCACAGCCTCCCAGAACCCCAAGATCCAGGTGGATATAGATCTCTATGAGAAAAAACAGAAACTGGTCTTGTATAAGAGCTATCTGAGATTTCGTCTCCATCAGCAGGATTATAAAGTGTGGGTGGGTGAGAGCATAAAGGCCCTGGAGCAGATGGAGGAAGCGGGATGTGATTATCCGGTGTATCAAGTCTATAAAGCTTATGTATACTATATGGATGATCAGCAGGGACTGGCGAGGGAGATCTTACTGAAATATCAGGATAAGAACTTTACGGCAGACGATCTGGAACTGGCGGGCGTCTACCTCTATGTCTGCCATCTTGTGGATCTTCTGAAGGACCGGGGGAAAGTGGTCCAGAAGCTGCGGGCATTGTACAGGCAGAAGCCGAACAGTTTCCTTCTGTTCTGGGTCCTTGTACAGCTGGATGACGATCTGCTCCTGTCCACGGCAAAGACTCTGTACATGATGGAGGAGCAGTTTGATTACGGCAACCGCAGCCCCCTGCTCTATCTGGAAGCGTTCACCATGATAGAGAAGGATATCAGCCTGCTCCCCCATCTGAACGGATTTTGGATCCAGGTACTCCTGTTTGCAGGGCGCAATAGGAAGATCGGGGAAGAGATGGCGGTGCGGATCGCCTATCTGAGCAGTTACCAGAAGAATTTTGATCCCTGTCTTTACAAACTCTTGATATGTCTTTATGAAAAGTACCCGAAGAGAGATATCCTGGAGGCTATCTGTAAATCCATCATGAAGGGCAGTCCCAGGGAGAAGCAGTTTTTCCCCTGGTTTTCCAGAGCAGTGGAGGAAAACCTGCGGATCACCAGCCTGTTTGAATACTATATGGACACGATCGATATGGACGATCAGCGGATGCTGCCGAAAAACCTGCGGATCTATTTTCTATACAACAACACGCTGAGCGATAACAAAAAGGCGCTGGTCTATGCGAACATCGTCCGGCACAAAGAGGAAGATCTCCATTCCTATGAGGATTATCGGAAGATCATAGAGGGATTCAGCAAGAGGAAGTTGAAGAGCGGGGCGATGGATGAGAATTACGCAGTCTTGTACCATGACTGTATGGATGTGCTGGAGGCAGAAGATCTGCAGAAGATCGTGTTCACCCATCGGCTGTACTGCGACAGGCCGGATATCCGCTATGTGATCGTCCGCCATGAGCCGCTGCAGGACGAGGAGGTATATCCCTGTGTCAACGGGCTGTCTTATCCCCAGATCTACAGCGAGGACGCAGTGATCATCTTCCAGGATGACAAAAAACGTCGATATGAGGCGACGATCGACTATAACCTGCGCAAACTCTTTGATAAAGAGATGCTGGAGATGTGCCGTCAGGAAGGTTGTACCCATCCGGGGTTTTTGCTGGAACAGTGCGGGGGTCCGGGAGGGATGGAAGGGAAAGACCTGGATCTTTTTTTCCAGATCACCCAGTCGGGGGCATTCACTCCAGGATACCGGGATAAAGTGCGCAAAGATCTGCTGGATCACTATCAGTCCCTGGGAGATGGGGGGCAGATAGAGGCTTTTTTATCTTCCATCGATGTGGAGGAGTATGTGGCTGTGGATAAAGTGCAGCTGGCAGAGCTTCTGATCGAGTACGGATCCTATGAGAAAGCCTGTCAGATCTACTGCAGATACGGGCTGGAAGGGGTGCGGCTGGAGTTATCGGTCAGATTATGCAGCCGATGGATCTTGAGCCGGGAGTTTGGAGAGGATGAGGAGATCGAAGCACTGGCGCTCTACGTCTTCCAGCATAAAAAGTATGACGAGGTGATCTTGCAGTATCTGATGATGCACTATCTGGGGCCTGTGGCGGAACTCTACCGGTTGTGGGTGAGCGCCAGGGACTTTCAGATGGATACCTATCAGCTGGAAGAGAAGATCCTGGCGGTCAGTGTGTTTGTGGGGGACTATTTCTGGGAAGGCAGCCAGGTGCTGGAACATTATGTAAAGAATAAGGGGCGTGAGCAGGTCATCCGGGAGTATCTGACCTTTTGGTCCTATGGATATTTTGTCCGTCAAAAGACCATGCCGGAACTTGTGGCCCAGTATCTGGAGACTGCGTATGAGAGAGAATGGCATCTGGAGCTGGTGTGCCGTCTGGCGCTGCTCGCGTATTATTGTGATAAAAGGAAGTTGACGGAGGCCCAGTCCCAGCAGGTCAGGAGCCTGCTGGAAGAATGTTATCGCAAGAACCTTACTTTTGCTTTTTTCCGGAAACTGCCCAGGAATCTGCTGGGGGCGTATCAGCTGGACGATAAGGTCTTTGTAGAGTATGTCACCAGTCCCCGTGCAGAGGTCACGATCCACTATGCTCTGGATACAGGGATCGGGGAGGGGCGGGAATATCGCCAGGAGCCTCTGCCGGATCTGTTTGAGGGGATCCATGGACGGACCTTCACACTTTTTTACGGTGAGTCTATCCACTATTATTTTACAGTGGAGCTGGATGGCGAGATCAAGAAGACAAATGAGAAGACCCTCACCAAATCCATGGCCCATCAGCCCCAGGAGACAAAGTACCAGCTGATCAATGAGATACTGGCGGCAAAAAAACTGGGCAAGTCAGATGCGGTAAAAGAGAAGATGACACAATATCTGGAACAGGAAAAATTCGTGGAGAGTATGTTCCCCATTGAAGAAGGAACGGTTTATGAATGAGATTAGAGATATTCTGATAGGGATCGATTTTGGAAAAACGGAGTCACAGCTCTGCTATTATGACAGAAAAGCGAGGGAACCTGTGTCTTTGTCCATGAAAGTGGGGAGCAGCCAGTATGAATTCCCTACCTGTGTGTGTAAGAACATGGATCAGGATGTCTGGTATTTTGGACGGGAAGCCGTTTACAATGCAAAGGAACAGGGCGGCATCCTGGTAGAGGGACTCTATGAGATCTGTAAGGATACGCAAGCCGTCCAGGTAGGCGGTGAGGAGAAGAGGCCATGGGAATTGATGGGGATCTTCCTGGGAAAGATCCTGAAGGCTCTGGGCACGGTAGAACCGGTAAAGCATACCAAGTGTCTTGTGATCACGGTAGAGAGGCTGACGAAGGTCATGGTGGAGAACCTTCAGAAGGCCTGTGAGGATATCGGGTTTTCTCGAGACAGCTATATGCTGCAGGATCACTCAGAGAGCTTTTATTATTATACTTTATGCCAGAAACCGGAGTACTGGAGCCGCAGTGTGGGGTGGTATGCCTTCGACCAGGATCTGGTGAGCTTCCGCAGACTCTCTATGACCAGCAATACAAAGCCCATACTGGTGACGCTGGAAAAGCCGGTGTCTGTCACACTCCCCCAGGAGGCAAAGGAGCGGGATGGGGATTTCTGCAGATTTATCCAGGAGTCGCTGGGAGGGGGGATGTATTCCAGTATCCTGCTCACTGGGAATGGTTTCCACCAGGAGTGGGCTGTCAAGTCGGTAGGACTCTTGTGCAAACAGCAGAGGAAGGTCTTTTACGGCAATAATCTATTTGCAAAAGGGGCATGTTATACAGCGAAGGAAAAATTAGAAGACAAGGAACTCCGGAGATATCTTTATCTGAGCGATGCTCTGGTAAAATATAATATAGGCATGGATATGATGATCATGGGTTCCCCGGCGTATTATCCGATCATCCAGGCGGGGAAGAACTGGTACGAATGCCGGACGGTCTTCGACCTGATCTTGGATGATACCGGGCAGCTGATCTTTTATATCAGTCAGATGCAGTCAAATGATAAGCAAAAAGTTTCCATGTCCCTGCCGGGACTCCCGCCCAGGCCCAACCGGACAACACGCCTGCGGGTGTGCCTGGAGTGTCAGTCGGAAACAGTCTGTAAGATCACAGTGAAAGATATGGGCTTCGGGGAGATGTATCCCTCCAGCAAAAAGATATGGACAGAGACGATCCAAGCGTAAGGAGGTATCCATGAGCGGTTATATTTTATGTAAAGCATCGATGGCATCGGTCCCCTATTATATCCAAAATATCGGCACAAATATCTACTCCATTGAGGAATTATGCTATTATCTCCACCGGGATCTGTATCTGGTGGACGCCAGCCTGATGAATGCGGGACTGTGCAGATGGATCAGCCAGGAGCTGGGTATGAAAGAACTGGCCAGGCGCTTGCTGATGCTGATAGAACACGGCACGGTCCCACTGGAGGATTTTGTCTGCGAGATCTTGCGCTCGATCAATTATCTCCCCCAGGACGAGCTGCGGTCGTACCGGAATAAGATCTCGGCTCTGGAGAAACAGTCAGTCCCTGTACGGGAAAAACTGAAAGGGGACTGCCTGATGGAAAACCGGAAATATGTCAACGCCATACGGGTATACCGCACAGTCCTGGAACAGGTAGCCGACCGCCCCAGCTCGCCCCGCTTTTCCGGGAGTATCTACCATAACTTGGGATGTGCGTACAGCCGCCTTTTCCAGAAAGAAGAAGCCCTTGAGTGTTTTGAGAGGGCATATGAGTGCCTGCACACAAGGGATTCCCTCAAACATTATCTTCTGGCCTACAGCAATGCGAAAACGCCGATCGAATATGAGAGCCGGATGGCAGAGATGAAAGTGGATGAACAGACCAGAAAAGAGATCCAGGATGCGATCTCGGAATTCTACAGCAGTACGGATATCTATGTGCAGGAGCACAGCGTGGAAGAACTCCTGGGGCAGATGACGAAAGAATATCACCACAATACAGGGTCGTGATCCTTATCATGAGAGGGAGGTATATGGCAAAGAAGTGTCGAAAGAGTCTATCTTTTCGGATCTGAATAATCTGGAAGTGGTGACGGCCACATCGGATAAATATGGGGATGCCTTTGGATTTACGGAGGAGGAAGTATTTGCGGCCATGGATGCTTTTGGACTGGAAGATAAGCAGGGAGTCAAGGAATGGTATAATGGCTTTATCTTCGGAAAGGCGAAGGATATCTACAATCCCTGGTCTGTCTTAAATTATCTGGATAAAAAGAAAGTGGATATCTACTGGGCAGATACAAGTTCTAATAGTCTGGTCGGCAAGCTGATCCGGGAAGGGGATGAGGGTCTTAGATCATCTTTTGGGATATTGCTGGCGGGAGGACGTCTGGTGACCGCTATGGACGAGCAGATCATCTATGACCAGCTGGACGGCAGCGAAGAGGCTATATGGAGTTTGCTGGTGGCCGGTGGATATCTGAAAGTGGTGGAGCATGAGGAGTACAGGACCGGATATGTGACGGCGCCCAAGTACGGATTGGAACTGACAGACCTGGAAGTAATAGTCATGTTCCAGAAAATGGTCCGGGGTTGGTTTTCCAGTGTGAGACGGGAGTATAATGGTTTTATCAAGGCGTTGCTCCTGGATGATCTGGATGGGATGAACGCATATATGGAGCGTGTGGCCCGACAGACGTTCAGCTTCTTTGATACGGGGAGATATGTGCAGCCGGAACGCTTTTACCATGGCTTTGTGCTGGGGCTGATGGTGGAACTGCAGGATAGGTATCGGATCACGTCCAACCGTGAGAGCGGCCTCGGCAGATATGATATCATGTTGGAACCTTTATCTCTGGAAGATCCCGGCGTAGTCATTGGATTTAAAGTCTTTGACCCGAAAAAAGAAAAAGATCTGAAAGAGACGGTGGAAAATGCATTGGCGCAGATCAGAGAAAAACGGTATGAGACAGGACTGCAGATGAGAGGGATCCCTGCCGAGAGGATCAGGAGGTATGGCTTCGCTTTTGCAGGCAAGGCAGTCCTGATCGGATGAATGGTTTTACTATTGTATTTTAGTGAGCCATGCTTTATAATTTTTATATCCACGATACTTTTATAAATACGACTTTGACGGAAAAAGGATGGAAAAAATGGAAAAAAAAGAACTACTATATGAAGGTAAAGCGAAGAAAGTATATGCAACAGAAGACCCGGATGTGGTGATCGTGGACTATAAAGACGACGCCACCGCATTTAACGGGGAGAAGAAAGGCACGATCGTGGGCAAAGGCGCGATCAACAACCGGATGACCAACCATGTGTTCAAGCTGATCGGGGAAAAAGGCATCCCCACCCATCTGGTGGAAGAACTGAGCGACAGGGAGACGGCTGTGAAGAAAGTGGAGATCGTACCCCTGGAAGTGATCGTGCGCAACGTGGCTGCGGGGAGTTTTTCCAAGCGTATGGGCGTGGAGGAAGGCCGTGAGCTATTGTGCCCGATCCTGGAATTCAGTTATAAGAACGATGATCTGGGAGATCCCTTCATCAATGACGACTATGCGCTGGCTTTAGGACTGGCCACGCAGGAAGAGATCGATAAGATCAAGAGCTATACCAGGACGATCGACCAGGTGATGAAAGAGTATTTCTTATCCCTGGGGTTAAGACTCATTGACTTTAAGATCGAGTTCGGGCGTTTCCACGGGGAGATCCTGCTGGCTGACGAGGTATCCCCGGATACCTGCCGTCTGTGGGATGTAGAGACCAATGAAAAATTGGATAAAGACCGCTTCCGCCGGGATCTTGGCAATGTAGAAGAGGCTTACGAGGAAGTTTTCAAACGTCTGGGTATCCAGTAAAAGAAGAGCGGGAGAGAGTCCACATGGAGAGAGAGCAGGAGTTTGACAGCAGATTAAAGGAAGCATGCGGGGTCTTTGGGATCTATGACCTGGACGGGCATGATGTGGCATCGACGATCTATTATGGACTGTTCGCCCTCCAGCACCGGGGGCAGGAGAGCTGTGGGATCGCCGTCAGCGATACAGGCGGGCCGAAGAGGAGTGTGTCTTCCCATAAGGGGATGGGGCTGGTCAATGAAGTCTTTACCGCAGAGATCTTGGAAGACCTCCACGGCGATATCGGCGTGGGCCATGTGCGTTATTCCACAGCGGGAGCCAGCACCCGGGAGAATGCCCAGCCCCTGGTACTCAATTATATAAAGGGGACGCTGGGCGTGGCCCATAACGGGAATCTGATCAACGCCAATGAGCTGCGCCGGGAATTGGAATACGGAGGCGCGATCTTCCAGACTACGATCGATTCGGAGGTGATCGCTTACCATATCGCCCGGGAGCGGGTACACACGAAGTCAGTGGAGGAGGCGGTGGCGAATGCCATGGGTAAGATCAAGGGGTCTTATTCTCTGCTCGTCATGTCTCCCCGGAAGCTGATCGCCGCCAGGGATCCCTATGGATTCAAACCTCTCTGTATCGGGAAGCGGGGGAACGCGTATATCGCCGCTTCGGAAACCTGCGCCCTGGACACGGTGGGGGCGGCGTATGTGCGCGATGTGGAGCCGGGTGAGATCGTGACCATCACAGGGGAGGGGAAGATCCTCTCGGACAAACGCATGTGTCTGCAGCCCCAGGAACAGGCCCGGTGTATTTTCGAATATATCTATTTCGCCAGGCCGGACAGCGTGATCGACGGGGCAGGTGTGTATGCGTCCCGGATACAGGCGGGACGGTTCCTGGCTATGGACCACCCTGTGGAGGCGGACGTGGTGGTGGGGGTTCCGGATTCGGGGAACGCGGCGGCTCTGGGATATGCCATGGAGTCGGGTATCCCTTACGGCACGGCCTTTGTGAAAAACAGTTATGTGGGCAGGACGTTCATCAAGCCTAGGCAGAGCAGCCGGGAGTCCAGTGTCCAGGTAAAACTGAATGTGTTAAAAGGAGCAGTGGCGGGAAAACGGGTGATCATGATCGATGATTCCATCGTACGGGGGACCACCAGCGGCCGGATCGTGTACATGCTGCGGGATGCGGGAGCAAAAGAAGTGCATATGCGTGTCAGTTCCCCGCCCTTTTTGTGGCCCTGTTATTTTGGCACGGATGTTCCGGCACAAGATCAGCTGATCGCATATAACAGGACGGTGGAAGAGATCTGCCAGATCATCGGGGCGGACAGCCTGGCCTATCTGCGTCTGGAGAGACTGCCGGATCTTGCGCCGGGGATATCCATGTGCAACGGCTGTTTTACAGGGAGATATCCCATGACCCCGCCTGCGGAGGACATCCGGGGGGAATTTGAAGAGTAAAAGGAGATACAGATGAATACAGATATATATCAGAGTCCTTTGTCAGAACGGTATGCGAGTAAGGAAATGCAGTATATCTTCTCGCCTTCCATGAAATTT